>CANQXU010000265.1 GCA_947627865.1 uncultured Paenochrobactrum sp. | reverse complement strand
GGTAAACTGCGTGGCCGACCTCTGGCCACTCCACAATCTCAATCGATCCGTCCAACGACGGATCGAACCCGAGAGAGTCTGTTTAATATTCTAGGCCACAAATATCGTGAGCAACTTGAGAATGGACGCGTGTTGGATCTGTTTGCAGGTACAGGCGCGCTTGGGTTGGAAGCGATGTCTCGTGGTGCCAGATACGCGATTTTTGTTGAGGAATCTGTAGAGGGACGGGGCTTGATTCGCCAAAATGTCGAGGATTTTGGCTTGTCGGGTTGCACAAAAATCTTGAGGCGTGATGCTTGTCAGCTAGGGCAAGCAGGGACAATAGAACCATTTGATATGGTCTTTGCTGATCCTCCCTATAAGCGCGGTCTTGGTGAGCGGGCTCTTTTATCCGCCTATCAGGGGGGCTGGCTGAAACCTGACACTATCATCATGCTGGAAGAAGATGCAGGAGCTGCTCTTGAGCTCGATCCTGTTTTTGAAATAGTTGATGAGCGCCCTTACGGTGACACAATTATCCGCTTGATTAACTTAAGCCACTGAATTTATTTCAGCATTAACAATTTTATAGACTTGTTGGCGGTAAAGCTGACAAGTCTATAATTGTTTTTAATCAGACAAATGGCAAATTATTATATTGTGGTCACAGTTGTGTTGAAGCAGTATGCTTCCAACAGTTTTTAAACAAGGAGATGCAAGCTCGTGACGGTCAGAACATTTCGCCGATTAGTACTTTGTACTTCATCACTGGTTTTCTTATCGCCGCTGACAGTACTCCCTTCTTATGCTGATACCACCACTCCGGCAGCTGCTGTAGAAGAGGTGATAAGCATCGGCAATCCTGAGATAATTACCGAAAATGGTGTTTCGAGCTTTACACTTCCCAATGGCTTGGACGTAATCGTAATTCCGGATCATCGTGCGCCTGTTGTCACACATATGTTGTGGTATCGCGTGGGGGCTGCTGATGAACAGGATTTGAAAACCGGCCTTGCACATTTTCTTGAGCATTTGATGTTCAAAGGCACCAAGGATCATCCTGAGGGCGAGTTCTCCAAGCGTATCGCAGAGATTGGCGGGCAGGAAAATGCGTTTACCTCATATGATTACACTGCCTATTATCAGCGTGTCTCGCCTGATGCTTTGCCTATGGTCATGGAGTTTGAAGCAGACCGGATGACAAATCTGGTTCTTGATGAGGCGGAAGTGAATACCGAGCGCGATGTTATTATCGAAGAACGCCGTATGCGTATTGATAATAATCCGGGTGCGATCCTTGGTGAAAATACCAATCCGGTTCTTTATTTTAATCATCCATATAGACGCCCTGTCATTGGGTGGCGCCAGGATATGGAAAGTTTGAACCGCGACGATGCACTGGCATTTTATAAAAAGTTTTATAAGCCGAATAACGCAACTTTAGTGGTTGCCGGTGATGTTACGCCGGAAAAAGTTCTGGAACTTACAAAAGAAAACTACGCATTAATTCCGCGCGGTGAGGAGCCGGAGCTCCGCAATCGTCCGCAAGAGCCGGAAAAAAACACCGCACGTGAAGTGCGCTTGCACGATCCGCGCGTTTCTCAGCCTTCCTATACAATGAGATGGCTCACACCCTCTTATAATAATGAGTCACGCTTTCCAAATGCCAAGGAAGGTGATGCGGCTGCCTTGGATTTACTGGGTGAAATCTTAGGCGGCTCCATGCGCTCACGTCTCTATCAGGAGCTGATTGTAAAGGACGGCATAGCCGGAAGCGCTGCTGCTGGTTTTTATGGCGATGCTTATGATGATGGCACTTTCTCTGTTTATGGATCACCAAGTGGTGATGCGACGCTTGGCGAAGTTAAGAAGCGTATTGAGCAGGAAATTAATAAAATTACCACAGAAGGTGTCAGTGAAACCGAGTTGAATCAGGCTCGAAACCGCTTTTTAAAAGACATTATTTTTGCACGGGACAGTCAGTATGGCATGGCTAGTATCTTTGGTTCTGCGGCCGCAGTCGGTCAATCTGTTGAAGATGTGAATAAAATGCCCGAGCAGTTGAAAGCAGTGACTGTCGATCAGATCAAAGACGTTGCTTCGCGCTATTTGAATATGGATCGCGCTGTGACAAGTTATTTGTTGCCACCCGATATGGAGCCGGAAACTGCACGCATTGTTGGTGATGGTGTTGGTAATGCAACGCCGGAGATGAACGATACGGACGAAGCACCGGTGCAAGATAACTCAGCGAATGCTAAGTAGGGATTGGTTTAGATGAGTATGACAATCATTATACGCTATATGAGCAAACAGTTTGCAATTGCAATCATGATGATCGCTATGCTGGCTGTTTCGGCGCTCTTTTCAATCTCTTATGCGTTTGAAATTAAAGAAATTACATCACCTAAAGGTATCAAAGCCTGGCTGGTTTCGGATAGTTCTGTTCCGATTATCTCGATGCGCTTTTCATTCGATGGCGGCACATCGCAAGATCCGGCTGGCAAAGAGGGTATTACAACCTTGATGTCTGGTTTGTTTGATGAAGGCGCTGGTGATTTGGAGGCTGATGCATTTCAGGAGCGCCTCGATGATCTAGGTGGCGAGATGCGCTTTTCGGCCAATGTGGACAAGCTCAGCGGCAGTGTTCGTATGCTGGCTGAAAATCATAAAGACGTCTTGGATCTGGTGGCTCTCGCCGTCAACAAGCCACGCTTTGATCAGGTTGCAGTTGATAGAATTCGTTCTCAATTGGTGACCTCCTTAGAGGCCTCACAACGCAATCCGCAAGTCGTTGCAAAGCGCAAGCTGGATGAGGCGTTATATGGTGAGCATCCTTATGCACGTCCTGATGAGGGAACAATCTCTACGCTCAACACGATTGAAGTTGAAGATCTTGCTGCATTGCATCGCAAAACATTTGCGCGTGACAATCTGCTGGTCGGTGTTGTTGGTGCGATTTCTGAAGAGGAACTCGGTCCAATTCTGGATGAGGTTTTTGGTGATTTGCCTGCCAATGCTGAGCTCTTGCCAGTATCTGATGCAGTACCGTCTTTGGGGGCGACCACTAGCGTAAGTTATGACCTTCCCCAAACTTCCATCACGCTTGTTTATCCGGCTGTTCCGGTCGATGATCCTGACTTTTTCCCATCTTATGTTATGAATTATATTTTAGGGGATGGGTTTTCATCGCGTTTGTATAATGAAGTGCGTGAAAAGCGTGGGCTTGCATATTCTGCTTCATCCTATTTGTCTTTACCCGATCATGCATCTTCCTTGATTATAAGCACAGGTACAAGATCAGACAAAGCAGCCGAAACATTGCAAATTATTCGTGAAGTCGTAGCAGATCTGGCCAAAAATGGAGTGACTGAAGCTGAACTTGCGGAGGCTAAAAGCTATCTGATTGGGTCTTACGCGGTGAATAATCTCTCATCTTCCGGCTCTATTGCAGCCACATTGGTTGGCTTGCAGGATCAGGGGAGGGCTCTTGATTATATCAATGAGCGTCCGGATTTGATCAATGCAGTTACCCTTGATGAAGTGAAAAATATTGCGGAGAAACTGCTAACTGTTGATCCGGCTATTCTCATTGTTGGGCCTGCGCAAAACTGATGAGCAAAGGGACAATAGCATTGGCATTGGGTGGAGGTGGTGCCAGAGGCATCGCCCACCTGCATATTGTTGAAGTGCTGGATGAGCTTGGGGTTAAACCTGATATTATTGCTGGTTCTTCTATAGGTTCAATTGTAGGTGCCGGTGTTGCTGCAGGATTGTCGGGCTCGCAAATCCGCGAGCATATGGAAGAAATATTCTCAAAACCTGCTGAAATAGCGCGCCGGATATGGAGTACACGCCCGCATGGTCTTGATGAGATCTGGCGAACAGGCATTCGGCTGAGCCAGTTTAACATAGAAAAAATCCTGCATGCTTTTTTGCCCGGCGATCTTCCAGACGAGTTTAGTGGCTTGCAAACTCCGCTTCTCGTGACTGCTTGTGACTTTTATTCTGCAAAAGAAGTGACAATCAGTGACGGCGATTTGTTTTCCGCCCTCGCTGCTTCATCAGCTATACCACCGCTTTTCAAGCCCGTTAAAAGAGAAGAGCGTATTTTGATTGACGGGGGCATATTTAATCCCGTTCCATTTGATTTGGTTATTGATAAAGCAGATCTTGTCATTGC
>CANQXU010000264.1 GCA_947627865.1 uncultured Paenochrobactrum sp. | reverse complement strand
CTTGATGCTATCCCCGTTGCCTACGCAGTGACTTATCTGTTCGGTACAATCGGTACCGGACTAATAATTGCTTTTCTCGGGCCTAAATTACTGCGGATTAATCTCCAAGAAGAGTGTCAGCGTTATGAACGGGAAATGTCGATTGGTGCACCGCTAGACGGGATTGAAACTGCTTGGCATCAATATATTGTTCGCACCTTTAAACTTGAAAAGCCTGATTTCATTGCAGGTAAAACTGTAGCTGCAGCAGAGCGATTGTCTGGCAACCGTATTTATCTTGAGCGTCTACGCCGTGACGGAAAAATCATTGACTTTACTCCAGAAACTGTTCTGCAACTCAATGATATCATTGCAGTTTCAGGCCCACATGAAGCAATGGTAAGTTGGTCAAATCAGGCGGATGAAGTCGCAGACCACGATTTGTTGGATATTCCGGTAGAAACCGTAGATGTGATTATCACGGATAAAGCGTTAGATGGTCGCACCTTAATAAACATCGCTGATATGCCTTTTGCTCGCGGCGTATTTATTAAAAGAATCCGCCGTGGTTCAATGAATGTTGATATACCGGTTCAGGCTCAGACCAAAGTGTATCGTGGTGATATTATCACAATTAGCGGAAGTAGAACTCATACAGACGCAGTTGTTAAAGCTGTTGGATATGCAGATCGTCCGACGAATACCACTGACATGATCTTGGTTAGCGCAGGCATTGTAATTGGTGGTCTGATCGGTTCGATTGTTATACCAGTTGGCGGCATTCCAATCACACTTTCCACATCAGGTGGTGCGCTTATTGCTGGTTTGATTTTTGGATGGCTGCGTAGCTTCACACCCAAACTGGGTAGTGTTCCGCCAGCAACCGTATGGTTCATGAACACTGCTGGTCTGAATATCTTTATTGCAGTTGTTGGTATCTCAGCTGGCCCGACCTTTATTGCCGGACTGAAAGAAGTCGGTTTTGAAATGTTCTTTTGGGGAATTTTTGCAACCGGTGTACCTATGATTCTGGCACCACTCATCGGAAAATATATTTTCCGTCTCGACCCCGCGATCAATCTGGGGTGCTGTGGTGGGGCACGTACCAGTACTGCCTCAGCAGCAATGGTATCAGAGGTTGCTAAAAGTAATGTACCGATGCTTGGCTATACTGTGCCTTACGCAGTCAGCAATACACTACTAACAATCTGGGGTATGGTCATGGTTATGCTTTTAATTTAGTATACATGGAGTAAGCATGACGTGCCGTGATCTTAATTGCACTGACAGGTAATGTATAGATCATTTTTCCTATCACAGATAACGAAGTGTACTATAAATTTCATTCTAAATTGAAAGGTTTTAATTTAATGAAACGTCTAATCGCTTTGAGTGTAATTCTACTCACCTCTGGCTACGCTACTGCTCAAGAAATGCCAACGGCGCCATATCTCCCACTCGAGCTTGCAACTAAAGCAGCTCAGGCTGCATTGGACGCATGTACTGCTAAAGGCTTCAACGTTAGTGTTGCAGTAGTAGCGCGTGATGGTTCAACAAAAACACTGTTAAAAGCTGACCAGTCAGGCCCACACACCGGAGATAGCGCTACAGGTAAAGCCTTTACTTCCGCAGCAATGGGGCGCGATAGCGCTGGCTTAGCGCAGTTCATCGCAGAAAACCCAGCCAATGCTGGATTGCGTGACATGGATGCACGTTTTGTCATTCAAGGTGGCGGACTTCCTATCAAGTCCGGTGAAGCATTAGTAGGAGGTATCGGTGTTGGAGGAGCCCCAACTGGTGACATAGATGCCGAATGCGCTCAGGCTGGCATTGACGCAATTATAAAGTAACATGCTGTCGTAGCTAAAACATCAACGGCATTAGTACTGTCTCTACGCCATCATAGCGCCGCCGCGCCCTCAATTGCGCTGTAGGCGGCGCTATGATGGTTTATATTTCGTGGCTAAATCCTCGGCTATAACTGCGCCGCTCTTGTTCTAAACGCTCTTTCTCCAGCTGCTGCGCCTGTTTTTCGACTTCACGCTGTTCATATTGTTCTTCCTGCCGAAAGCCCTTCACAACGTCCATAGCGCGCTCAGCATAAGCAGCAAAGTCCATGCTACTCGCAGCCTCGCGAACTCTATCGGCAAGCGAACTGACATGCTCTTTGCCGCGCTCCAGCACCTCCCGAAAATAGCCGGATATTTCCTGAACGGTTTCCTTGATCTCCAAAGCAGCGGCTTTAACGTCATACCAGTTGCGCACGGATTCAATATCCTCGCCGCGCTCTTTCATTTGCCATGCACCCACTGAGAGCTGCGGCAGCGGCCGTCGATCAAGCTCTAGCGCCCGCAGAGTTTCCGCAACTTGCAAATCACGATCACCATGCTCCTCCGCATGGGTGGCGCGTTCCAATGCTTCCTCGCGCTGCTCCGCTAGTGTTCTATGATCGACCCGCTCAACAAGGTTGTTACGTTCAAAGCACGAATTGATCGTGTTCGCCCAGCCTTCCCGCCAGTCGTGGTGGAAGTTTTGGCTCCGATAAAAAGATTAACCTATTTGTTTTAGCTGAACCTTAATTACCCTATAAAAATTTTAATGTGAGCATTGATGTAACTGCGCGAGACGCGTTCGGTAAAAAACATTTGAAGGGCTTTGAAAAAAACCGCCCTTATAAAAAGGGCGGCCTCATCTTGATAGTTTCAGAAGGCAATCAGCAGCTTACCACTTAACGCGCAATCCGATTGTACCCTTATAGCTATAGCTATCACCGAAGTGTTTCAGGCTGGTATTGACTGATCCTTCGCCATAAATCGAATATTTGTCATCATTCCAGTTATAAGAACCACCGGCACCGATACCAGCCCAAAGGCGTTCTTGCTTATTAGTGAAGCTTACGCCGCTTACATCGACTTTGGTTCCGTTCAGGAATTCATTATAGAGATTGGCAATACCGTAAACATAGCTGCGGTTCATCATGCCCTGATCATTGAGCCATGAATTTTGGTAATCAGCACTGATGCCAAGGCGTCCTTGCAAGCTGTCAGCTCTTTGTTTTGATACATCTGCACCAAAAACATCGGTAAAGCTGTCAAATCGCACGTTAGAATAAACCAACTGAGCCTGCGGCGTCAGAGACCAATTCTCATCGATGGTAAAGCGTTTACCAGCTTCCATAGAAAGCGCATAACCAAAACCGTCATTGCCGTTTTTCAAGGACTTACCAGCAGTACCGGAATTCAGATCACTATTATACCAAGTCAGCTGCGCTTGGTTATCAAGATAGAACCCCTCATTGCCATACCAAGTTAACGTACCACCAAAGCCGTAACCATCAGTTTTAATATCGCCGTTACCATACATCGAAGAAACATCCGACTTACCATGTGCGTAATGAACGGTTACGCCACCGATAAGCTTGCCATCTTCTGTTTCATGCAGCATGCCATCAAGGCCTGCCTGCATTTTAAAGATGTCGTAATCATAGTCCGTCTCGGAAGTTGAAGCTTTTGACTTAAACTTGCTATGCGAACCTTCAATACGACCCCAGATACCACTTTGTTCGATCAATATGCCGGCTTCTTCTGCTGGTGCATACGCTTCAATAGCATCAGCACCTTGTGGCAGAACTTGATTGCCGGCGTTATTCCAGTAACGATTGCCCACGCGCTGCTGCAATGTTGGCAAACCGTTCATGCCCAAGAGCAATTGCGGATAGGCCTCATATAGAGGAACACCGGCCTGATAAAGCGGCTTAGCTGGAACTTCAGGGTCAACCGGAACCTCCGGATTAACCGGCACGTCTGAACGCAGATACCAGTTGCCATCCGCAGGATTCTCAATACCATTCTTGTTCAAAGTATAGGCATAAGCACCACCAACAACGGCTTCGTTGTTGATAATGATATAGTCACCAGCCAGCTTGAAATCGCCATTTGATGCACCGGTAATGTCGATAATTTTAATGCCGTTATGTGTTGGGGCACCCAAGCCACCTCTGTTATTGACGACAACAGTGGTATTGCCAGATGTATCACCATTAACGCGCAACTGATCGGTCTCTGAGTCGTCAGCACCAACGACAGTGTTTAAGACCAATGTGCCATTGTCACCTTTATAATTGCCATTAACAATTAGGTTATTACCGACTTGTGAGCCACCAATAATCGCTGTGCCGCTATTAACTAGTGTGTTATTGATCGTAAGGTTTCCGATTTGACC
>CANQXU010000263.1 GCA_947627865.1 uncultured Paenochrobactrum sp. | reverse complement strand
TAGATGACTATCGCTATGTTTTGCTTCGATTCAATGTTAGCTACATATTATCGGTGATGTCGGGGGAGCAGATGATAAAACTGATATTTTTCGTTCTTGGGGCTACCTTACTTGGCTCATCTGCCAGCTATGCACAAGCAGGATTTGATTGCCAAAAGGCACAATCTCCCACAGAGCAGGCTATTTGTCATAATCCTGAGATTGCAGAAGCTGATCGTGCGATGAGTGTTGCGTTTAACGCTGTGATTGAACGTGCATCGCCTGCATTGCAAACCACACTCCGTTCCGATCAACATATGTTTATCAATGCACGTGCCTCGGCGTATGAGGCAGATAAAGATACTGAAAGAGCCATTCAACGCCTGCTTGATGGAACCGAGCTGCGCGCTGAAATGCTGAACTGGATAGCAACAGAACCAGCCCAAGGACTGATCGGCACTTGGAGTAATGTTTCTGCAAAAATCGAAATTACTGATGCCAGCAACAATGAGATTATGGTGAAAGCCAATGGGTTTGATCCGGTTTCAGGCTCTTGGCTTTGCAGCTTTGAACAAGTGATCCCTTTAATCAATGCGGAAAAAGCGACAATTGACGATATTGGTGGTCAGTTTACTGTGGAGCGCAAAGATAGCCTGCTTGTCGTGCCAGAGCCTTATTGTGATGAGGCTGGTCCAAGTGGCAACGGGACGCTGATGGGCGCGTATTTCCGTATTGGCGCTGGCGACTGAGGAAGGTATCATGCGTAAAATATTATACTACATCGCCGCGCTGACTTTCTTGCCGTCAGCTGTATTGGCTGGAAATTCTTCGGAAACTATGGAACAGCGTGTGTTGGCTGAGCTTGCAAACCGGAGCGGTATTGTAGCTGGTGATTTGCAACCCGCGCTCAATGACTGTGAATTAAACCAGCGCAATATGAATCTATGTGCTTTTCAGCGCGCTATTTGGGCAGAGCTGTTGCTCGATGATGCGATTAAAACGACCGGCGCTAAGACAGATAGCGACTATATTGCATGGAAGGAACAGCTTCAATCTCGCTGTCTTGCAGATGCTGAAAAAGAAGCTGGAGGCGGTACAATGCTGCCGCTGCTGATTTCCGAATGTAAAGAGCTAGCCATGCTGGCTGAGCGATATATGATTTTGGGATCAGAAAGTTTTCCGCCGCCACCGCAGCCGCCGCATAAATGGGACTAATATCGGATGATGAGTTTGACGATACGCAGTTCTTTAATCTTATGCCTTTTTGCGCTTCCAAGTTTTGCGGATGATCGGCTGCCCTTGCAAGAAGGACGCTATAATGTTGAAGGCACGTCTTGTGAAACGGTTGGCAATGTAAATACGGCTTTACTGCGCAATCAAAATATCGGCATAGCTGAAATTCAATGCGAATTTTCTGAACCAAAATTAATCGGTGACGGTGAATATTCATTGAAAGCAACATGCGAGCAACCTGAATTGCGAGCAGAATTCTTGAATGAAGCACAGCTTAAAATTATCGCATCAGATAAGTTTCTTATCGATGATGGCTTGAAACTACGTTCATATGCGCTTTGCTTTGTGGAGGAGTAGAGGCGATCAACGCTTTTAAGCGGAGGTTCTTTTGCGGCTTTCTGTCTTTGCATTGAGCAAAGCTTGCGCCAGCCAACCGGCAAGACAGGCCAAAATGGTTCCGGCAAGGGCATCAACGAATTGATGACGGTAAAGCTGTAAAATAGAAACAGTAATCGCGATACCCCATATAGTTATGATCAGATTACGGAGAGGCAAGCTTCTGTTCCAGAGCGCCCAAACGGCCAGAATTGTCAGTGTAACATGTAAGGACGGCAGACAGTTGAGCAGTGAATCATAACGGATCAATAATCTCAGCATATCCGCATTGAAACCGGTTTGGGTGACTTCCGGAAATTCCATCGTGGTCGGAAAAACCATAAAGATAATGCCTGCACCTAAGGCTGAAAGCTGCATTGATCTTGCCAGCCAGACCAGATATTGGCGCTGACAAATGAAATAGGCCAGCGGCACCAGCAAGAAAAATGACAAGTAAATCCATATTGTATCAGGATTGAAATCGAACCAAAGATCGATCGCAGAGGGCTTGAGCATTATGCCTGCGGACTGATCCTGACTGCTGGTCAGCCCATAGACGAGGGCAATACTGCCCCAACCCGTTAGCATATACCAAAGACGCTCATTGAGTGCGGTCATTGCTGGCCCTTAAGATAGTAAATATTGCTCTGATATGGATAACTCAATATATTTGCAATGGATCTGACCTTAAAAAGCGGTAGAATTCTTATGAACAGATCGACTTGCTTATCACGCAGAGGCTTGACGCACATCTTGCATCATGCGACCGACATGGTAGCAGTATAAAATATGGCGTTGTTGATGTTTGCAGTAGAAGATAATTCTCATCCTTCCGGCTTAATAATTCTGGGAAGCGGGGCCTATCTGCCACGAAGGCGTGTAGCTTCAACGGAAGTGGATGCAAGACTGGGCTGGGAAACAGGCACAACACAAGCACGTTTTGGGCTTGAAGCCCGCCATGTTGCAGAAGGCGAAGAGACCAGTTCTTACATGGCCGAGCAGGCCGCCCGCCAAGCGCTGGATGCTGCGGGATTGCAAGTATCAGATCTGGATTTGATTTTGGGCGCTTGTGGTGTGATGGAACAGGCCATTCCCTCAACCGCTTCATTGGTACAGCACCGGCTGGGTTTAGGGCGCTCCGGCATTCCGGCCTATGATGTGAATGCGACTTGTCTCAGCTTCATACAGGCGCTTGATCTGGCGGAGATGAAAATCCGGTTGGGACAGGCAAAACATGTGTTGGTATTTTCTGCCGATATTGCCTCGGTTGGTCTGGATTGGAATGAGCCGGATGTCGCGGCCATTTTTGGCGATGGTGCAGCAGCAATCGTGGTATCGAATGGCGGCACTGGTCTGTTAGCCAGCCGTTTTGAAACCTATTCCGAAGGGCGGGATGCCTGTGTGCTGGCCGGTGGTGGCACTCGTATTACTGCGGCGATAGATCCGGAAGCTGCGGCTCAAGCCTCTTATTTCCGTATGGACGGAAAAGTGGCGTTTCGGGTGGCATCGCGTTATTTGCCGCGCTTCTTAAGACGGTTATTCGATGAGGCAGGTGTATCAAAACAAGATGTCGATTGCGTTATTCCGCATCAGGCAAGTGGTCTGGCGCTGGCGCATGGCTTAAACCGTCATGGTTTTGATCCGGATAAAGTGGTGCAGACATTTGCGGATTACGGCAATCAGATCGCCACTTCGATCCCGATGGCTTTGCATTGCGCCATTACCAGCGGGCAATTGCGGCGTGGTGATCTGGCGCTATTGATTGGCACATCCGCAGGTATTTCCATTGGCGGTGTATTGGTGCGTTATTAATGGCAAAAATACTGGTAACCGGTGCAACGGGATGTCTTGGTAGTGAGCTGGTGCGGCAATTGGCGGATCAGGGGCACGAAGTGCTGGCGCAGGGGCGAGACAGAGCATTAGGCGCAAAATTTACAGGTGAAAATATCCGCTTTCTTGCCCAGGATTTGACCATGCCGCTCAACCCTCAATTACTGGCAGGTGTTGATATTGTGCATCATTGCGCGGCCCTGTCATCCGCTTGGGGCAAGGCTGAAATTTTTCAGGCTATCAATGTCTCGGCCACGCACCAATTACTTACCGCAGCACGTCAGGCGGGTGTGTCGCGCTTTGTCTTTGCGTCATCGCCGAGCATTTATGCTAATGGTTCACATCGTGAAAATATTGCGGAAGACGCGGTGCTGCCGGAACAGTTTTCAAGCCATTATGCCCGCACCAAATATGAAGCGGAAAAGCTGGTTCTGACAGCCGATGATATTACTGGCATGCGCACCATAGCCTTGCGTCCGCGTGCCATTTATGGTCATGGCGATCGCTCTTTAATGCCGCGTTTGTTGGCGGCCATTGCACGCGGTAAAGTGCCAATGATTGATGGCGGCAATAGCCTGATTGATATTACGCATGTATCCGATGCCGCGCGCGCCATGATCCTGGCCGGAGAAGCGCGGGAAATTGGCGGCGAAGTATTTAATATTACGTCCGGAAAAGCTTTCAGCTTTACGCAATTGCTTGATCATATTTGCGCACTGAAGCAACAAAATCCGCGACGGATTAATCTGTCCTATTCCACTGCGATGCTGATCGCGCGTGGATTGGAAATGACGCACCGGCTGATCATGCCGTCTCGCGAGCCGGTA
>CANQXU010000262.1 GCA_947627865.1 uncultured Paenochrobactrum sp. | reverse complement strand
AACGCTGCTGCGCATATTATGCGCAGGAATACAGCTGGCAATATTGTTTTCACTTGCGGCATTCAGCCCTCAAGACATGAGTTCGGTTATCGTTGCTACAGTTTCGTAAAACGATAGGGATGATAAGTGAGTTTTATATCCGATACAATAAAGAGATGCCGATTGTCGGGATTACTTATAGCGACCAGCTTTTTGGATTACTTCAATTTGGTAGCCATCCGGATCAGCAATAAAGAAAAATCTGGCGACAGTTTCTTCACCATTTTTAAAGTCAACGAGTTTGCGTGGTTCCAAACCAGCATTAGTCAGGCGATTATGTTCAGCATCAAGATCGTCAACAATGAAAGCGAGATGGCCATAACCATCACCTAAATTATACGGCTCGGTGCGGCCTTTATTGATTGTTAATTCGAGTTCGAACTCTGACTGATCGTTGCGTAGATAAACAAGCGTAAAACTTTCAAAGTCAATGCGCTCATGAATTTTCAAACCAAAAGCAATCTCATAAAAATCAACGGACTTTTGCTCATTGAGAACACGGATCATACTGTGGACAGCTTTTGCCATTAGAAACTCCTTGTAAATTTAATTGGTTATCATTGCTTCTATCATCATAAAGTGAATGATGGACAAGCATGATAAAAAGACGAATAGTAGCATTCAGCAACAAACTAACTTATTGGTTACAGAACACAATATTGATGCAGGATTAAGTGATATGTCGGTTGTAACGCGTGAACAGGTGCTAGAGCAACTCCGTCAGGTTACCGGCCCTGATTTTGACGGTGATATTGTCTCGCAAGGCCTTGTCTCGGATATTTTTATTGCAGGTAGTAAAGTTTTTTTCTCCATCACGGTGCCTGCAGATCGTGCTCAAGCGCTTGAACCGATGCGTGCGATGGCAGAAAAACTGGTGAAAGCCATTCCTGGTGTTGTTGGCGCCGTGGTAACATTGACCGCTGAGAAAAAGGGGGGGCTGACAAGTGATGATGCACCACCTGCCAGAATGCCATCTCGCGCAGCACAGCGACCTAAACAGGCACCCGCTGCGCATGCAGCAGCACCGCAGGCCAAAGCAGGTGTACCAGGTGTAAAATCCATTATCGCCGTATCATCCGGTAAGGGCGGGGTAGGTAAGTCAACGACTTCAGTCAATTTAGCGCTTGGATTAAAGGCATTGGGGCTGAAGGTTGGTATTCTGGATGCAGATATTTACGGACCTTCAATGCCGCGCTTGATGGGCATTAAAGAACGCCCGGAAATGACCAAAGGCGAGTTGATCAAGCCGATGGAAAAATATGGCATTAAGGTTATGTCCATGGGCTTCCTTGTTGATGAGGAAGCGCCGATGATCTGGCGCGGGCCTATGGTCGTTTCTGCGCTGACACAGCTACTGCGTGAAGTTGACTGGGCACCTCTCGATGTTCTGGTGGTGGATATGCCTCCCGGCACTGGTGACATTCAGCTGACAATGGCGCAACGCGTGCCGCTGGCAGGAGCTGTTATTGTTTCAACTCCACAGGATCTGGCGCTTATCGATGCCCGCAAGGGCTTGAATATGTTCCGTAAAGTTGAGATTCCCATTCTCGGTATTGTCGAGAATATGAGCTACTTTATCGCGCCTGATACCGGAAAACGCTATGACATTTTTGGTCATGGCGGCGCAAAAGAGGATGCAGAGCGCCACAATGTTCCATTCTTGGGTGAGGTGCCTTTAGATATGGATGTCCGGGCAAACTCGGATGCCGGAACACCGATCACGGCTGTTGCACCCGATAGCGAGCATGCAAAAATCTATAAAGATATTGCCAAAAAGGTTATGGAAAATATGCGCTCGGGCACAGATGGCAGTGGCCGTGCTGCGCCGAAAATTACCTTTGAGTAATCATCTTTGATGTTAAATGAAAAAGCCCCGCTTAGCGGGGCTTTTTTGTGTTCAATGTGATTGTTACGTATCCAGATTAGCAACGTTAAGCGCATTTTCCTGAATAAACTCACGACGCGGCTCAACCTCATCACCCATCAAGCGTGAGAAAAGAGAATCAGCATCATTTGCATCGCTAATTTTTACTTGCAGAAGTGAACGGGCATTCGGGTCAAGCGTTGTTTCCCAAAGCTGTTCAGCATTCATCTCACCAAGCCCCTTATAGCGCTGTAAGCTCAAACCTTTGCGGCTAGTGGCAAATATTGTTTCGAGCAGGGCTAGCGGGCCTGAAATAGTCTCGGATTTGTCTTTGCGGCGTAAAACAGGAGGTTCAACAAAAACTTCCAATATACGCTCTGCCACAAGGTCAATTTGACGTGCATCTGCAGAACCAAGCAGCGCCATATCCAAAAAGACAGATTCTTTTACACCACGAACGGTACGCTCGAATTCATAGCCGCCGTCCTCAGCCAAATGACCACTCCAGCCGCGCTCAAGATCTTCTGAAATGAGGTCAAGACGCTTGGCAACTTTGTCTGCTGATATCTGGGCAATCTCAGGATTTTCAACGGATGCTAATGTCAAAACACCTGCAATTGCAGCCTGCTCCACGATGCTACGGTCATAGCGTGTGTGCAAACCATTGAGTAGCTGGCGTAAAATACGGGCATCTTCAACAATAGAAAGAAGATCTTTACCCGCACGAACCTCACCATTGGCAAGTTCAAGAGAAGCGTCTTCAAGCCCCGTTTCGATGAGGAAATCCTCAAAGGCTGCTTCATTCTTGATATATTGCGAGGACTTTCCGCGTGTGACTTTATACAATGGCGGCTGAGCAATATAGATATGGCCACGCTCGATCAATTCCGGCATCTGGCGGAAGAAGAAGGTCAACAGCAATGTGCGAATATGCGCGCCGTCGACGTCAGCATCCGTCATGATGATGATTTTATGATAGCGCAGCTTATCAGGGTTGAAGCCATGAGCTTCATCCTTGCCGATTGAAGTACCAAGTGCTGTGATCAATGTGCCGACCTGATCAGATGCAAGCATCCGGTCGAAACGCACACGTTCTACGTTTAGAATTTTACCACGAAGCGGCAATATAGCCTGATTCTTGCGAGAGCGCCCGCTTTTGGCTGAGCCGCCAGCGGAGTCCCCTTCCACAATGAATATTTCAGACTTGGACGGATCGCGTTCCTGACAGTCTGCCAGCTTGCCCGGCAAAGAAGTAATGCTGAGATTGCTTTTACGCGTGATGTCACGGGCTTTACGCGCCGCTTCACGCGCTGCCGCAGCTTGAATAACTTTCTCTACAATGATTTTCCCGCCGCCCGGATTTTCTTCCAGCCAGATGGAGAGTGCTTCATTGACAAGGCTTTCCACAACCTGACGAACTTCAGAAGATACAAGTTTGTCTTTCGTCTGTGACGAGAATTTTGGATCCGGAACCTTGACGGAAAGAACAGCGGTTAATCCCTCACGGCAATCATCACCTGTGAGGCTTACTTTTTCCTTCTTGGTAAGGCCAGAGCTATCAGCATAGCCAGTGACCTGTCGCGTCAGCGCACCACGGAAACCCGCAAGATGCGTTCCGCCATCACGCTGGGGAATATTGTTGGTGAAGCACAAAACCTTTTCATGGTAGGAATCATTCCACCACATCGCGACTTCAACCAGCATGCCATCTTTTTCACTGCGGATATAAATTGGTTCATCGAACAGTGGTTTACGGCTGGCATCAATATATTTTACGAATTCGATCAGGCCGCCATCATAGTGTAGTTCGTGAACACGTACATCAGCATGGCGCTTGTCGGTTAGAAGGATGCGGACACCTGAGTTCAAGAAGGCAAGTTCACGCAGACGACGCTCCAGCGTGTCAAAATCAAACTCGACCATGCTGAATGTGTCAGGGGAAGGCAGAAAGCTGATTTCGGTGCCAGTCTCTTCGCCTGCATCACCAGTAACCGCAAGTGGTGCATCGGATACACCATGCGTATAGCTCATTTCGTGGATTTTGCCCGCGCGGCGAATTTTCATTTTCAGCCAGATGGACAAAGCATTGACAACGGAAACACCAACACCGTGCAAGCCACCGGAAACCTTATAGGAGTTCTGGTCGAATTTACCGCCGGCATGCAGTTGTGTCATAATGACTTCTGCGGCGGAAATACCCTCTTCTCTATGAATATCCGTTGGTATGCCGCGACCATTATCGGTCACTGTGCATGAACCATCAGCATTCAATGTGACAGTTACCAGCGTGGCATGTCCTGCTAAGGCCTCGTCAATAGCATTATCGACAACTTCATAGACCATATGATGCAGACCAGAACCGTCATCGGTATCACCGATATACATGCCCGGGCGTTTACGCACAGCATCAAGGCCTTTGAGCACCCGGATGGAGTC
>CANQXU010000261.1 GCA_947627865.1 uncultured Paenochrobactrum sp. | reverse complement strand
GCCGCAGACGATAACATTATTCACGTCTGTTTCCATCACCGAAGGCATTCAATATTAAGTTAGATCAATTTGGATAGGCTGTGACAATGCGACAAATATAAAACAGCAAGCTTTGCACAGTTCATACGCCTCGTAAAGCAGTGCTCACGCCTGTGGCGCAAGCAAAATTGCCTATCCTCTATTCTACATCGCCGCCATCTGGCAGTTGTCTACTGTCATCTGTACGGTCACGATGTAGAACTGCACGCGACAACAACATCAATGTCACCGGTGTCGTGACAACAAGAAAAACAGTTATGAGTATTTCATGCAAAACCGGTCGTGACTCAAGAACCGAAAAGAATATTATTGATGCGATCAGTACTCCGCCAGCGCCACAAGTTGTTCCTAATGTCGGTGCATGAACGCGCTCATAAAATGTTTTAAAGCGAACGAGGCCGATCGTGCCAATCAATGTTAAAAATGCGCCGGTTAAAAGAAAAACTGCAACGAGTATCGCTGCCCAAACCGGAAAATCATCCAATGGTGTCATTCGATCACCTCGCCACGCATTAAAAACTTGGCCAGTGCCACAGTTGATACGAAACCTAACAATGCAATAATCAGTGCGACTTCAAAATAGGTGCTGCTGCCAGTGCTGATACCAAAGGTTAAAAACATCAGCAAAGTATTCAAATAAAGTGAATCCATAGCCAAAATGCGGTCATGCGCACGAGGGCCTTTTACCAGTCTATAAAGCGAACAAAGCATAGCAATGGCTAATATTATCTTGGCCAAATAAATCGCTGAAAAGATAATGATAGCACTCATGCGAAAATCTCCAACAGCAGACGCTCATAACGCTGCTTGATTGAATCACGCCAAACTTCCGGATTTTCCAGATCCAGAACATGGATGACCAATTCGCTACGGGCAGCATGATAATCAACCCATGCAGTTCCTGGCGTTGCTGTAATTATACATGCGAGCAATACCAATCCAATTTTATTATCCAGCTCCAGCGGGATCGCAACAAATCCTGCGCGACGAGACTTTTTCTGACGCGAAAGGATAAGTTTCGCAACATCGATATTGGACTGAATAATATCAACAAAAACATTGCAGAATAAGTGAATGATACCAGTATAGGAGCGAATGCGGGTTTTTTCCGGTTCAAAAGCCCGCATGGACTGCGATGCAATAAGAGCAATGATAAAACCGAGAATAAAATTGCCGATCGTAAACTCATTCAGCAAAAGCCAAAATAATAGCAAACTGCTGAACAGAAGCGGATATGGAAATAAACGGCTCATATTCCAAGCTCCATTCCGATTGGTTTCGCACCCATCACACTATCAATGTAATGTACCGGATTATGCAAGCCGTTTGCAGTTTCATTTAAGAAGCGCATAATCGGTCCTGCCTCAACAGTCATCACCAGACACAAAATCAGCAATGCAATAATTGGTACAATTTCTGTTACCAATACTCTTGGTATACGCCCCTCGATCGATCCCCAAAATGTCCTGATACCGGTCCGTGTCATTGCCAGCAGCGCGCTGAGACCCGACATAATAATCAATCCGATCAACAGCCAGCTATCCCATGGAATTGCATTGGTTGTGATTGGTTCGTTGCTGGCCGGATTGAGAATAGCCGATAGAAGAATAAATTTAGCAACAAAACCTGAAAATGGCGGCAAGCCAACCATGAGAATTGCAGTTATTGCAAAACAGGCCCCGAGAATAGAAAGCGTTGCTGGAAGCGCGATGCCCACCTCATCCTCTTCACTCTCATCTTCCTCGTCACCATAGGCTTCCATGGTAACAGCCAATACGTTCGCTGCAGCATCCTGACCGCGCTCAATCAACTCAATCAAAAGGAAAAATGCAGCAATCGTCAAAGTCGATGATACGAGATAGAATATAGCACCACCGGTCATAGCACTATTGCCGCTGCCAATTGCCGCCAGCAATGTGCCGGATGACACAATAACACTATAGCCTGCCAATCTGCCCATAGCTTGAGAGGCCAAAACGCCAATCATGCCAAAAGCAATGGTTGCCATACCGCCATAATAGAGCCATCCGTCTCCAAAACCAGCAGATGTGCCCGCTTCGATACCAAACAACAATGGCGACAGACGTAGCAGCACATAAACTCCGACTTTGGTCATCACGGCAAAGACCGCTGCAATTGGTGCTGCGGCTGCGGTATATGTTGCAGGAAGCCAGAAATTGAGTGGCCACATGGCAGCTTTCGTCAAGAAAGCGATGCCTAAAACTGCACCTCCTGCCTGTAACAGCATCTGATCCTGATCGGCCACCTGCGGAATTCTAATGGCCAGATCAGCCATATTCAGCGTTCCGGTTACGCCATAAATCAAGCTCACACCAATAAGGAAAAATGAAGAACCGACCAGATTGACCGCGATATAATGCAAACCAGCTTTTACTCTGGTGGCGCCGGAACCATGCAGTGCCAGACCATAGGAGGCAGCGAGCATTACTTCAAAAAATACAAAGAGATTGAAAAGATCGCCCGTCAAAAATGCGCCGTTCAATCCCATCAATAAAAGCTGAAATATCGTATGAAATTGCGGGCTAGCCTTGTGCCACCACGTAATGGCATAGCTCAATGCACCAAGCCCAAGAACAGCAGTCAGAAGCAGCATAATGGCTGATAAACGATCAAGAACCAGAACGATCCCGAAAGGCGCAGCCCAATTGCCGAGCAAATAGACAACCGCTTCAGGCGCTTTATCATTGGCGACATCTATGAGTTTAATTGCCAAAACCAGCAATAAAACCGTTGAGATAACACTGATAGTCGATTTTAGTTTACGTTGCCGCTCATCAATCAACAGCAATATAGCCGCTGTCACCAAAGGTAACAGGATCGGCATAATGACAAGGTGATCACTCCAATGCAGCATCAGTTTTCCCTGCCATCAACATGATCGGTGCCCGTTAAACCGCGGGATGCAAGCAGAACAACGAGAAATAATGCTGTCATTGCAAAACCGATGACAATCGCCGTCAATACCAAGGCTTGCGGAACTGGATCAGAATAAATTGTAGGGTCTATATCGGCTCCACTTTCCAAGACAGGAGCAGCATTCATCTTAATACGCCCCATAGAAAATATAAACAAATTCACCGCATAAGAGATCAGAGACAGGCCGATGATGACCTGAAATGTACGCGGGCGCAGCACGAGCCATACACCGGACGCCGTCAAAACTCCTATACCCAACGCAAGAACAATCTCCATTAATTGTCCTCCCGCGAAGTTTGCGCTTTACCAACACGACGATAGCGAATGGATTGATGTGCAAGGGCAATCAAAATCAAGACTGTCGCCCCGACAACCAGCAAGAATACCCCCAGGTCAAAGCCAAGCGCACTTGCCATAGGCATCTTACTTCCCCAAGGCGTATTGAGATATTCAAAATATGACGTCAGGAAAGGATAACCAAACACCCAGGAACCTGCTCCGGTGACGACCGCAATCAACAAACCAAAGCCAATCCAGCGGAGTGGTAAAATACGCAAACGGTCTTCAACATAGCGCGTCCCTTTTGCCAAATACTGCAAAATAAATGCGATCGCCAATGTAATACCAGCCGCAAAGCCACCACCTGGTGCATCATGGCCGCGCAAGAAAATATGGATAGCAAAAACAATAATAACCGGAAATAGCCACTGCATTATAACAGAAGGTACTTTCAGGTAATCCTTCAGGGTTTCACCTGCATTACGATCGGGCATGGCTTCGTCATAAGCATCCTGAATTTTTTGTTGCGCCGTATAACCAGTTGTATCCGCCGCAGGGCGAAAACGCCTTAAAAGCGCATAAACAATAAGCGCGACAACACCCAACACGGCTATCTCGCCAAATGTATCAAATCCGCGGAAATCGACCAGAATAACGTTGACGACATTCAATCCGCCACCGCCGCTATACGCATTCTGCAAAAAGAAATCGCCGATACTATCTGGAGACGGGCGGGTCATGACGGCATATGATATGGCTGTCATTCCCAAACCGGCAATCAATGCGATCGCCAAATCGCGATAACGGCGAACCCGCAATCTAAAGCCGACACGAACCTGCTCAGGAACTTCCCAACGCTTAGGCAACCAGCGAAGCCCGAGCAAGATCAAAACTGTCGTAACAATCTCTACAAGCAATTGTGTCGCGGCTAAATCGGGCGCAGACAACCACACAAAAGTGATGCAAGTTACGATCCCTGCCCCACCTAAGAAAATCAGCGATGCCAAACGATGGAATTTAGCCTGTCTTGCGGCCCCAACTGCACAAATAGCGCCCATAATCCAAAGTAGAGCAAAAGCTGGATCAATCAATTGCATGCTGACAGGGCCTGCTGACA
>CANQXU010000260.1 GCA_947627865.1 uncultured Paenochrobactrum sp. | reverse complement strand
CTACCCGTGCGATCAGGAACAGTCGGACCGGACGTTGTAGACATTGGGCCTTTGTACAAAAACTCCAAAGCATTCACTTACGATCCAGGCTTCACTTCCACCGCATCATGTGAATCCAAAATCACCTATATTGATGGTGATGAAGGTGTACTGCTTTATCGTGGCTACCCAATTGAGCAGCTTGCTGAACATGGTGACTTTTTAGAAACCTGCTATCTTCTTCTTTATGGTGAATTGCCGACAGCTGCACAAAAAGCAGATTTTGACCACCGTGTAACCCACCACACGATGCTTCACGAACAGATGACACGCTTCTTCACCGGCTTCCGCCGTGACGCGCACCCAATGGCGGTAATGGTTGGTTGCGTCGGCGCAATGTCAGCATTTTATCATGACTCAACCGATATTACTGACCCGCATCAGCGTATGGTTGCATCCATCCGCTTGATCGCAAAAATGCCGACTTTGGCAGCAATGGCTTATAAATATCATATCGGTCAGCCATTCGTATATCCAAAAAACAACTTGGATTTCGCTTCCAACTTCCTGCATATGTGTTTTGCAGTCCCTTGCGAAGAATATAAAGTCAATCCGGTACTTGCACGTGCGATGGATAGAATTTTCATTCTTCATGCAGATCACGAGCAAAATGCTTCGACATCAACCGTACGTCTTGCAGGTTCTTCAGGTGCCAATCCTTTTGCATGTATTGCAGCAGGTGTCGCTTGTCTTTGGGGACCGGCACATGGTGGTGCAAACGAGGCTGCATTGAATATGCTCGCTGAAATTGGCACAGTGGATCGTATTCCAGAATATATTGCCAAGGCAAAAGACAAAAATGACCCATTCCGTCTGATGGGCTTTGGTCACCGTGTGTATAAAAACTATGACCCACGCGCCAAAATCATGCAGCAGACTACGCATGAAGTTCTTGCAGAACTCGGCATTAAAGATGATCCGTTGCTCGATGTGGCTATGGAGCTTGAAAAGATCGCATTGACCGATCCATATTTCATTGAAAAGAAGCTTTATCCAAATATTGATTTCTATTCAGGAATCACACTTAAAGCTCTGGGCTTCCCAACAGAAATGTTCACAGTGCTTTTCGCTCTTGCACGTACGGTTGGTTGGGTAGCACAGTGGAAAGAAATGATCGAAGACCCACAGCAGAAAATCGGCCGTCCGCGTCAGCTTTATACAGGCGAACCAATGCGTGACTATCTTGCAGTCAATAATCGCAAATAAGTAATTAAAAAGTCCCCCGATATAATCGGGGGATTTTTTTAATCCCATCTCTATGATGTTGCAGTTATAATTGCCCAATGAGCGCCAACTGCTTTGAAAATTTGTAAAACGAATTAGTCGATTACGCTAGATTCTATTATTGGATATATTCGTTCCAATAAAAAAGGCTTTTGAAAATTCCAAAAGCCTTTTTATCAATTATTGAATGCAGATATTATACAGTTTTAAGCTTCCGCTGCATCGTCCTCAGGGCCCTGATCCAACATTTGCTCTGCGATCAGTCCTGCATTTTGGCGCAGCAACGTTTCCAGTTCCTGCATCACTTCCGGATTGTCGCGTAAGAAGTTTTTAGCGTTCTCACGTCCCTGCCCCAAACGTTGGGAGTTATAGGAGAACCATGAGCCGGACTTCTCGACCAAGCCAGCTTTAACACCAAGGTCAATCAATTCACCAGTCTTGGAAACACCTGCTCCATACATAATATCAAACTCTACTTGTTTGAAAGGAGGAGCAAGCTTGTTTTTTACAACCTTGATACGTGTCTGGTTGCCTACAATTTCATCACGCTCTTTAATTGCCCCGATACGACGAATATCAAGACGAACAGATGCATAGAACTTCAATGCATTACCACCAGTTGTAGTTTCCGGTGACCCGAACATAACACCAATCTTCATACGGATCTGGTTAATAAAGATAACCATCGTATTGGAACGGGAAATTGAAGCTGTTAATTTACGCAATGCCTGACTCATCAAACGAGCCTGTAGACCGGGCAATGAATCACCCATATCGCCTTCAATTTCTGCCCGCGGAGTGAGTGCAGCGACGGAGTCAACGACCAACACATCAATAGCGCCGGAGCGCACAAGCGTATCCGTAATTTCAAGCGCCTGCTCGCCCGTATCAGGCTGTGAGATCAAGAGGTTTTCAAGGTCTACACCAAGTTTACGCGCATATACCGGATCCAAAGCATGTTCCGCATCCACAAAAGCGCATATGCCGCCCTTTTTCTGCGCTTCTGCAATTGTATGGAGAGCCATAGTCGTCTTACCAGAGCTTTCAGGTCCGTAGATTTCAACGATACGCCCCTTAGGCAAACCGCCAACGCCCAAGGCAATATCCAGCGACAATGAGCCTGTTGGTACAGTTTCAATCTCGACGACATTTTCGTTTTGGCCAAGGCGCATTATAGAACCTTTGCCGAAAGAGCGCTCAATCTGAGAGAGCGCTGCATCCAGAGCTTTTGTCTTGTCCACTGATTTTTCCTCAACAAGTCGCAATGTTTTCTGAGACATTTTATACTATCCTAGCGGCTGACTCAAAGCATGTCACAGTAATTAATAAGGATTAATGTACCGCATTTGTTCCAAATGTGCAATAGCTATAACCATATGATTACATTTGCTATTATTTTTTTATTCTCTTTTTGTTCTGATTTATTTTGCTTTTTTATTACAACTCAAAAATTTAGTCCACATATATTTTACTGACAGACAATTTATTAAGACTTGATTCGCCTCACCTAAAGCTCAGTCGCTTCAGTACGAAAAGCTTAAAACCCAGATCGCATATATTTTAAAATTTTATATGCCACATGTGATAAAAAACATCACAGGAAAACAAAAAAGCCGGATATCAGCACTGATATTCCGGCTTTTAATCTTTATAAATTACAGCCCCGATGGTCCGAATTCATCCAATAAAGCGCTATTAGTTTGCTGCTTTCAGCGGGGAGATCGCAATTTCCACACGGCGGTTTTGCGCACGGCCTTCAGGCGTTGCATTGCTTGCAATCGGGTTGGATGCACCATAACCGATAATTGCAAAGCGTCTTGGATCAATTCCTTGCGCGCCCAAATAGTTGGCAACTGAGGATGCACGACGCTGTGACAATTGCTGATTATAGGCAGCACTGCCTGTTGAGTCTGTAAAGCCCATAACATCAACCAAAGTCTGGTTATATTTACGAAGCACAATCGCCACTGAATTCAGTGTCGGATAGAACTGGCTCTTAACCTGATCCTGATCTGTATCAAATGTAATATTTGAAGGCATATTAAGAATAATCTGATCACCATTACGGGTCACAGAAACACCGGTACCTTGAAGCTGCGCACGCAATTCGGATTCCTGACGATCCATATAATTACCGATTGCACCACCGCCAAGCGCTCCAATACCAGCGCCGATGAGAACAGCATTACGCTGCGCACGGCTGGAACCACCAACCATCAAGCCACCCAATGCACCAACTGCGGCACCAATAGCTGCACCGCCCGCTGTATTTGAAACTTTTTCCTGCCCTGTATACGGGTCAGTTGTACAGCCGGCCAAAAATGTTGCTGCGATTGCTGCTATGGACAGTTTCTTTAGCATTAGTTCATCCTTAGTCGCGGGCTTTGAGCCTCATAATTGTGTTTCACGGTATAAAAGTGAATATACATGACTTTTCAGGATTTACATTGTTTTGGCAATATAAAAATCCTTATAATGCTTGTTTACCGCCCTGCACCTTAAAAATCAATAATCTCGTTTTATAAACGTCCGCAACGTTGCAACTGCGCTTCATATCTGCGTGACATATTCAATGTTCTTTGCGCCCCGTTGCGGGCCGTTGAATTATTACGCCACACGCCACGATTATAGCCACTGTGCCCTGAATAATACGCCATATAAAGATTATATGGATCACTCAAGGATATACCATTTTTGCGATTACTTGTTGCATGATACCAGCCAATGAAATGTATCGCATCAGCAAAATCAGTGCGACTTGCGCCAGATCGGCCTGTTGCCCTACGGTATTGATCCCAAGTACCATCTAAAGCTTGAGAATATCCATAAGCGGAAGATGCGCGTGCGCCCGGAAATATCCATAGAAATTTTTTTCTTGGTGGGCGCGCATAAGGCTGAAAACCTGACTCAGTATTAATTGTCGCAAGCAATACCGGAATAGGCACACCAAATTCGCGTGAACTATCTTTGGCTGCCTTGTGCCAACTATTAAACCAACCATCTTTCTCATCAAAGATAGCGCAAGCATTATTGACTTGTTTGGGTGCAGAGGCGCAGCCGGCAAATAATAAAAGTGAGACAAGTAATAATTTGCGCATGATCAACCTCTT
>CANQXU010000259.1 GCA_947627865.1 uncultured Paenochrobactrum sp. | reverse complement strand
TTTTTTCGTCAGGAAAACGGAAAATTTTTGGCGTCATAACCATGCTTGTGCTGATATTATGCGCAGGTCTAGTTGGTTTTGCAATCGAATATCTGCTTTCCGGTTTTGGCTATTGGGGCGCTGGAATCCAAATTGTCATTGTTGCTATTTTGCTGGCACAAAAAAGTCTTGCCGATCATGTCAATGCGGTTGCAACCGGATTGGAAGAGGGGGGGCTGTCGGGTGGAAGATATGCTGTTTCGATGATTGTTGGTCGCAATGCTGAGCAATTGGATGAGACTGGCATTTGTCGGGCAGCGATCGAGAGCCTTGCTGAAAACTCGTCAGACGGGATAATCGCACCTGCCTTTTGGTTCTTGGTTTTTGGCTTGCCGGGGCTATTTATTTACAAAATGATCAATACGGCTGACTCAATGATCGGACATCTCAACCTACGCTATCGTGACTATGGTTGGTTTGCCGCGAGAATTGATGATGTTGTCAATTTAATTCCGGCACGACTGACTGGTTGGCTGGTGGTATTGACTATAGCGATCTATGAAGGTCGTGATAAGGCCAAGCTAGTAAGCCGGACCATGCGTAGTGATGCTGGTTCGCATCGCTCACCCAATGCTGGTTGGCCGGAGTCGGCATTTGCGTCGGCCATTGATGTTGCGCTTGCAGGGCCAAGGCAATATGGGGAGCTTAAGGTCGATAGTGCATATTTGAATGCAGCAGGCCGCCATAATTTAGATCAAAGTGACATTGCTTTGGCTGTTGGGCTGTTCTGGCGTGTGATGAGCGTTACGACCGTTCTTGTGATGATTGGCGCTATCATCATGGTGTATACAGCGTAAAATCGTTGCCGTCATATACTTGCAGTTTATAAGGGTTATCACGGCGCTGACCGCGCTGATCAAACTGGAATGTACCAATGACGGTGTTAAATGTTTGTTCGGTCAATATTTCTTGCGCAGAGAGTTTTTCAGCTTCCGCTTTGCTCAGTGCTTGCTGGGCAATCTCGATCGATGCATAGCTGAGTATTGTCATTTCCTCAGGCAAAATCTGCATATCCTCTAGTTGCGCAATGAGGGTTGCAGCATTTTTTTGCTTGCTTGGCTCTACTGGAGCAATCATAAATGTGCCTTGCAGGATATCGGGATTGGTTTTAGCTGCGTCTAATTGAGAGCCGGCAGCAATCTCAAGGTCATATTTTAATGCTTTGGCACTGTTTCCAATAGCGGCAATATCATCGCGCTGCCCACCGATAAAAATATGAGTTGCGCCCGCTTTTTTAAGACGTGTGATCAAAGCGCTCTGATTTGCAAGCCCGGGACGATAAGTGTCAGTAAAAATCGGGATCAAACCTCGTTCACGCAGTTCTGTATTTACTTTTGCAGCTGCTTCCCGCCCTTCAATCGTTCCGTCGTCAATGATGGCTACTGGCTTATTATGCCATTGTTTTACAAGCACGTTGGCTATAGCCTTGGCTTCACGCTCGCTTCCAAGTGTTAAGCGTAGAGCAGGCTGCTCATTGGGCGATCTCACCTCATACAGGGTGAGTTCAGGCACACCTACAGCTATAACCGGAATTTTATGCTGATTGAGTAAAGGAAGGGCTGCTTCAAGCGCTTCACTGCATAGAAAGCCTGATACAATTTTTATGTTGTTCTCTATTATCTTTTGTGCAGCGGTTTTACCACCGTCAGCGGAGCAAGCATCATCAAGAACAAGAAAAGGTTGGTCATTCATTGCCAATTCAGCGCCGGACAAAAGCTGTTGACCAAGCGGTTGAAATGCACCAGATAAAGGTGCAACCAGAGCGATAGGTGGTTTTGAAACGGATTGATTTGTATTTTCGGCAGCAATTAAAGGCTTCACTGTTATTAATGAAGATAATAAAGCCAAAGCTGTTATTGCATTAAAGTTCATTTGCGAGCCGATATTGGTAATAATTGAAATAATAACAGGATTGTGCGTAGCGCTTTAATGTGAACTGTGCAATCCCAGTTAAGTTTATAGCGTCATTACTGACTGTTTCAACGACAGTCGCATTATATGTCAGGGTGAAAGAGTGCCAAGCGTGAATAAAGTGGAAACAGCATCACCAGTTGTTTCATCGCAGGATTATCGCAATGCGATGAGCCATTATGCGGGGGCAGTACAAGTTGTGACAACTGCCGGAGCAGCTGGCAAGCGCGGTGTTACGATCACTGCTTGCTGTTCTGTGTCAGATGATCCGGCGACTGTTTTGATATGCTTGCAAAAGGTTCATGCTGATAACCAGATGTTTATTGATAATGGTGTTTTCGCTGTGAATACGATTGGTGCAAAACATCAAAGATTGTCTGATGTCTTTTCTGGGCGCTACGCGATGAAACAGGAAGAGCGTTTTGAGCAGGCATCGTGGAAAACGCTGGTAACAGGTGCCCCTGTCTTGTCTGATGCTTTATCCGCATTTGATTGCAGAATTGTCAGTGTGCAGGATCATCATACGCATCTTGTTATTTTTGGTGAAGTGGTTGCTTTACATCAAGGTGGTGAAGATGATGCTTTAATTTATCTCAATAGGCGTTATCATTATTTACCATTGGAGTAGTTTAAGCTTGGGAGGAGCTTATCTATGGGGAAAACAGCAAGTAGCAGAATAATCTTAATGGGTGTCTGTTTATTGTTATTTTCTTTATTCTCAGCCAGTGAAACTTTTTCTAAGACGAATATAAGCTCTTTTAAAGATCAGTATTTTGCATATCCTAAAGTCATAAGCACCGCAGATAACGATCATTATAAAGTGATTGATTACAATGAGATGCGAGACGTTAACGGTCGTGATGCTATCCCTGTTAAGCGTGCAAAAGATGCCTATGTCTCATTGAAGGTTAAATCGTTACAGCAAGATTTAGTTTTTAAAACGAAGGCAGGTCCTGTGAAGGCCGTTGCGGTTGGCGCGTATAAAAACGCTCCATTTATCGTGATTTACTTGCATGGACGAGGGGGAAACCGGCATCAAGGTGTTGATGATTACAGCTTTGGCGGTAATTTTAATCGGGTAAAAAATCTGGTTACGCAAAATGGCGGCCTTTATCTTAGTCCGGATTTTGTTGATTTTGAAGATAAAGGAAAAGCGCAGATTGCCGGACTAATGCAGGCGCTTAAATTATCTTCACCCAATGCTAAAATAATTCTGGCCTGCGGCTCTGCCGGTGGTGCCGTCTGTTGGCGAATTATCAATGATAAAACTGCCAGCAAAGATGTTTCAGCTATGATTTTACTTGGCTCTCTATGGGATGATAATTTTACTCTCAGCCAGAGCTTTAAAAAACATATGCCATTATTCATCGCTCATGGTAGTCGCGATCCAGTTTTCTCAATTGATAGCCAAGAAGCTTTTTATAAGAAAATAAGAAAGGCGGCACGGGGGTATCCGATTCAGTTCAGGCGATTCGAAACGGGAAATCACGGCACACCCATACGTATGGCTGATTGGCGCGAGATGCTGAACTGGTCATTGAAACATGCAAACTAACTTTGGTGGCACCAATAAGGATGGGGCTGCCAATTTTGCTGCACAAGCTTCTATTAGGTAGCGTATATATATCATTTTTTACGCATTGTGGCTTCTGTGCTACTCGACATTTGCCCGTAATAAGTTAGTGATCAGCACAAGTTGAATAGCTTCATACAGGTTAAAGGGGTTCGGCATGGATGTTTGTGGTAAAAATGCATTCCGTTGGATGTTTCTGGCTGTGCTGGCACCAGTTCTTGCTGCATGTAACACGACCGGAACATCATCAAGTGGCTCGAAATCCGGACAGATGCCGATTTCGCAATCTAGCACGAGCGCTCGTTTTTTGAAGCCAGTGAAGCAAGTCGCGCCGGAACTTGCTGATCCATGCATCATTGCAGCTGCCAATAAGTATTTTCTGCCTGTCCATGTTATTCATGCTGTTGATACGCGCCCGAGTGCTGGTGGCGGCACTGATGTTGTTATGCAGGTTGATTTGCGCAGTGCAGTTTGCAAAGTGTCGTCATCTGGTAATGTCCGTAGCGTTATCGACACGACACCAATGAGTGCAGATCAGGCGGCGGCAGAAGCTGCGGCTAAAGAAAAAGCCAATAAAGCTAAATCGGCGAAGCCAAAGGCATAAAGCCTTAAGCCAAAGATATAAGGCTTTATATTGATATTAGAAACCGGCTTTACGCCGGTTTTTTATTGCTTGAAAAATAAACATGACTTGTTTCCTCATGTTATAAGATGTAAACAGCGTTAGCGAGACGAAAAATGTTCGGTTCAAAATTATAGATACAACCATCTCTGGTGTGGATTTGAGAATATGGGATGTTTACAGGCAAGTTCATATATTCATTTACCCAATGCTATTATTATTTTGGAGCG
>CANQXU010000258.1 GCA_947627865.1 uncultured Paenochrobactrum sp. | reverse complement strand
TCCATGCTGGATATTGGAACAGGCACAGGTCGATTGCTTGAAATTTTTGCACCCATATATAGCCGTGGTGTAGGCATCGATAATAACAGAGATATGCTGACGGTTGCGCGCGCCAATCTGGATCAGGCGGATGTGCAGCATGCGCAGGTCAAGCAGGGTGATGTTTATGCTTTGCCTGTTGAGAGAGACAGTTTTGATCTGATCACTATCCATCAAGTTTTACATTTTCTTGACAGGCCGGAAGAGGCCATTCGAGAGGCAGCAAGAGCATTGCGCCCTGATGGACGGCTGTTGATTGTTGATTTCGCGCCGCATGAATTGGAATTTTTACGCGAGGAACATGCGCATTTACGCCTTGGTTTCAGTGATGAGCAAATGAAATTCTGGCTGGAGGATGCGGGGCTTATTGCGGAATTGCAAGAAGAGCTACAGCCAGCCGCGCAGGATAAGAATAAAGGTTTGACGGTTAAGCTGTGGCTAGCCCGAGATCCAAGAATACAGATTGCCGATAAGCCGGCATTGAAAATTACGGAGACCGTGTGATGCGTTTTAATGGCCTTTCCCGCCGTTCTGATATTGGCCAGAATTTGAAGGTCTCATTTGAGTTCTTTCCGCCGAAGTCTGAAGAGATGGAACAAAGACTTTGGGATACTGTGACGCGTCTTGCGCCGCTCAAACCTGAATTTGTTTCTGTAACCTATGGTGCTGGTGGCTCGACACGTGAGCGTACTATAAGAACAGTTGCACGTATATTGCAGGAAACAGATATTGAAGCTGCAGCGCATTTGACTTGTGTTGATGCCACAAAAGAAGAGGTCGATGCGGTCATTCGTGAGTTTGCCAGTCTTGGGGTTAAGCGCTTTGTTGCGCTGCGAGGCGATCCGGCGGCTGGTATTGGTGAGCAATATATTCCAACGATAGGCGGCTATCTCAATGGTGCCGAGCTTGTTGGCGGGCTGAAAGCTATCGATGATTTTGATATTTCAGTATCAGCTTATCCAGAGAAGCATCCGGAAAGCCCTGATTTTGCGACTGATATTGATATGCTCAAGCGCAAGGTTGATAATGGCGCCACGCGTGCGATCACACAGTTTTTCTTCGATAATGATCTTTATGAACGTTATGTTGAACGGGCACGTCGCGCAGGCATTTATATCCCTATTGTACCGGGCATATTGCCAGTGCATAATTTTAAGCAGGTTTCAAGTTTTTGCGCACGCTCAGGCACTCATGTTCCGGCTTGGATGGCAGAGCGATTTGACGGTTTGGATAAAGATCCTGCAACACATCAGCTTGTGGCTGCGGCCATTGCAGCCGAGCAGGTAATGGATTTGATCGAGCGCGGTATTCAAGATTATCATATCTATACGATGAACCGCGCTGAGCTACCATATGCACTTTGCCATATGATCGGCGTGCGCCCTAAAGTTGAGAATGCAGAAGCTATCGAGGTGGCTTGAGCTGCGCTTAAATTATGATCTTATCTTATACAAAAAATCCCGGCCATTGTGACCGGGATTTTTTGTATTTCAATGCCGAATTGGCCTAGCACTTAAGGCAACAAACCCATAATGAGGGCCGCGACAAAAGCAAATGCTGCGCAGAACATAAGGACGTTCAAAGAACGGGTAAGTCCCATAGATCTGTCTCCTTTGTGTTGAGCCTGATTGTGTGAGAATTAAAAAAATTCACGGGAGATTGTTCATCTCACACAAAGCTGATTTGCTGAATCTAGTGTTTATCGAAGTAAAAAAAAAGCACAATTATTGGGTGATGAGATAGAAAATGATCTATTAAGGACTTTTTTACCATCTAAGATATTGAAAATATTATATTTTAAAAAAATAAAAAATTTCATAATTATGACACTAAATTGCCATCTGCGCTGAAGTCTTCGTTAAATTTGACACAAATTTAGTAGGATTATGATTCGAAGTCATACTGCTAAACTTTATGAATTGTCAGGAAATTACACTCAGATATGCAGAAACCGTGAATACGGAGAATATAGTCGAGAGTAGAATAGCATTAGAGGTTATTGTTGCATCACGGTGATAATATTCAGCGAGCATGAATGATCCTGTACCGGTTGGCAGCGCTGAGATAAGGACTGCAACATGCAAATATAAATCACTCAATCCGAAAATATAGACACCTAAAATATAAGCTAAAACAGGGTGTATGATGAGCTTGAGTGATACCAGAGATATTGTTGTTGAGAGTGTTGATCTTGTGATTGGTTTGCTGCGTGCCAGAAAAAGCCCGAGTGCGACGAGGGCGCAAGGGGAGGCAGAGCCACCAAGCAGTTTTAAAAATTGGTCGGCAGGCTCGGGCAAATGCAGACCGCTGGCTGAAAAAAGTGCACCTAAAAAGGGTGAAATAAGGAGCGGGTTTTTTACCAGCGATAGTGCCGTCTTGCCAATTATCTGTAAAGGCGATCCGGTGCGCTGCTTGGATATTTCGATGAGAATAATAGCAAAGGCAAAGGTTACGCAAACGGTGATGATCGTTGCAATTGTAGTAATCGTGAGTGAAACACTGCCAAATGCCAGCAATGTCAATGGGAAGCCCATATAGGCCGTATTGGGGTATGCAGCGTTGATGCCATTAATTGAAGCATCAGTCATGGTGGTTTTCATTCTAAGCGAGATAAATATCCCGATAAAGAAAACGATGAAGCTGGATATGGAAAAGACAGCAATGAAACCCGGTTGCCATAATTCGCTGCCATGACTGCTGGCTGTGATTTGAAACAAAAGAGCAGGCAAGGCCAAATAGATAACAAAGCGATTAAGCTCGGTCATCGCATTGGGCCCCAGAATTTTGGTTTTAGCAGATGCCCATCCGGTAAAAATAATAGCAAAAATTGGTAGAACTACGAATAAAGTTGCAAGCATTAAAGTAACTTCTGGAATTGCTATTGAGGCGAATGGCCTGTTGCATATGTTTGATAAAACGAAATGAATAAACTTCATCATCACAAAGGGCGCCAGAAGCGCCCTTTGTGATGACTATGAGTCATCTGACATATTGCGTCCTAATTGAAGAAACCACAATATGAAACTATGCGATTGCTATTGCTATCGTACATTGTTGGCTTGAAGCCATTTTTTCCAAGAATTTCGATCTCCGGCAAAGACATTAATGTCTGCATCTCCGGCGATGCCTGGAATAATACCTGTTCCTGTATACTGCCAGAAAGTCCATGGATGCGGACCGTATTTTTCGTCAGGATGTCCAGCAACTGACCGTAGCCAAAATGGATAGCCTTTGATCAGACTTAAATTGTTATCGTCAAAAAAATCAACAGTTGTGTAAATGATCGGCTTTTTACCGTAATGCTTTTCTACCGCTTTAAGATAGATAAGCATTTCTTTTCTCACCACTGCCGGATCAGGCCGCAATTTGCATGTGGGCGATAGCGGGTTCCACTCCATATCAAGAACAGGAGGCAAGGCAGCTGGATCTACAGGCACATTTTTAATATACCAACGAGCTTGTTCAATAGCAGGTCGGCAGAAATAATAAAAATGATAAGCGCTTCGTTTGACATGTGCTTGGTGGCTGGCACCCCAATGTTCTGCGAATTTATTATCAAGCATGTCGCCGCCTTCAGTGGCTTTAATGAAGGCAAATGAGATGCCGCTATCTCTGGCTTTTACCCAGTCTATCGTGGTTTGATATTTGGAAACATCTGTTCCGTGTATAGGATAGTGCCAGGGTGTCTTTCCCGCCCATTCATGGGGCTTTCGGTCATCAAATCGTGGTGCAGTGACATTGCCTGACGGCGAGGCAATAGGAGCAACCGAATTTTTGGATGATTTCACATCTGAAAAATCATAGCTAACTGTTGTGCAGGCAGCGAGCATTGAAGTGGCCAATAATAAAGCTAGTTTGCCAACATATCGCACAAGCAGATTTTTCATTTTTTATCCGTTTAATATTACGCATTCTGACAGTTGTCTGCTGAGTGAAGCGGGCTGACAAAATGGGGATGAGACAAGTCGTATCTATCTCAGTGTGTTTGCGATTTAAGTCAATGGGGGTAAAAACAAGTTACCTCACAATTGGATCGTCAGTGCCGGTAAAGCGCTGTTACCAGATGATATATCATTTGAGAGAACCAAATGGCTTTGAATGTATTCTTCTTATATGCACCGCGATTTATAGTTTTACCAATCAGCCTGCGGTGCGACAGAAGGAGGAGAAAATGCAAAAATATCTGCCGATCTTCCTGACAGGTTTTGCACTATTGGCTTTATCTGCCTGTGATGACAGTAATAAGAACTCAAAGCCAGCAGAGACACCCCCTGCAGCCAGCGATATGACGACGGAGCCAGTATCTCCCACAGCACCCCCTGCAGCCCCGCCTGCATCAACGTCTCCTGCAGCTCCGGC
>CANQXU010000257.1 GCA_947627865.1 uncultured Paenochrobactrum sp. | reverse complement strand
TGATCTGAATAATGGTCACTTAGTGCCGCATGTATTGTCTTGAGGGAAGGGGCACCCTTCATATCCTCAAGGAAAAGCGGAACCTGAACAATCATGCCTTGTGCAAATCGACCGACACTTGGTGCAAAGATAGGACGTTTTTCTAATCGGCCATGCAATTGTAGTTCAGGCACATGCTTGTGGCGTAAATTTAAACCATAGAGGAAGTTGTTTGCAGTGATTGGATTGTCGCTATGGGGATCTTCCATTTGCGCAATCATCTGTTTGCCACCGCCTGTGTAGCCAGAAACGGCATTGATGGAGATGGGATAATCAGCAGCAAGCAGTCCTGCATCGCGCAATGGGCGGATGAGTGAGATTGCGCCAGTTGGGTAGCAGCCGGGATTGGCGACAAAGCGTGCATTTTTAATGCGTTCTGCTTGCGCTTTTTCAAGCTCAGCGAAGCCATATACCCAGCTTTCGTGGGTTCTATGCGCCGTTGATGTGTCGATGATGCGCGTATCATAGCCCTCAAGCAATGCGACCGCCTCACGCGAGGCATCATCAGGCAGGCAGAGGATAGCAATATCAGCAGCGCGCAAAAAGTCTGCACGCATATCTTTGTTTCGTCGTTCTTCCTCGGGAATGGAAATAACTTCAATATCATTGCGTTGTGCTAATCGGGTGCGGATTTGTAATCCGGTGGTGCCGTGTTCGCCATCAATGAAGATTTTTGATTTCATGCCAGATACCTTCTCAGGAAGAAAGATAAAATAAACAAATGGGGGATTGCCCGACTTTGTTTTTACACAAGTGTCATTTCAAAACAATGGAAAGATGCAGTTTGGTTTAGATCAAAGTGCTAACAAGTTGATTTTACGGATTTTATGCGCTGATTGGTTGCCAATTTAAACATATCCCCAAAACGGGTCTCAAAACTGGGCCCTAAAGCTGGAATGAAAAAAACGGGCCTGAAGGCCCGTTTTAAAGTGTAACAGCTTAAAGCTATCCGTACAGTTAAGCGGATTAACGCTTGGAGAACTGGAATGAACGACGAGCTTTTGCTCTACCGTATTTCTTACGTTCAACAGTACGGCTATCGCGTGTCAGGAAGCCACCCTTCTTGAGAGGTGTGCGCAGGCCTGGCTCATAGTAAGTCAGAGCTTTTGAAATGCCGTGACGAACTGCACCAGCCTGGCCTGAAAGACCGCCGCCAGCAACAGTTGCTACGATGTCAAACTGACCTACACGGTTTGCTGCAACGAGTGGCTGCTGCAAAATCATCTGCAGAACCGGACGTGCGAAGTACTTGTCAAAATCTTTTGTGTTAACAGTGATTTTGCCTGTACCTGGCTTAACCCATACACGAGCAATAGCGTCTTTACGCTTGCCTGTTGCGTATGAACGGCCCTGTGCGTCAACTTTTTTAACGTGAACTGGAGCTTCTGCTTCAACGACTGCAACAGCGCCTAGTTCTTCGAGCGAATTGATCTGCTCAGCCATAATTATGCATTCCCTTTGTTTTTGCGGTTCAGCGCAGCTACATCAAGAATTTCAGGCTGCTGAGCTTCGTGCGTGTGATTTGCGCCGGCATAGACGCGAAGGTTCTTCATCTGGCGACGACCAAGCGGGCCACGTGGAACCATGCGTTCAATGGCTTTTTCAACGACACGTTCAGGAAAACGTCCTTCGAGAATCTGACGAGCTGTACGCTCTTTGATTCCGCCCGGATGACCGGTATGCCAGTAGTATTTCTTGTCTGTGTATTTTTTGCCAGTCAAAACAATCTTGTCCGCATTGATGATGATGACATTGTCACCGTCGTCAACATGTGGAGTAAAGGTTGGTTTGTTTTTGCCGCGAAGAATATTGGCGACGATAGTGGCCAGACGACCAAGGACCAAGCCTTCAGCGTCGATGAGGATCCACTTTTTCACCACTTCGGCTGGCTTCTGAGAAAAAGTTGCCATGGAAGTTTTCCTTGAATAATCCATCTATAATGATGGCTTTTCTTGTTGCTTTTGTTGTTGCCAATGAATGACAACAACGTTTGTCCGACCGGTATATCAATCAGATAGTGGCTCAATACACATGCATGATGTTAGAGTCAAGCTGAATTATTTTCAGTAAAAGTGAAATATACAATAAAAACAATGACTTGCAACAATGGTATTAGGATACCGTATATTTATACGTGTTAATTGATGCGCGATAATAATCTATGTCTGCTAGCAATTATTCGGATAATTTCCATGCTGTCATAATTGCGCTCAAATAGGGGCTCTCAATTATGTTATAAATTGTGGTGGTTATTTAAGCATATAGATAAGGAGCAGGGGAAACATGAGTCGATTTAAATATAGTGACAAGGCCATATTGAATGTCTTGCAGTCGGTAAAAGTCATCGCGTTGCTTGGTGCTTCCTCCAATAAAGAGCGTGCAAGTTATCATGTGATGGAGTTTCTTCTTGCTAAGGGCTATGAAGTCATACCAGTAAACCCAGGGCTGGCTGGTAAGGAGCTGCTTGGCCAAACCGTTGTCGCCCGCCTTGCTGATATTGGTAAACCCATCGATATGATTGATATCTTTCGCAATAAAGAGGCATTGCCCGCAATTCTCAATGAAGTCTTGGAGCTTGAGCATCGCCCGTCAGTATTCTGGGGGCAGCTCGGGGTTTATGACGAAGCGGTTGCAGAAAAGGCAGAAAAAGCTGGGATGACAGTTATAATGGATCGCTGCCCCGCCATTGAAATTCCGCGCTTATCAGCGTAACAAGATTATCAATTTTAGTATCTTCATCGCAATTTACACTCTGTAAGCAATGAAAATACTGTGTGCTGACATATTAATAGAAAAACGCATCTTTGCTTTCCTCTCGTAACTGCTTAGTTTCACCGTGAATATTAAAGCGAAGTTTTGCTCCGGAGGAAATAATGACAAAGCGTAGCCCAGCAATTGAAACACTCGCAGTTCATGCGGGTGCCAAGCCTGATCCGACAACAGGTGCGCGGACAACACCAATATATCAAACAGCTTCTTTTGTTTTTGAAGATGCAGATCATGCAGCCTCATTGTTTGGCTTGGAGGCGTTTGGCAATATTTATACGCGTATCACCAATCCAACGACAGCAGTTCTAGAGGAAAGAGTTGCTGCGCTAGAGGGTGGTACTGCCGCTGTGGCAACTGCATCTGGACATGCGGCTCAGTTGTTGGTTTTCCAGACTTTGATGCAGCCAGGCGATAATTTTGTTGCAGCGAATAAGCTCTATGGCGGTTCGATCAATCAGTTTGGGCGAGCATTCCAGTCTTTTGGTTGGGACGTGCGTTGGGCCGAAGCAACTGACCCTGCTGCATTCGAAGAGCAGATTGATGACCGTACACGTGCAATCTTTATTGAAAGCTTCGCTAATCCGGGCGGTATTGTTGTTGATATAGAGGCTATTGCTGCTGTCGCCCATAAGCATGGGCTGCCATTAATCGTTGATAACACCCTTGCTTCGCCATATTTAGTTCGTCCTATCGAGCATGGCGCAGACATTGTCGTGCATTCATTGACTAAATTTATCGGTGGTCATGGCAATTCAATGGGCGGAATCATTGTCGATGGCGGCACATTCGATTGGTCAAAATCAGGAAATTATCCACTGCTGACAGAGCCGCGCCCTGATTATAATGGCCTCGAAATTCATAAGACATTCGGTAATATTTCTTTTGCTATTGCCGCTCGCGTGCTGGGACTTCGTGATTTGGGACCTGCAATCTCGCCGTTTAATGCTTTTCAGATTCTGACTGGTTCTGAGACTTTGCCGTTGCGTATGCAGCGTCATAGTGACAATGCGTTGAAAGTAGCCAGCTGGCTCCAATCCCATGAAAAAGTCTCTTGGGTTAGCTATGCAGGGCTGCCTGGTGATAAATACCATGCATTGCAGCAAAAATATGCACCAAAAGGCGCTGGATCGGTTTTCACTTTTGGTCTTAAAGGTGGATATGAAGCAGGTATTAAATTTGTCGGTTCATTAGAGCTTTTCTCTCATCTGGCAAATATTGGTGATACGCGCTCACTTGTAATTCATCCGGCCTCCACAACTCATCGCCAACTTACCGATGAGCAAAAGGTGAAGGCAGGTGCTGGGCCAGATGTCGTACGTCTTTCAATTGGTATTGAAGATGCCGATGATATTATTGCTGATATTGAACAGGCTCTGGCTTCAATATAATGGGTGCTGCAATGTTTCTTGCTTTTAATATTGATGAAATAGCGCCTGAATTGGATGCACCAAAGCCTGAGCGTTTATTGGCGGGAGACCCCAAATTTAAAGTTTGGAACTTTGAAACATCAAAAGATGAAGCTTTATTTGCTGGTATCTGGGAATCAACGCCCGGAAAATGGCGTGTAGAGTATGATGAGTGGGAGTTTTGTCATATC
>CANQXU010000256.1 GCA_947627865.1 uncultured Paenochrobactrum sp. | reverse complement strand
CCCACCATTAACAGGCATTGTCCAAAAGAGTGTGGGAAGGTGAGGCGACTTTATTCTTCACGAGAAGTCTATAGCCTGTAAGCTTGTCCCGTTATTTTTAAGCCAAGCCTTACAATGCTCAGTGTCGGGACATAGTTTGAAACATAGCGCCCAAAAATCGGGACCATGGTTCATTTCCACCAGATGCGCGACTTCATGTGCAACCAAGTAGTTTAATATGGCTGGCGGCGCCATACCCATACGCCATGAAAATGACAACACCCCATCAGAAGTACAAGAACCCCAGCGACTTTTTGTATCTTTAAGCCTGATTGCTTTAGCTTTCCGACCAATAATATTGGTATGGAGCTTAACCAGCTTTTCAATATCTTTCTTTGTTTCTGTTATCAGAAAATCTTTGATACGGCGTGACAAATGCTCTTCACTACCATGCACTATTAATAATGGCTGATCATCCGCATCACGCTCAATTCTGGTGAGGCCCCGTATATTCTCTTTATGAACAATCAAACACGGAACACCCCGAACAGGAATTGTTGAGCCGGCACGCAATTTTGCATTTTCGGGCAATCTGGCGATGCGCGTGGCCAGCCAATCTTTCTGACGTGTGAGAAATCCTGAAATTTCTCTTTCCGGTACACCGGGTGGAACGGTTACTTTAATGCTTTTTCCATTGGCTTCAATACGCAGTGTTAAACGTTTAGCACGTGGATTTTCTACGACACTGAGCGGCAAAACACGACCAGCGACTTCATGAGTGCGCGCCTGTCTTTTCACACCGGCTCGTCTGTTGATGGAACGAAGGAAAGATATAACCATAGAAATACAATAAATGATTCGCCATAAAATGCAGTTATTTCAAAATAGAGATTTTCACTGCATAATTTAAGGCATTGACCAGAGATTAAGGATCCAGCCAAATCCGCCTTAGCCATAAAACGCACAAACCGGAATGATTGGCATAGCCCAACCAGTCCGGTCTACAGTTTTCAACAAGCAAGATGCATTTGTCTTCTAAGCACCTTACCAAGAATGCCGATCGCGCCGCTCCTTTTCTGAAAGTGTCATTTTCTGGCGGTTATCATCGGCAATGCGGCTGCGTCTAACTTCGCCTGGTGTTGTATTTCGATTTTTCTTCAAGGCCGTCGTCATATGGCTTTGACTGGAAAATCCAACAGCATCCGCAATTTCAGCCAATGATGCATTGGTTTCGCGTAATTGCCTCTCAACCTCGTTCAAACGCAGCATCAACAGATACTGATGGGGTGTCTGACCAAAGGTCTCCCGAAATGACGTTAAAAAATGTCCGGCAGAAATTCCAAGATGCGCTGCCATATCACCAATAGATATGCGCCCCATAAAATTCTGTCGAACATAATTCTCGATCAGACGAGCCGAATGAAAGCTTAGCCCTCCGGTTTCCCGTCGCTCACCTTTATTCATAATAAATGAATGATTTTGTATCAGCAGACCAATGAAAACCGTGCGCAATGCATCCAGATAGTTTTCATTAATTGGTGCATTTTTTTGTAGTTCTGTACGCATGAGCTGCGCTACCTGAAGACATTTCGTATCCACATAACGCGTTGATTTCGGGAAAAAATCTTCCGGTAATAAATCATCATCGCCACCATAAGCTTTGGCGACAGTTTCAGCGTCTAATGTAACGATCATATGCTCTTTTTGAACGGACCATGTAACGTCGATTTGATGATCAGCTGGCAAAACAAGAATTGTACCTGCAGGTGCATGAAAAGTCTCACTGCGTCCATCACTTACCTTCCAGTTCAACTCTCTGGTTGCTGTCAGAATAATAATTGCAACCATCTCGCTAAAAGAAGCCGAGCCTGTTCCTGGCGGTGAGGATTTATAGATTACTCTACCGCCTTCACTCATCAAGCTTTGATCACACAACACCCTTAGGTTGTTTTCTTGCTTGATAGAATCCCGGCTTAAATGTTTTTCGTTTAAAAAATTTTTATGCGCCTGATGTGTGGAAAACATAATTAAAACAATCCTTATTAAGCTGAAATAGAGGAATTCAATTATTTATTTCGACTGAAGGGCATTTCATTTTGTTATTTTTCTTCATAAGAACGCGCCTAACGTCTTATATTCTTCTGTGTATATAACCATATCTTTTTCTTTTATACAATCATAGCGTGTATTTTATAGTTAAAAATTGTAAGCTGAGCATTTAATGCTTGAGCGATAATTATAAGTTTTAATTATTCCCTTCGGCCTTTTAAAAAAAGAAAAACCGCCCTGCCGAATATAATCGGCAAAGGCGGCATTTTTTCAGTCATGCGTAAATTTTATATAATTTTTGGTGCTTCAGACATGAAGTGCCTGACCTAAACTTACCATCCCCGCTTCAGAAAAAGCTTCACTTAACGTTGGATGTGCAAAAGTGATATTCATCACATCTTCCAGCACTGCTCCCATCTCTATAGCTTGGACAAAAACGGCTGACAGTTCTGAAATACCTGCACCAACGGCCTGTATTCCTAAGACCAAGTGATTGTCGCTGCGTGAAATGATTCTGATCATTCCGTCCTCGCGGCCCATAGTCATGGCACGGCCATTAGCGCGAAACGGGAAAATTCCGATTTGGATATCAAAACCTGCTTTTCTGGCTTCATCAGGCAGCAAACCAACACAGACAATTTCCGGATCAGTGAAGCATACAGCTGGTATGACCTTTTGATCCCATGCCCGCTTTTCTCCGGCAATCAACTCTGCCACCATATGGCCTTGGGCCATTGCACGATGTGCCAACATCGGCTCTCCGGTCACATCACCTATCGCATAAATATCACGCATAGATGTGCGGCAATACTCATCAATAGCGACAAAACGGCCCTCCATATCCAGCCGTATTTCGCTTAATCCCCAACCGTCCAGCAATGGTTTTCGGCCAACTGTTACTAATATTTTATCTGCTGGTAGATGCTCTATACCACCATCGGGCAAGCTCACTTCCAGTGTTTGCCCGCCATCCACCACTCCACGTGCGAGACTTTTGGTCATGATATGAACACCAAGCTCCAATAAGCGCGCATGAACAGGCTGGGTTAATTCCGCATCATATTGTGGTAAAATACGCTCCGAAGCTTCCACTATGGTAACTTTTGAGCCAATTTTGGCAAAAGCTGTTCCTATTTCAAGACCGATATATCCACCGCCCACAATGACAAGCTTTTTTGGAATTTCCGTTAAAGACAAAGCTTCTTTTGATGAAATAATATTACCGCCAAAAGGAAGGTCTGGAATTTCAACGGGCACTGAACCTGTTGCTATAACAATCTTTTCTGCCCTGATAACTTGCTGCCCCGTATCGGTTTGCACATGTACTGTTTTACCATCAGAAAAACGTGCATTTCCTTGTATAAGCCGCACATTGGAGCGCTTTAAAAGTGCTGCAACCCCATTATTAAGCTTTCTGACGATACCATTCTTCCATTCTTGAGCCACAGCCCAATCGATTTTTGGATTATCAACACTAATACCCAGCATATTTTTTACTGAATCATTGGTTAGCCGATGGAACTCATCAGCTGCATGGATCAGTGCTTTGGAAGGGATACAGCCGATATTCAGACATGTACCACCAAGTTTTGCCTTATCCACCAACACAGTATCAATGCCCAATTGGCCAGCCCTGATTGCACAAATATAACCACCAGGACCACCGCCAATTATCAAGAGTTTGCACGTAATTTCACTCATGTCCCGATCTCTCAAACAAACAGCATCGCCGGATTTTCCAGCGTCTTTTTAAGTTGCTGGACAAAAACTGCGGCATCCCAGCCATCAATAATCCGGTGGTCAAAACTACAGGAAAGGTTCATCATTTTTCTGGGAACAAACTGTCCGTTCTCCCAAATGGGGCGGATGGCGATCTTGTTGATCCCGATAATTGCGACCTCTGGGCGATTGATAATGGGTGTTGTTGCAACGGCTCCAAGCGGGCCCAGTGAGGTGACTGTTATGGTTGAGCCTGTTAATTCCTCACGCGTTATATTACCGTCGCGGGCTGCTTGTGACAGACGAGCGAGCTCTGTACCCAGCTCCCAGAGGTCGCGCTGCTGTGCATTACGGATAACGGAAACAACCAGCCCATTTGGTGTTTGTGTGGCGATCCCTGTATGCACATCGCCAAACTGGCGAATAATTTCTGCCTCATCATCAAAATGCGCATTAAATAATGGCTGACGTTCAACGGCCTTCACTGCTGCACGTAAAACAAAAGGCAGTAATGTCAGGCGCGCGCGGCTATCCTTATATTCAGTATTCAAACCAGCGCGCAGATCTTCGAGCTGGGTAACATCCACCTCTTCTATAATCGTAATATGCGGGATGCGGCGCTTCGCCTCCTGCATGCGCTCAGCGATTTTACGACGTAACCCTGTGACCTTTATTTC
>CANQXU010000255.1 GCA_947627865.1 uncultured Paenochrobactrum sp. | reverse complement strand
TGGCTAGCAGATAGGGATCCTGAGGCTGCATTGATTGAGGCTGTAAAAACTGGAAGCCTTGCTGTGCAAGCAGCAGGCGGAACATCTATTTTACAAGCGAAATGAAGTATAAAACTGCTCTGATTGCGCAAGCTAGGGGCAGTTTTTTGTCGATTGTATGTTTCCATAAAAAAACTGATGTTTTAATATTCTTTTGAAAGTGGCTTTTGATTTTAAAATGGCTTAATGCTTGACCATTAATTGTAATGGAAAAATATTAATGTCAGATATGGCTTTGGCGCGCAGAAATGTTTTTGTACTGACTGCAGCGCAGACACTTGGAGCAGCCAGTCCGCCAATTATTATATCGCTTGGCGGAATTATCGGTCAAATGCTCTCGACACAAGAAGCTCTTGTGACCTTACCAGTTTCTTTATATCATTTGGGGTTGGCCGCAGGCACTATACCAGCCGCCATGATTATGCGCCGATATGGACGCCGTAATGGTTATTTGCTGGGCGCATCAATTGGCTTGATAGCAGGCTTGGTCGCAACTTTGGGCATTGTTGCCGGAGCTTTTATAATCTTTTGCCTGGGTACTTTAATGGCAGGATTTTATGGCTCTTATGTTCAAAGCTACCGTTTTGCAGCAACGGATGCCGCGACTGGTGCATTCAAATCCAAGGCTATTTCTTATGTAATGGTTGGCGGATTGGCCGCAGCTGTGATCGGGCCGCAGCTTGTCATATGGACACGGGATCTTTTCATAACTGCACCATTCGCCGGAAGTTTTTTGAGCCAGTCAGTATTGGCATTATTGGCTATTCCCGTCATCATGATGCTAAAAACACCAAAGGTTGAGCATCACGAAGTTAAGAAAACTGCAAATAGTGGGCGACCACTCAGCCAGATTATTTCAACGCCGCGCTTCATATTGGCAGCGGCGGCGGGGATGGTGTCCTACGCCCTAATGAGCTTTGTTATGACTGCCTCTCCCATGGCCATGGTTGGTTGCGGTTTTACGGTAGGAGAGGCGGCTCTAGGCATTCAGTGGCATGTTTTATCCATGTTTGCGCCTAGCTTCTTTACAGGCTCGCTTATTGCTCGTTTTGGTAAAGAGATGGTCACTGCTATTGGTCTGCTACTGGTTGCGGCATCTGCAGCGGTGGCTTTGCAAGGCTTGGAATTGGCCAATTTCTGGCTATCACTGGTGCTGCTTGGTGTTGGGTGGAACTTAAGCTTCATTGGTGCGACCGCGATGATCACTGATTGCTATACGCATGAAGAACGTGGAAAAGTTCAAGGTTTTAATGACTTTTTGATCTTTGGTACTGTTGCCGTTGCTTCATTTTCATCTGGCTCATTGCTCAGTGCATCTGGATGGGAAACAATCAATATAATGGTTTTCCCAATAGTCGCTGCTGTTACTGTACCACTGCTCTTTGTGGCTCTGCGTAAAAGACATTGGGCCAGATAAGCTTAAGAAAATCTGGCTATATAAAAAGGGCGGTACTTATGAGATACCGCCCTTTTTATTAATTTCATTTGGGATTTTTAAATTATTCGCGCCATTTGATGAAGCGTTTTTCAATGCGACCGATAACGTAATTAACTATCAGTCCCATAACTGAAAGAATCGTAACCCCCGCAAAGAGCTTCTCAAGATCATAAAGCGATCCAGCCTCTAAAATATAAGAACCGACGCCATATTGTGCACCGAGCATTTCCGCGGCAACGAGCAGGATAATCGCAATAGCGATAGAAACACGAAGACCGGACAAAATGGCAGGAAATGCCCCTGGCAGAATGATTTTTCTAACGATCGACCACCATTTGAGGCCAAAACTCTGCCCCATACGCACTAATGAACGATCAACATTATCGACAGCGCCATATGTGGCAACAACCGTTGGGGTGAAGGTGCCAAATGCAATCAGCATATATTTAGACATTTCATCAATGCCGAACCAAATCACAAAAAGTGGTAGAAGAGCAATTTTAGGGATTGGGAAAATAGCTGCAATCAATGGTACCAGTCCTGCGCGAACATAGCTAAACAGCCCAATAAAGACGCCAAGACTTACACCAACTGCAATACCCAAGGTTGCCCCAACGACCAGTCTTTGCAGTGATGGCAAGAGATGTTTCCATAAAAGACCAGTATTCCATAGCTGATAGAATGTATCCAATACAGCACTTGGTCGAGGTAATGTTAGATTAGAAATAAATCCTGTTCGGGTGCCAGCTTCGGCGAGCACGAGCAGGATAATAAATAGCAGCAAAGCGACATGGCGTTTAGGCTGCGGAGCAAATCCACCACCACGAAACGCCACGGGTTTGATGACGGGAGCACTCGTTGAATTATGAGAGAGTGGTTGTTGAGAATTATTCATTAACCAGCTCCTGATCGGCGGCTTGCGCTTCGTCACGCATAATATTCCAGAGATGCTTTTGCTTGGCTTCTAAAACAGGATCACCAAGTTCCCTTTCGCTCAGCGGAATATCAATATCAATAATATCTCGAATGCGCCCTGGACGGCGTGATAAAACCACGACACGATGCCCTAAGCGAACTGCTTCATTCAAGTTGTGAGTTACATATACGGATGTGAATGGCTGCTTTGTCCATAAGGAGACAAGATCATCCATCAATAATTCACGTGTCTGACTATCAAGAGCAGAAAGTGGCTCGTCCATGAGCATAACAGCAGGATTAACAGCAAGTGCGCGGGCAATGGCAACACGCTGACGCATACCACCGGATAATTGCTTCGGCAGAGCATTGCGAAACTCAGATAATTTCGTGCGGCTTAGAACATCGGTGACAATATCATTCATATCTGCTTGTGAGATTTTATGATCTTCAAGCACAAGCTTGATATTGCCTTCTACCGTTCTCCAAGGCAGCAGCGCAAAATGCTGGAAAACATAGGTCAGGGGGTTAAGTGAATCTTTAGGTGCCTCGCCGATTTGCAAGACTTCACCTGATGTGGGGCGCTCCAGTCCGCCCAAAAATCTTAGCAATGTAGATTTGCCACAGCCGGAAGGACCGATCAGGCAAACAATCTGTCCTTGAGGAATTGTGAGGGAAATATCTTTTAGAACTTCAACTGAGCCATATATATGACTGAGATTGTTTATTTGCAGATCCATTGTAACTCCAGACGGGACGGGTAAATTCTATCCCGCGGGGGCATATTTATGCCTTTATATGAATTTTGCAGCCATGGTCATTCTATCGCTAAAATGACCATGGCTGCATAAAACCAGATTATTAAATGATTTTTACATAAGAGGTGTCAAAGAGCTGTTCTTGCGTAATATTGTCCTTGACCATGCCTTCAGATTTGAACCATTCCAATTGTTCAGTACAGCTATTGAGTGAAAGTGCAAGGTCATTATTTACGCGCATAGCGCCATCAATAAGATTTTGCTTGGCAACATCAGCAGGACTGTCGCTTTCAACATATTTGTGAACAATCTTGGCAATTGCATCACGTTCTGCGTCATCAGCGGTATTGTCAACAAATGCAGCATTGTAATCTGCAATCGCGCGAGAATAAGCTTTAATAAATGCTTCGGTCATTTCACGCTCTTCACTTGCATTTTTGGTAGAAGTGAAAGCTGTTGTGACTTGATAATCAGGTGCATAATCGGAAACAAGACCGATTTGTTTCGCGGCATCTTCACGGATCATTTTTTTAGCAACATTGGGCTGAATGGCCCATGCATCAATCTGGCCCGTAGAAAGAGCGCCAACAATTGCACCAAGCTTTTGCAAAGGACGCAACTGAATTTCAGAGAGCGGAATATCATTTGCTTGGGCAATCTTATGCGCCATGAAATGGAATGATGAACCGGCAGTGGTGATACCAAATGACTTATCAGCAAGTTTGGACGGATCGGTCAAACCGGCATCATAGGCTTTGTTGGATGCAAGAATAACATTCCCGGCGATGCCTTTTTCTTCCGCCAAAGCGCCGCCGATTACTTTAACTGCGCCTTTTTCAGCCAAGCTGATTAGGCCGCCGCTCATGGCAGTTACACCAAAATCTGCGTCGCCTGATGCGATGCCAACAGCCATCGGCTGAGCGGCTTCAAAGAATTTGAGATCAATATCAAGGCCGGCATCATCAAAATAACCGCGTTCAAAGGCAATATAGCTCGGTGCATGGCTGGCAAGGTGCAAAACAGCAAGATTGCGTTTGCCTTTAGCCAATGCCGGCATTCCTAATGCCGCAGTTACACTCAAAGCGCCCATGCCCACAAGGGTTTGGCGGCGGGTGAGTTTGAAAGTCATTCTGCCACTCCTCAAATTTTCTCAGGTCTTACCCCAATAAAGTTGGGCCTTTAATAGCATTAAGGCCCGAATCAATTGCCCAATCTAACGGAACAAGCTGACTAATAACATTGCTTTTGCTGGCTTTGAGACGGATTCTTGCGCAAA
>CANQXU010000254.1 GCA_947627865.1 uncultured Paenochrobactrum sp. | reverse complement strand
AAATTACAACTTTCAGTTAAGCCTTGAATTTCATCATGATTTAATCACTATGGTCATTATGCTGATCCGTATATTAATAAAAATAATTATACTCGCGCTTTGCCCGCTTATACTACCAAGCACGTCTTTTGCGCAGGTTGCACCCCATCTGATTCCGCCAACGATTCGGACTGTGAAATCTGATTTAACTGGGCTTGAGCGCCTTAGATTTCTCACAACCGTTGATTTCAGACCCTTTAACTATCTTGATAAAAATAGCCAGCTTGCCGGATACAATGTTAATCTTGCTTCTGCTATTTGTAATGAGCTTAAACTCACCCATATTTGTGAAATTGAAGCGGTTTCATGGGATGAGCTGAGCCAAAAACTAAAAAATGGTGGTGGCGAAGCGATTATTGCCGGACTGGTAGCGGACCAAGAGACAAGACAAGATTTTCTTTTTAGTCATATTTATTTTCGACTGCCCGCCCGTTTTATCACTTTGAAAAACAATTTAGATATCAAGATAGATAATAAAACACTTCAATCTAAAACGGTTGGGGTTATTGCAGACAGTGCCCATGCTTATCTATTGCTTCGCCTATATCCCGAGGTGAAACATAAATCCTATAAGACAAGAAATGAGGCTTTTGGTGCTTTGGAAGCCATGGAAATTGATCTTTTGTTTGATGATGGTGTCGCTTTGGGAAATTGGCTTACATCAACGCAAGCAGCAGATTGCTGTGGCTTCGTAGGGGAAGCTTTTATTGCACCCAATATATTATCCAATACACTTTCTATCGCGGTAGCGAATACACAGCCCAACTTGCTTTTTGCAATCAACGATGCCCTGACAAAGCTCGAGCAAAAGGGAGTTCTTGACGAGCTTTACCTTCGCTATTTTCCTGCCGGTCTATATTAGACAACTCATAAATTTAAGCCTTGCGAAAACGTACGCGGGCGCTGCGTTCAATTGCGGCGACTGTCAGCTCATCCAAATTCCAACGGTCGCGCATCATTTGCAAAAATGCGAGCTCTTCCTGCTCCACATGCAAATCCGCAGCTGCAACCTCAACTGCCAATGCATAGGCCGTTTCGGTTAAACGCTCAGGCAAAGCGGCGTGAACAATATCTAAGATTTTATCCAGCCCGTCTTCGTCTTGCAAATACCCATAACAGTCATCGGCCAAAGCTATAACAGCACTTTTATCGAAACCAGCAAACACTGGTAAGCAATCGATAACGTTCATTATTGATGATAACTCGGCTTCCGTCATACGTGTATCAGCGGCTGATGTTACAACCATGATATAGACAAGTGCTTCCTGAGGGGTTAACTGTGCCATTTACTATTCCTAACAAGCAACGCTGAATCACACTATCAGTGCGAAGGTTAGGAACAGTTCATGCTTTAAGCAAGGATTTTCATTTCACGCATTGACGCGTAAGAAATGCCGCAATAGAGCATTATTTATTCATATTTGGTAATCTACAGCGCCAAATGATGCTATAACTACTTTTGCTGTATCAAACGCTTCCACAAATAGGATTATTATAAAATGACCACTGAACGCCTTCCAGAACTTACGCTGACCCCGGAAATAACCGCGGCGGCTGCGGAAGCAAAATCATGGCCTTTTGAGGAAGCTCGTAAAATTCTCAAACGTTACGAGAAAACGGGCTTGCCCGAAACCGTAATTTTTGAAACCGGTTATGGACCATCCGGCTTGCCGCATATCGGAACTTTCGGTGAAGTTGCGCGCACAACAATGGTGCGAACCGCATTTCGGATTCTGACGGAAGACAAAGTAAAAACCAAACTTATATGCTTCTCTGATGATATGGACGGAATGCGTAAAATCCCTGAAAATGTTCCAGATCAGGATGCATTGGCACCCCATTTGCATAAACCATTAACGGCAGTTCCCAACCCGTTCGATGGTGATTATAAAAGTTTTGCCGATCATAATAACGCAATGCTTTGTCGTTTTCTTGATACTTTCGGCTTTGAATATGAATTTGCCAGTGCTACCGAGTATTACAAATCAGGGAAATTTGATAAAACATTACTCGAAGCTTTACGCTGCTATGATAAAATTATGGCTGTTATGCTGCCAACGCTTGGCGAAGAGCGGCAGGCAACTTATAGCCCGTTCTTACCAATTTCACCTAAAACAGGTCGTGTGCTTTATGTTCCGATGAAGAGTATCGACGCTGAAGCCGGCACGATTACTTTTGATGATGAAGATGGCGTTGAAACGACACTGCCTGTAACTGGCGGCAACGTTAAGCTGCAGTGGAAGCCGGATTTTGGTATGCGCTGGGCCGCGCTTGGCGTGGACTTTGAAATGTTTGGTAAAGACCACCAGACCAATGCGGCCATTTACGACCGGATTTGCGAAATCTTGGGCGGTCGTGCACCTGAGCATTTTGTTTACGAGCTGTTCCTCGATCAGCTCGGCCAAAAAATCTCAAAATCAAAAGGCAATGGTATTTCCATTGATGAATGGCTCACTTATGCGCCAACTGAAAGTTTAGCACTCTATAACTTCCAAAAGCCCAAGACTGCCAAGCGCCTGTATTTTGATGTTATACCAAAAGCGGTTGATGAGTATTTCACTTATCTTGCTGCCTATCAAAAGCAGGATTGGAAAGACCGCCTGAATAATCCGGTCTGGCATATTCATGCCGGCAATCCGCCTGCAAGTGAAATGCCGGTGCCTTTTGCACTGCTGCTTAATCTTGTCAGTGCATCCAATGCCGAGAATCCAGATGTGTTGTGGGGCTTTATTTCCCGCTATGCACCAGGTGTAACCGCCGAAACACACCCACAGCTGGATGCACTGGTTACTTACGCAATTCGTTACTTCAATGATTTTGTTAAACCAACCAAATCATTCCGCAAGCCGGATGAAGTTGAACAAGATGCGCTTCGTGCAATTAGCGATTCACTTTCTAAATTGCCAGCGAATGCAGACGGAACACAAATTCAGAATGCCATCCTTGATGTTGCACGCGGAATTGAGCGTTATCAGGACCACAAAAAGAAAAGCCCTGAAGGTGGCCCTGGTGTATCAATTGCCTTTTTCCAAATGCTCTACCAAGTCTTGATTGGCCAAGAGCGTGGTCCTCGTTTTGGCTCTTTCATCGCTCTTTACGGGGTTGATGAAACGCGCGCATTGATTGATCAGGCACTTAACGGCGAATTGAATTAACTCAATAAAATAGCTGGCAGCCATAAAGGGTGCCAGCTATTCAAATTCCTTAGTAGCAAAAGACACTAATCGTGTGTTTGGATATCCATCGGATAGTCAAAATCCTCAATCACGATACCAGTTTCGCTACCAGCCGATAATGCGCCCGCCCGCTCCAAATCTCCGTTCTTTGCTGATACAAAAACAGTAATTAGAAAAGCGGCTGTAAAAACAGCGAGCAAAAATGTCAGTAATTTAATCATATCAATTCTTGAAGACGCTATTGGCTTGCCCACATAATGCGCGCAATCCAATCTATTTCATTCGTATTGAAACTGCGATTTGGATATTCGGGATTGAATGATAATAACTCAATGGTCATTGGGGTGTGACGCTGCAAGATCTTTGCCATAACTTCACCTTCACGGGTTTTCACGACAACTCTGTCACCGCGCCGCAGCGAAGAATTGGGCGCGACGATGAGTGTATCACCATCGCGATAAAGTGGCAGCATGGAGTCACCTGAAACCTCTAGTGCATAAACTGCATCTTCCGGAGATGACGGGAACTGCACAATATCCCAGCCCTGCCCTGCCGGAAATCCCGCATCATCGAAATATCCACCAGCCCCTGCCTCTGCCAATCCTAACAATGGAATAGATTTTGGCTGTTGAAGATACTCGCCTAAAAACGGATGCTCACCACCGCGAATGAGCTCAGTGAACTCTTCAAAACTTGCGCCTGTAGCTTCTATAACCTTTGCAATGGATTCAGTAGAGGGCCAACGGGCTCTGCCATCCTGCGCATGGCGTTTTGACTTATTAAATGTCGTGGGATCCAGTCCGGCTTTGCGTGCAAGACCGGAGGGTGTTAATGAATAACGTGCTGCTAAAGCATCAAGAGCAGCCCAAACACTATCGTGGGAAAACATGGCCCCTCAATAAAAATTCCTAAAACATCTAGCTACTAGGACATTTTACCACAGGATAGGTATTTTTACAACATTAAGATTTTAAGAGGAATATCTTCTGCCGCTTTTTTTTAGCAAAACCCTAACTTTAGAAAAAATCAAAACAAACAAAAGCTAACTAAAAACTGGCCAGCGCGGCACCTTCTCATCATCAGTGTCTTTGTGAATATTGATAGTAATATAAACAATAGTAACGACTTATTAACCATAGATGAAAGATATTGTTATAGATATCATTAGCGGTAATTGCGTTTTGAAGACTGTTCAAAACCAGTTTTAGATAAGTGGCGAG
>CANQXU010000253.1 GCA_947627865.1 uncultured Paenochrobactrum sp. | reverse complement strand
GGCAACACAAACAGCACTGCGATTGAGCCGAACATCGCCAGAACACCACCAAGCTTGGAGTCGATCGGGCCGATATTAAATGTGATAGCGCGCAAGATTGCATAGAAAGGCAAGAAATACCATTCAGGAACAATATGTGCAGGGGTCTTCAAGGAGTCCGCAGGGATATAGTTATCCGCATGTCCAAGATAGTTTGGAATATAGAAAATGAAATAAGCAAAGACGAGGAAGAACACGACCGCAGCAAATGCATCCTTAATAGTCGCATAAGGCGTGAAAGGCAGTGTATCTGTCTTTGATTTCACTTCAATACCGGTCGGGTTTGTCTGACCAGTCACATGCATTGCCCAGATATGCAGAATAACAACACCTGCAATCATGAACGGCAATAGATAGTGAAGCGAGAAAAAGCGGTTCAAAGTCGGATTATCAACGGCAAAACCACCGAGCAAGAGCTGCTGGATCGGATCACCGATAAGAGGGAAAGCCGTAAAGAAACCGGTAATAACAGTTGCACCCCAGAAGGACATCTGCCCCCATGGAAGAACATAACCCATAAATGCAGTTGCCATCATAAGAAGGAAGATGATGACACCAAGAATCCATGTGATTTCACGCGGGGCCTTATACGATCCATAATACATACCGCGCGCAATATGCAGATAAACCGCAATAAAGAAGAATGATGCGCCGTTGGCATGCATGTAGCGCAACAACCAGCCGGAATTCACATCACGCATAATCTTCTCTACAGAAGTAAATGCGATTGTCGTGTCAGCTGCATAATGCATTGCCAACACAATACCGGTCAGCAACTGAGCCAGCAGCATAAAGCTGAGAATACCACCAAAGGTATACATATAGTTCAGATTGCGCGGAGTCGGATAGGCTACGAAAGAATCATAGACCAATCTCGGCAAAGGCAAACGTACATCGAACCATTTTTCAATGCCGGTTTTCGGCGTATATGTGGAGTGTCCGCCACTCATATTTTCTCTCCCCGCCCTTAGCCGATTTTCACGACAGTATCGGAAACGAATGAAAATTCCGGCACATGCATGTTTTCCGGTGCCGGGCCGCTGCGGATACGGCCAGCCGTATCATAAGTCGAACCATGGCAAGGGCAGAACCATCCACCGAAGATACCAGCTTCACCCAATGGCACACAACCAAGATGCGTACACACCCCGATCATTACCATCCAGTTTTCTTTACCTTCACCGGCTGAACGCGCCAGATCGGTTGCCGGAGTGTCTGCTGGCAAATTAGCGTTGCGTGCCAAAGGATCTTTCAGCTCTGCAAGAGCAGTATCCTTAGCTTCGTCAACCTCTTTGGCAGTCCGGTTACGTATAAAGACCGGCTTGCCGCGCCATTTGACAGTCAAGGATGAACCTTCCTCTAAGGAAGATACATCAACTTCAATGGATGCTGCGGCCAGTGTGGATGCATCAGGACGCATCTGGTCAATAAACGGCCAGGCTAGTCCACCTGCCCCTACTACACCTGCCATTCCCGTCGCTATGTACAGAAAATCACGCCGTGTCGGTTCAGCCGTGTCTTGTGCGCTCACGTGCCAATTCCTTTCCAACCTGCATGGTCATTACTCTCCCATCGCCTGCCAATATGTGAACATAAAAAATCCACACAAATATAGCAGATGCGAAATCTGTATTTCAATTGTGGTTTAGGCATAGTGGAAATACTTGTCCAGTCAGCACATCTGTAAAAGGCACGATGTCGCAGGCATACCCCCTCAGCCAAACCTCCTCCAAATAGCTATTTTGCACCATATTTAAACGAGTTAGCGAAACATGTAAACAAAATGGCCACCTGAATAGGCGGCCATTTCAAATTCAATGATTTATCATAATTTAAATCACAATTGATGATTCTCTTGAGCAGAGCTTAGAGAGTGAACAATCTGATGAGATCAATTATCATCTTCACCTAGAAAGCCTCCCGATTGCCGGGCCCAAAGGCTGGCATAAATGCCACCTTTGTTAATCAACTCACTATGCGTTCCATCCTCAACAATTTTGCCCTCATCTATAACAATCAGGCGATCCATCGCGGCAATTGTCGAAAGACGGTGTGCGATTGCAATAACAGTTTTACCTTCCATCAAACGATAGAGGCTTTCCTGAATTGCGGCTTCAACTTCCGAATCAAGTGCTGAGGTTGCTTCATCCAATATAAGGATAGGCGCATCTTTGAGCATCACACGCGCAATCGCGATACGCTGTCTTTGTCCGCCAGAAAGCTTCACACCGCGCTCGCCCACATGGGCATCCAATCCGCGCCTTCCGGCCAAATCCGTTAGCTCGGGAATAAATTGATCCGCCTGCGCATCAATAATAGCGCGCCTAATCTGCGCTTCATTTGCATCAGGACGTCCATAAGTGATATTATCCCTCACTGAACGATGCAGCAAGGACGTATCCTGTGTTACCAAGCCAATATTGGCGCGCAGACTGTCTTGTGTGACTTGAGCAATATCTTGCCCATCAATGACGATACGGCCACTCTCAACATCATAAAAGCGCAGAAGAAGATTGATCAGTGTTGATTTTCCGGCACCCGAACGCCCGACCAACCCTACTTTTTCACCTGGCTTGATATGCATTGACAACCCGTTAATAACGCCGGATTTTTTCCCGTAATGGAAACTGACATTATCAAAGCTCAAAGCCCCGTTTGAAACATGAAGCACGTTGGCATTGTCTGCATCAACGACTTGATGGGGACGTGCAACCGTAGTGATCCCATCCTGCACTGTTCCGATATTTTCAAACAGCATGGTCATTTCCCACATGATCCACTGGGACATACTATTGATACGCAAAACCAGACCAATACCAACGGCGACCGCACCAACGCTCACCAGCTCATTCATCCATAAATGCACACCAAGACCAGCAATAACGACCAGCAATACGCAGTTTGCACTGTAAAGCAGGAAGTTAAGTGCGGTTATCATCCGCATCTGGCGGTTTACAGTTACCTGAAACTGATCAAGGCTTTCTTTTAAATAACTTTCTTCACGATTGGAGTGCGAGAAAAGCTTAACAGTTGCAATATTCGTATAGCTATCGACGATGCGGCCAGTCATTAATGAACGTGCATCTGCCTGCTCTTTAGAGATATTTTTTAAGCGAGGAATATAAAAATACAGGAGCGCGATATACACAATCAGCCAAACGATGAATGGTATCATCATCCGCCAATCTGCCGCCGCAGCAATAACAAGCGTGCCGATAAAATAGACAATCACATAGTTCAGCACGTCAAGCAGCTTCATCACTGTTTCACGCACTGCTAAGGCCGTCTGCATCAGCTTTGTCGAGATACGTCCGGCAAATTCATCCTGAAAGAAGCTCATGGACTGCCGGATAAGATAACGATGCATCATCCAACGGATACGCATCGGATAATTACCAAGCAAAGTTTGATGCATAATCAAAGAATGCAAAAGCGCCACACCTGGCAAAACAATCAGAACGACTAATGCAATTAAAAAGAGATTGCGCCCTTCTTCCGCCAGAAAAGTCTCCCGACTATGGCTCGAAAGCCAATCAACAATATTACCTAAAAATGCAAATAATGAGACTTCAACTATCGCAATTAATGCCGCAAAAAATGCCATAGCCAAAACCCACGGCCAAGCGCCGCGGCTATAAAAAAGGCAAAATGCAACCAGCCCCTTGGGAGGCTCCTGCGCTATGAGATCCGGATAGGGATCGAGTCGTTTTTCAAACCATGTAAACATACTGGCTATTTAGTCTGTTTTTAGTTTCTTGCCAAGATTCATACAGAACAAATCATGAATTTATCGAACTTCCCAATCAGGCTATTGCAATAAAGAAACAGTTTGGCTAGCGCAAAGAAATGACATTACATATCGCATTGTATCAACCAGATATTCCCGGAAATACCGGAACCATTGTCAGAATGGCAGCGTGCCTTGGCATTCATGTGGACATCATTGAGCCCGCTGGCTTTGATCTCTCTGACCGTAACTTAAAACGCTCCGGCATGGATTATTTGGAACTGGCAGCCCTTACCCGCCATCTTGATTGGAGCCACTTTGAGCACTGGCGCAAAAGCGAAGGACGCCGGACTGTTCTTCTCTCTACCAAAGCCGCATCGAATTATACCGACTTCCAGTTTCAGCCCGATGACATACTTTTATTCGGGCGAGAATCATCAGGAGTGCCGGATGATGTTCATGATTCCGTCGATGCCCGCTTGATTATTCCTATGGTTGCTGGTGCGCGTTCGTTAAATCTGGCATTATCGGCAGCAATGGTGACGGGTGAAGCAATCCGTCAAATACGCAAATGATCGGGTATTTTTTGCATGATGGCCAATCGATAAAATGGCACAGATTGATCTAACTTCCTAATTCCAAGCTCAAGAGACAATCATGAAACATATATCAGCGATAATGCTCTTTTCCTC
>CANQXU010000252.1 GCA_947627865.1 uncultured Paenochrobactrum sp. | reverse complement strand
TCAAATTATTTTGTGAGTTAAGAACATCAAGTGTGGTTCTTTGTCCAACATTGCGCTCCTCAATCACACCACTTAACGCCAGCTGAGCTGCAGAGATACCGTCACGTGTTGCTGCAACATTGGCTTTTGCAGCTTCCAGCTGTGCCCATGCCGAACCAATGCCCTGACGTACTTGATCACGAATAACATCTACGTCAATGCGCTTTTGGCCTAATCGTTCTTTACTTTGGCGCACAGTGGCTGAAACACGACCGCCTTGGTAGATCGGTATCCTCACATTGAGGCCAACGGAAGCAGAGCTGCCATCACCTGATTTAATGCCAGAATACGTATCTTGATGGCTAGCGCCAGCCGAGAGTGAGACACCAGGCAGCAAGGCACCTTCGTTTGACTTCACATTATACCCCGCAGCATCAACAGCATATTGAGTTGCTAAGATACCCGGATGTGATTGTGAAGCGATAGCAAATGCTGCACTTGTTGATTTTGGTAGTAGTTTAGTGATCGGGGAGGCAGCATCTAGTTTTCCAGGCTCATCACCGATTACTTGACGATATTGTGCTTCTGCTGATTTTACATTAGCTTTGGCAGCATTGAGCTGTGCAATTGCATTGGAGCGGCTGGCGTCAGCTTGTGCAACATCTGTTCTTGTGCCTTCACCAACTTCCAATCTGGCTTGTGCTGATCTGACCTGTTCGTTCATTGCTGCCAAATTGCGTTCACGAAGGACAGCAATCTGTCGATACATATAAACATCCATATAGGCGCTTACTGCATCATAAAGACTGTTCATTTCATCATTCAGCAGGTACTGGCGCTGCGTAAGAACTTCTGATTCTGCTTGGGCAACATTGTTTTTTGTTTGAAAACCATCAAACAACATTTGATTAAGGGTAATACCAACTTGACCAGTGGATTTATAACGATCACTGCCCGTAACAGAGGAAGGTGAGCGCGTCCGCTTGACGGAATAGCTACCTTCTACAGTCGGTCTATAGCCGGATTTTGCTATGGCTACACCTTCATCCGTAACACGCACGCCTGCTCGGGAAGAGTTAAGGCTTGCATTGTTCTGGTAGGTTTTTGCCAATGCACCCATCAGGTTTTCAGACATTGCCTGAACAGGTATCATGACGGTGCTCGCAAAAAATGCTGCAGCCAATAAATTTTTGCGCACTTTAAACACCGTTAACCTCATAAAAATTAATGTCACATAAACTACTGGTATAGTAAAGAAAGTCTTTCATATACGAATTACCCCTTAACTTCCATTATTTAAGGCTAACGTCAACAGCATCTTGTTCAACAAATTGCTATCGATTGTGATTTTCTGATTTATAAACTAGAAAACAAACTCTTTAGCGCGCTGAAAACCAGGTAGAGGTTTGATCGCAATATTAAACACATCGCGCACTGCGATTTTGTTGTCTTCTTTAAGGTAAACGCGTGCTATTGCTGTGTTTCCGTGGCCTTCGACGGCTATAAGACGTCCACCATCACGTAATTGATTCGTAATGACTTCAGGTACATAATCGACAGAACCTTCGATCATGATAACATTATAAGGTGCCTCGGAAGCATAGCCTTTTTGAAGTTCTCCAGAAACGATCACAACATTGTCATAACCGAGATTGCTCAGTTTTGCGCTGGAAGAGGCGACGAGATCCGGATTTTCTTCCAAGCCGATAACAGAGCCTGCCAGAAGTGAAAGAATGGCACATGAGTAGCCGCATCCGCTGCCAATATTGAGCACAATATCGTCAGGAGTGATTTCGGCCAACTGCACTAATTTTGCAAGTGGGGAGGGCTCCATCAAATAGCGTCGTGAACCATTGCTATCTGTGCCGATCAAAATATCCTCATCGATATAGGCTAGCTGTTTGCGATCTGCGGGAACAAACTCCTCACGCGGTACCTGCAAAAATGCGTCCAAAACCCCATAATCCGTAACATTGGTTGTTCGAATCTGATTGTCGACCATTTTAGTCCGCAGATCCTGGAAATCAGCCAGCATGGCTCGCGCCTTTCAATGACAGCAAACAAGACCATTTCGAATTGGTATGTTTGTCGTAGTTCCACCCTTATCGCATACTATCTCAAGACGGAATAATTAACTGTCTGTAGTTTAATCAGTACGCGAATTCTCAATCAATGATTTGGCAAAAAAAACATGAACAGTCAATCAATAGAGCACATGTTTACAAAGCTGTCACAGCTTTAATGTGCTAAATCATTATATTGTTTTGAAGGATGTTTTGAAGTGGCTCCCCGGGCCGGATTCGAACCAGCGACCGATCGGTTAACAGCCGATTGCTCTACCGCTGAGCTACCGGGGAGTATCTACTCGTGGAGTAGTGATGAGGCATATAGCAAACTTAATTGAGGCTGGCAAAGTGTTTGTTTGAAATTATTTTTATTATGCGGGTTATCCACAAAATAGTATTCTTTAGAAAAAACCAATAAAATCAGCATTTAAGAGCATTGCTCAATGCATGTAAGGTTTGTTGAATTAATGAAGGAAAAAGATTGCCTTGGGCAATTAAGTGGCTCCCCGGGCCGGATTCGAACCAGCGACCGATCGGTTAACAGCCGATTGCTCTACCGCTGAGCTACCGGGGAGTATCTACTCGTGAAGTAGTGATTGGCATATAGCAAATGATTTTCGCAGTTGTAAAGACTTAAAAGTAAAAATTGTATGTTTTTGATATATTTAAGGAAAAATGTCTCCGCCTGTGGAAAAGGGCAGGTGTTTTGATGGAAAACATAGATCAGGATAGATCAAATACATGAATCTCGCGCGGACTTTATTAACGTCGCTTAATCTTGATATACTGTTCAGGCTTATCTCAAGAGAGCCTTGAGACATAATTGAAGTGCTGAGGTCACAGTAGCCATTCGTATATCGTGACGAGATTCATACGGGTAGCGCATTTCCTGATGCAGAGTAGGGTGGCTGGCTTGAGCGACAGCCATATGCACCAGACCGACTGGTTTTTCTATAGAGCCACCATCCGGGCCTGCCACTCCTGTAACGGCTATGCAAATACCAGTATGCGCATTTTTCAAGCCGCCCTCAGCCATTGAAATAGCAACTTCACGCGAAACAGCGCCATAGTCACGCAGCATGTCCAGTGGCACATTCAGCAGTTCATGTTTCGCTATATTAGAATATGTGATGAAGCCGCGGTCAACAACATCAGAGGAACCCGCTATGTCGGTCAATGCCGCGATGATTAACCCACCAGTGCATGATTCAGCCGTTGAAAGGGTCACGCTGTGATCTCGACAGGCTTTTAATACATCCTGACTGAGTTGTTGTGCGATATAATCACTCATTCCGGCACCTCCCCAGGGAAGATAACAGTTGCAGTCACAATAGTAGCAATGCCTTCACCGCGGCCAATAAAGCCCAGTTTTTCATTGGTTGTGCCTTTGATAGACACCCGATGAGGCGCAATATCAAGCATTTCACTCAACGCAGTGGTCATTGCAGGCCGATTAGGTCCGATCTTCGGCTCTTCGCAGATCAGTGTAATATCAACATTGCTAATGCGTCCAGATGCTTTTTTGACCATTTTGACTGCATATTCGAGGAATATGCGTGAATCGGCACCTTTCCATTGTGGATCAGATGGCGGGAAATGCGTTCCAATATCACCAGCACCAAGCGTGGCGAGCAAGGCATCTGTTAGTGCATGCAAGCCGACATCCGCATCCGAATGGCCGGAGAGCTTTTTATTAAATGGTATTTTAACGCCACACAAAATAACATGGTCGCCTGGTTCAAATGCATGAACATCATAGCCATTTCCAGTTCTTACATCAGGGAAGAGGGATGTTTCATTTTGTAAGCGCTCATTGGCCATTTCTATATCTTTCGCCCATGTTATTTTTGTATTATCGACAGAACCTTCAATGATCCGCACCGGAAGTCCAAACCATTCCGCAATGGAGGAATCATCTGTAAACTCCTGAATCTTCTCAGCCGCAGCTTTGTTATGCGCTGATAAAATTATTTCATATGGAAAAGCTTGAGGTGTTTGGGCAGAGTATAATCCATCACGTGCCACCGTGTGTGAAATGATTGAGTCTTTTGGTGCGGCTTTTAATGTGTCTGAAACTGCTACTGCCGGCACTAGTCCACAATCGGAAGATAAATTATCCGTGATTCTTTGTAGCAAATCTTGGGATATAAATGGACGAACACCATCATGGATTAGCACATAGTCGGGATTATCTTGGCTGAGTGCTTGCAAGCCTAAGCATGTTGAAATCTGTCTGGTCTCTCCACCGAAAACGACCTGTATTCGGCTATCTGTTAAGTCACAGTTTTGTTCTAACAGAGTTTTATCATCTCGGTGGATGACGAGTACGATATTCGCTATGGCGTCATCGGCTAGAAAGACTTTAAGCGTGCGTGACAAAACCGCTTCACCGCCAATTTTTCTGTATTGCTTGGGACCTT
>CANQXU010000251.1 GCA_947627865.1 uncultured Paenochrobactrum sp. | reverse complement strand
CTCTTTTATTTACTTCAGCCACTTCATTGCTATAGGTCGGCAGCACTTAATCGCTCACGGTAAATCGCAACTATTTTGTCTCGGCAATATTAAACGGGGTAATGCTATTTCTTGGCAAGCAATGCCTCTTAGCGTGCATAAGTCGCTAAACATCACATCAACAATATAACTTATGCACTTCCAACCAACTGGTCAGAAGGGTTAATTCAGCCAAATCAAACCAGGCACAACGGGGATGATAGTAAAAGCTATTACCCAAAATAGGAATATTAGATATCAAAACAAAAACAGCAATAAGTTTCTAAAGGGGTTTTCTCTTTAGAAACTTACTGCTGTATGAAGCACTCAAATCTGATGTATTCAATTAAAACTTACGCTTAAATCGAAGCAGTCCCTGTACTGCATCTCTTTTTTCATAGTCGTAATGAATATTGTTCTTAAAGCGAGTCCAAGTCACTTCAGGCGTAATCTCAAAGTCTTTAATCGGCTCATAGACCACATTGGCGGTTACAGAAAGCATACCCCAGTCTTCTTTCGCGCCCTGAATATTAAAGGATGCCTGCTCAACAAACTGGTAAGCAGCGCCACCCCATACCGCCCATTTACCGCCCCATGAGCCATAAGCCTGATTGTCGGTTTCCTTGTTTGAATAGCCGCCAACGACCCAGAGCGAGAATTCATCTGTAAGATTTAGAACACCATTGAGCTGACCTGACCAGCCCTTGATAACAGAATCATAAGCGGCAGCTGCTGCAATCGAGCCCCAGCTTTGTGTATATTCGAAAGAACCAACAACATATGGCGTATAACCACTAATGATATAATCGCCTGAGCCTTGCTCCAAAGCTACAACACCAGTGAAACCATTCGAATTTGTGTATGTATAAGATAATTGTCCGGTCGGTGTAAAATTACCTTGCGAAACAACGTCATCATTCACAACATTGCCAAGATAAATATAATTGGTGAATGCAGTTGGCGCGTAACCAGCAAGGAAACCACCAAGCGTTACATAGGCATATTCAAGATTATCCCATTCGGAGCCTTTGCCATATGTGTTGGTAGCACTTGCATCCGCCCCCCAATTAAAGCGAACTTCTGCATATGACTTAAGAGTTCCCAACTCAGTCTCAGACGCAGTCTGAATTTTCAAATCAAAACGGCTCTGATTTTGCCAGCCGCCAAACCTATCACCACTATATGCATCAGTACCACCTTGAATGGTATAACGGACATAACCAGAGATATTCATACAAGTCTCGGTACCTGGAATATAAAAATAACCAGAACCATAAGCATCGCATACACGAACATATTCAACACCGTCCGGCTCGGGCGCAACAATACCATCCGCCGCCAGTACACTGGAGGACGCAGCTACAACTACAGCTACACTTCCCCAATATGGCAAAAATCTCATTATATTTCCCCCGACTTGCGTCCTAAAGATAAAGTCTCCCCCGAGACAGGTGAAAAGTAGATATATTATGTTATTCTGTCAACATTCAGTTTTATAATCAAAATAAATCATATTATTATCTATATACATTGACTTGAAATATTTATTTCAACTGTCGTAATTATATTTAGCATAGTTTGTGTTCGATTATTAACGATACGGATAAAAGATCACTAGAGATCTTTAAGCACTTGATTGTTTTTGCTTAATCAAAGAACTTAACTGCGCAAGTAAACTAAGTTGACTATTATTCATAAGGAGTGCCAGATATGGCAGTTACCCGTAAAGAAGAAGAACGCGCACTGAATGCAGAAGAGCGGGAAGTGGTAAACTCCTCACGCCATCCTGATGTTCAGGATGTTGCTGATGCTGATCTTGATGCATTGCAACAACGCCTTCGTCATTTTCGTGATAAGGCGAGAACACTTGCGAACCAGAAGCGCCGCGAAATTCGTGGCAAAGCCGCACCACGCGGCTCGCATCCAGTGACCTCTGATGAAGGCTCAAGCATGAAGCTGGCGGTCATTTCTATGGCTTTGAAACGCGTTAATGCCGAAGTTCAAAGAAGAGACGACTTTGCTAAAAGCCACTCTCTCGTCGAAAATGCACATAAAGCGCTTTTGATGAAACAGCAGTCAGAAAAGAATAAAATTCCATTTAACACCCGTCATGCGAATCTTGGCATACGTGATATACCTGACACGAAAACCGTTAGTCTCATCAATCCAATGGAACGTGGACGACAAAAGAAAGCGGCCGGTGTTGCCCAAGCCAGACGCGACAATCATAACGCCTAAGCTTTAAAACTATTCTCAAATGGATCGGGCTAGACTGCGTCCGATCCATTTTTATTTATTTTGGTTTAATCCTATCAATTGATAGCAATGGTAACATTCAAACCTTTTGAGCAATCTGCCGCAGTGGCTTTCCTGCTCATGCCATATAAAAGCAGAAGCAGATTAAACAGTTTCTAATGCAAGACATGTAAGTGTGGGTACCCGATGGCAAAGAATAATGATGCTAATCTTTTTCCACTTGGTGAAGATAAAACGCCTTATCGCAAACTGACTTCCGATTTCGTCAGCACTGACACATTCCGCGGTGAAGAAGTACTGATCGTCGAAGAGGAAGGATTGAAACTGCTTTCAGAAGCAGCTTTCTCAGATATTAATCATTTACTGCGCCCCGGTCACTTACAACAGCTCGCCAATATTATGAAAGATCCGGAAGCGACAGCAAATGATCGCTTTGTGGCTTATGACCTGCTTAAAAATGCCAATATTTCTGCTGGCGGTGTATTGCCAATGTGTCAGGACACCGGCACTGCTATAATTATGGGCAAAAAAGGCAGACGCGTTTGGACAGAAGGCGGCGATGATCAAGCGCTGGGTGATGGCGTACTCGATGCTTATGAAAAAAAGAACTTGCGTTACTCACAGCTAGCCCCTCTTTCCATGTTTGATGAGCGCAACACTAAAAACAACTTGCCTGCGCAAATCGATATTTATGAAGAAGGCGAAGATGAATATAATTTCTTATTCGTAGCCAAAGGTGGCGGCTCTGCCAATAAAACCTTCCTTCATCAAGGCACACCTTCACTTTTAACGCATGATCGCATGATCAATTTCCTCAAAGAACAAATACTCACTTTGGGAACAGCGGCCTGTCCGCCCTATCACCTTGCCATTGTCATCGGTGGTACATCAGCGGAAATGAATTTAAAAACAGTCAAGCTGGCATCAACCCGCTATCTGGATGAGCTACCAAGCCAAGGCAGTGAAAGCGGCCATGCATTCCGCGACTTGGAAATGGAAGCTGAGATTCACAAACTCACCCAGTCACTGGGTGTCGGCGCGCAATTTGGCGGCAAGTATTTCTGCCATGATGTCCGTGTGATCCGCTTGCCACGTCATGGTGCATCCTTGCCAATCGGTATCGGCGTTTCATGCTCTGCCGACCGTCAGGCCAAGGGTAAAATCACTAAAGACGGCATTTTCTTAGAGAAGCTTGAAACAAATCCTGCACAGTATATGCCGGAAGTGGATGAAGATAAGCTGTCATCACATGTAGTGAAGATCGATCTCAACCAGCCAATGAACGAAATTCTTAAAGAACTATCGAAACACCCTGTTAAAACACAACTTTCCTTAACTGGTTCCATCATTGTAGCCCGCGATCTGGCACATTCGAAAATTCGCGAACGCCTTGAAAACGGCGAAGAAATGCCGGAATATTTCAAGAACCATCCTGTTTACTATGCTGGGCCCGCTAAAACCCCGACGGGTTATGCATCTGGTTCATTCGGCCCGACCACTGCCGGACGGATGGATTCATATGTTGATCAGTTCCAGTCTTTTGGCGGCTCAATGGTTATGCTGGCCAAAGGCAATCGCTCCCGCCAAGTGCGTGAAGCATGTGCTGCACATGGCGGCTTCTACCTTGGATCCATCGGCGGCCCAGCTGCACGACTTGCACAGGACTGCATCAAGAAAGTTGAAGTTGTAGAATATCCTGAATTGGGTATGGAAGCTATCTGGCGTATTGAGGTTGAAGATTTCCCAGCATTCATCGTTATTGATGACAAAGGCAATGATTTCTTCAAAGAATTAAATCTCAGCTAATAATCACTTATAAAAAAACCCGCCTCACCGGCGGGTTTTCTATTCTTTTGAAAACTTAATTATCAGATATCTGCTTGACCGCTTGCTCCAGGTAAATTGACATCTGCTGGCGTATATCCTGATCACTCATGGCTATGCCTTTTTCATCAAAATCTGAGCGAATTTTCTGAAACACATCTTCATCACCTGCTTCCTTAAGATCAGCAGCGATAACATCACCCGCGTAAGATTCGGCCTCATCACCGGATTTGCCAAGTTGCTCAGCTGCCCAAAGACCTAACAGCTTGTTTCTGCGTGCTTCTGCTTTAAAACGAAGCTCCGCATCATAAGCAAATTTATTTTCCAAAGCTGCTCCGCGATCATTCAAGTCTTGTGACATTTAGCTCTCTCCTCAAAG
>CANQXU010000250.1 GCA_947627865.1 uncultured Paenochrobactrum sp. | reverse complement strand
TTTTTGCGGGCAATGGTCTTCTCTTTGCCGCGCAGACGTTTGCCTTCTTCTTTCACAACTTCAACCGGAGGGAATAGGCCAAAGTTAACATTCATTGGCTGGAAAGAGCGCTTACCAGGTTCTTCATCACTAACGATATGCCCACCGGTGATGTGATTGAGCAGAGCGCCAAAAGCAGTTGTAAGTGGTGGTGCGCTCATAGTCTTGCCTAACAGTTCGGCAGCAGTGAAGCGTCCGGCCAGCAAGCCTATTGCGGATGATTCCACATAACCTTCACAGCCGGTTATCTGACCAGCAAACCTTAAATGTGGTTTGCATTTAAGACGGAGGCTACTATCCAAAAGCACAGGAGAGTTGAGATAGGTATTGCGGTGAAGGCCCCCTAAACGTGCAAATTCTGCATTTTCCAAGCCAGGGATCATTCGCAAAATTTTGGTTTGATCACCGTAGCGCAGTTTAGTTTGAAACCCGACCATATTATAAAGCGTACCCAGTGCATTATCTTGACGCAATTGTACAACAGCATAGGCTTTAACCGTTGGGTTATGTTCGTTTGTCAGCCCCATTGGCTTCATCGGACCATGGCGCAATGTTTCAGCGCCGCGCGCTGCCATAATTTCAATTGGCAGACAGCCATCAAAATACGGCGTACCTTCCCATTCCTTAAAATCAGTTTTTTCACCTTCCAGCAATGCTGCGATGAAAGCTTCATACTGCTCTTTGGACATCGGGCAGTTGATATAGTCTTTGCCGGTACCACCAGGGCCTATTTTGTCATAGCGGGATTGAAACCAACAAACATCCATATCAATGGAGTCAAAATGAATGATAGGTGCTATTGCGTCAAAAAAAGCTAAGGCATCAGATCCGGTTTCAGCACTGATTGCTTCAGCAAGCGCTGGAGCAGTAAGTGGTCCGGTCGCAATAATAGTTGTGCCCCATTCTTGCGGTGGCAACCCAGTCAACTCACTGCGTTCAATTGTGATTAAAGGGTGACTGGTGAGTTTTTCAGTTACCGCAGCACTAAAGCCGTCACGGTCGACAGCGAGCGCACCGCCAGCCGGCACCTGATTGGCGTCGGCACATGCCATGATGATTGAATCAGCCATGCGCATTTCAGCGTGCATGACACCAACAGCATTTGTTTCAGCGTCATCTGAACGGAATGAGTTGGAACATACCAGCTCTGCTAATGAATCTGTCTTATGTGCGTCGGTAGCACGTACAGGGCGCATTTCATGGATTACAACCGGAATGCCAGCCTGCGCAATTTGCCAAGCTGCTTCGGAGCCAGCAAGGCCGCCTCCGACAATGTGAACTGGAGTGGATATATTATTCTGTGTCATAAATTATCTATTACATATTTTCTGTCAGCTCTTCAATCGCAAGCTGGAGCATTTCATTATGAAATAGCAGGGGATGGGTCGTTGAAATCTAGACACAAAAAAACGGTGCCTGTCGCTGGGAGGGACGACAGACACCGTTGGTTCAAGGTCAGCATTGGGAGGAGGGCTGACCTCTGTGTGATGCAATTGGGAGGAGGTGCATCACGAATTTGAAATTTTATTAACGCTGTCTGGACTGACGCGCTACATAAGGAATCTCTGAGCGGTTAATGCCGAGATCATTGAGTTCGCGGTTTGAAAGGCTGCTCAGTTCAGCTACTGTAGAGCGGTAACGGCGCCAGTTTTGGTATGTACGAAGAATATTCATATTAAGTCCTCCTTAGGTTCCCTAGGACGGTTTAGAAGCAACCGCCCTTCTGATGTTTTCTATATAGCACTAATTTAGTGGGATTTAAAGGGGGCGCTGTGCATATCAGCTATGCATTTATGCCGTAATGCATGTTTTTAGCGCATTTTAGACATGAAATGCTGCCAAAGCATCTGAGGGATATGCGGAATATATAATATATTGTGAGAGAAAATATCGCTGATAGAATTGATTAATGCTATTCATGCGTCACGCTCAAGTTTAGATAATGAGTGCTCCATAATCAAAGAAGGTTGAACTGATTGTCTTATTTTACATCTACGCAACGCTTGATCGAACGTTGGCAAAAACGTGGCTTAATAGATGGTGAAACCGCGGATCTTTTGCGGGACGACATAAACTCGGATAGTTTGGGTTTCAATTTAGGGGCTGTGCTGGCGACATTGGGTGGCGTGCTCTTAAGCGTAGCCGTTATATTGCTCGTGGCTGCCAATTGGGAATATATGCCACGTTTATCGCGTGTTGGACTGATATTTCTAATAATATGGGTTTCGTATCTTCTTGGTGCCTGGCGCGTGTCGAGAGATGATAGAATATGGTCAACAGCATTATATTTGTTGGGGGCTGCAAGCTTTGGCGCCGGGATAGCGCTTATATCGCAAATGTATCACATTTCCGGTGATGAAAGCCAGGCTATAGCAATTTGGTCTGCGGGTGTATTTATCTCAGCATTTTTACTGCGCTCTTCTGTACTTTCAACTATGGCAATGCTGATTGCTCTTTATTATTTCAAGCTGATTGTTTTTGACGATGAAGCAGAGCTTTTTGGATTTGGCTATTTAGTGCTGGGGCCAGTTATAGCTTTGATCGGAATTCTTTCGGCTCGTTTTACTCAGTCGCAAGTGACCGCGCATTTGGTAATCCTCTTTTCCATTTTTTGGTTTTGTATTTGCTATGTAGAGAGCAATAATGAGGGCTATTTATGGGGCTTGGCATTTATTGGCGCCGTGGGCTTTCTAGCTAATAAAATAGCACCAGAGCAGCTACGACTGGTCACCCAGATTCCTGATGCTGTCGCGTTCTACGGATTATTTTGCATCTTACTCATTCTGACCATCTTTCAGTTTGAATATTCTGTTTTCCAATATGATGTTGATTATCAGACTCTTTTTTACGGTGTCCTGATCCTGCTCGTTTCTGTTCTGGCATTGGTTATGCATGGCCGTGACAATAGTAAATTGCGATGGCTGGTTTATTTTTGGTTTTCTGCAGAAGTTTTATACATCGCTTCTGTGACGATCGGCACGATGATTAGTACTTCAGGATTTTTCTTAACGGCTGGTGTTCTCGTCTTATTGTTGGCCAGTCTGGTCGGACGGTTTGAGAAAAGAATGAAGAAAAAAATCAATCTGGAGGCTGGCAAATGAAAAAGCGTTCAATGAAATGGCTTTTTGCAGGTGCAGCTCTAACTGCTCTTCTGCAAACTGGATTTTTATTCGCATCGATTGAAAACCGTGCTGACACGCTCCGGAATGGCAAGGAAATAACGGTCACAACCAGCAGGGTTGATCCAAGAGACTTACTGCGAGGAGACTATGTTGTCGTTGGTTATGAGTTTTCGACAATAAATAGCGCGATGATTGAAGGAAAGAACCCACCCGATAATCGCAATGTCTATGTTGTCTTAAAAGAGGCGGCTGATGGAAATTGGAAGGTGTCACGTGCTTCCTTCAATTTTTTTGATAATTTGGGTGAAGATGAGGTCCAGTTATTAGGGAGCTCAGAGTATGCGCTCAATGATGCGATTGAGCATAATGTGTTCTTGCGTTTTGGAATTGAGCGTTATTATGTGCCGGAAGGTGAGGGGCTGGCACTCGAAGGGGAAATTGCAGATGATAATATAACTGCTGTCCTTGCAGTTACTGATTTGGGAAAGGTACAAATCAAGGGCATGAAGCTTGATGGCAAAATGATATATTCGGAACCGCTCTACTAGCTCTGTGGATAACATGTGCGCCTTGGTTGCTGTTTTCGTCTCCTTCGCAGCCAAGGCGTGCAAATCGACTTGATGAGTTATGTTTTTAGGGTAGGGAACTCAGAATTTTGAAAATTATTTGAATATCTTGTGTTTTATTATGCTTAGCGGCTTGCTTACTGCGTAAAGCTTGTGTATCTACCACTCAACACGACCATGTGATTGCGGATATGGCGGAATTGGTAGACGCACTGGTTTTAGGTACCAGCGCCAAAAGCGTGGGGGTTCGAGTCCCTCTATCCGCACCACTCTTTCAAATTAAAGTTTCATAGCTAATTGATATTATTAAGCTGTTCAGCCTAGAACGATTCATACTTTTATATCTGTTTGTAAAATTCGGATACGTAGTTGAGCCCGTGGCATGCTTTAGTCGTCTATTGCCAAACTACATTTTGATCAGTTGGCCTAGAAATCGGAAAGCCAGCGTCAGATCACATATACCAAATTCAGTATAACTGATATTTGCTATTTCCTTAGCTCTCAGCCTCCTTTTACAGTTTGTTCTAATTTAAACATGCATTAACGAGCTTAATGCTAGCGGCATAAAACTGTTTTCGTTAATAATAGTTTAGATACTGTATAGGAGAGGATGATAATTAAGTGTGGAGAGGATGTGGAAGCGCTCTTTGAGAGACTGACCTGTGAACAGACTATGATAGAGGCGCAGCAGGAAATCGCTGCTATGGGAGACGATGCCATCGCTCTGCTCAAAGGGCTATTTGATGGTAGTAGCCGTAATGAATGGGGCATTTCTTATCGTGATCTTGGATTGCCACTTCACTG
>CANQXU010000249.1 GCA_947627865.1 uncultured Paenochrobactrum sp. | reverse complement strand
CTTCATACCATGAGATTCCGGGCGCAATAGGAGACTGGTAGGCCATGATTTTCACCAGATTGGTCGTTTATTGAGAAATATAAAATAAAACAGCCAATATATGCTTCCCGAATTGAATGCCACGGTTTTTTAAGGCTCCGTGTTCGTTGCTGGTAACCAGCGCGAAGGGTGAAGAATATATTGGCTGAAAAATACAGACGGTTAATTACACGTTCAGAAGCAGATACTCACGCTCCCAAGGGCTGATCACCTCCATAAAGGTTTCAAACTCAGCGCGTTTAATTGCAGAAAATGTGGCTGAAAAAGATGTGCCAAGCAGTTTTTGTAACTCGGTATCCTGCGCAAAAGCTTCAACCGCATCAATCAAGCCGCGAGGCAGTTCCACTTCCTTGGAGTTGACAGTTGTGGATGTGGGGAGATCCGGCTCGATCTTGTTGATAATACCAATCAGACCACAGGCCAGAGATGCTGCCAATGCAAGATATGGATTGGCATCTGATGAGGGAATGCGGTTTTCAACACGTCTGCTGCCTGGTTCCGATCGCGGGACACGAAATGCGGTCGTCCGATTGTCATAGCCCCAGCGAACATTCACCGGCGCTGATGCATTGATGGTCAGGCGACGATACGAGTTTACATAAGGGGCAAACATGACCAATGCATTGGGTACATGTTTTTGCATGCCGCCGATAAAGTGCCGGAACTTGTCGCTTTCAGTACCATCTTCATTGGAAAAGAGATTGCGTCCGGTTTTTTTATCGACAATGGATTGATGGATATGCATTGCAGATCCGGGCTGCCCTTGAATGGGTTTTGCCATGAATGTCGCATACATATCATGTTTAAGCGCGGCTTCACGGATCGTACGCTTAAACATAAAGACTTGATCAGCAAGCTCTACCGGATCGCCATGGCGCAGGTTGATTTCCAGCTGCGCGGCACCTTCTTCATGAATAAGTGTATCAATTTCCAGTCCCTGAGCTTCAGAGAAGTGGTAAATATCATCGATGAGTTCGTCAAACTCGTTGACGCCGGCAATTGAATAGCCTTGCCCACCGCCGATTGCGCGGCCTGAACGACCGACCGGAGGTGTGAGCGGATAATCGGGATCGGGGTTTTTCTTAACCAGATAAAATTCAATTTCCGGTGCGACAACAGGCTTTAAGCCTAGTTTGCTATAGGCGGTGACAACTTTGCGTAGAACATTTCTTGGTGTGAATTCTACGGCTTTGCCATCTTGATCGACGAGATCGCAAATGACTTGTGCTGTTGGGTCGCTCTCCCATGGCACGACGCAGAGCGTGCTTAAATCCGGCACCATTTTTAAGTCGCCGTCATTTTCAGGATAGTGGAACCCATGGCCATCTTCTGGGTAGTCACCTGAAATTGTGGTCATAAAAACAGCAGAAGGCAGTGCCAGTGACGTATTGGATGTAAATTTCTTTGACGGCATCATTTTGCCGCGGGCAACGCCTGCCTGGTCGGGCGTGATGCACTCGATATCTTCAATATCGCGCCATGCAAGCCATTCCGAGACTTGCTTCCAATTTTTAACACCGCGTAATGATTTTACGTGAGCTGGAGTCCGGCGGCGCGTTGCACGAACTGGCTTTTTCTCTGGGGTATCCGCAGACATTGAGCACCAAAATTGATTTCGATGCTTTATGATACTGCTCTTTGAGCGCTTTACAACCACACAGTTCCATTTAATTCATGAAACTGCGCCTTAGTTACAAGGCGCTTATTCATTTTAAGCGCCTAAAGTGCCTTTAAGTGCAGGGACTTGCGCGATCAGTTCATCAACGAGCTGGGGATTGCTCGAGCGTATATGGTTCATAACCTGTTCGCCAGCTTGGGTGATTTGGTCATTGGAAAGACCAGCATTTTTCAATATTGCGGCAGATTTTACCAATGCGCCCATCTTGTCACCGGAAATATTCCCCATCAGGCCGGTTAGTGCTCCCATCAACCCGCCACCCTGATCTGCCGTCATGACATTATGAGTGTCGGCCAAGCCTTGGGCATCGGGTAGAATGGCAAAGATTTTCGAGGCGACATCGGGCGCACTATGCTGCATCACTGAGAAGACGCTCCCTGCGACTTTTTCTGCCAGTGCCGGGTCAACATTAATACGCTCGGCAATCGTCTGTATCAGGTCTTGCATGGCTATTTCCTATTCAAAGTTAATATCAGGCAATATTACACTAAACTTAAAACATATTCGCAAATTTTCGTAGGTAAAAAGCGCATTTAGCCCTAACCTTTGAATAAGATTCAAAAAACTCCCGACTATAATGCTAGTCGGGAGCAGATTTTATTGAGAAATTACTTCTGGTTGTGGGTCATAATAACCGGAACCAGCAAGTCTCCCCAGTTGCCATCACCACTATGGTGGCGTGCTGCGCGGCTTAATTCGACAGAAACACCAGCTTCAACTGCTTTCATGATTGTATAATTCAGCCTGTGCAATTCATTCGCAAGAATACGAATAATGGTCTGTTGGTCATCATTCATCAGCGGTGATTGCTGTGCAGCTCTTTCTTTAACGCGTGCGGGTAAAGTCATCTGACTAATCCTTTTAAGGTGCGGTATTTATTCTGCCGCAGGTAGAAATTGTGCAGTTTCAGTGGATTCAGCCATGGCTGTGGTTGATGATTGGCCGCCTGTGATTGTCATCGACACAGCATCAAAATAACCAGTGCCAACTTCACGCTGGTGTTTGGTTGCGGTGTAGCCGTTTACCTCTGATGCAAATTCAGCTTCTTGCAACTCCGAATAGGCCGCCATTTGGCGTTCTTTGTAGCCGCGTGCCAATTCAAACATGCCAAAATTCAGCTGATGGAAGCCAGCGAGTGTGATGAACTGGAACTTATAACCCATGGCTCCAAGCTCGCGTTGAAATTTAGCAATGGTTGCATCATCCAGATTTTGCTTCCAATTAAATGATGGTGAGCAATTGTAAGCCAGCATTTTGCCTGGATGTTCTTTATGGACACCTTCGGCAAAGCGCTTTGCCTGTTCAAGGTCAGGTTTGGATGTTTCGCACCAAATCAGATCACAATGTCTGGCATAGGCATTGGCGCGTGCAATGCACGGCTCCAGACCGTTTTTGATGTGATAGAACCCTTCAGCGGTACGCCCCTTGTCATAGTCCACATATGGCTGGTCCCGCTCGTCAATATCTGTTGTTAGAAGCTTGGCAGCTTCAGCATCGGTACGCGCAATAACCAGGCTCGGCACACCCATAATATCTGCGGCCAAACGTGCGGCATTCAGATTGCGGATATGCGCAGATGTTGGAATTAAAACCTTTCCGCCCAAATGGCCGCATTTCTTTTCCGAGGCGAGCTGGTCTTCGAAATGAACACCTGCCGCACCCGCTTCAATGAAGGCCTTCATGATTTCAAAGGCGTTTAGCGGGCCGCCAAAACCTGCTTCAGCATCGGCTACAATGGGGGCAAACCATGTTTCAACAGAAAGGCCATTGCCCTCAGAAGTTTCAATCTGGTCGGCACGCTGTAGTGTTTTATTAATGCGCTTGGCAAGTTCCGGTGCAGCATTGGCTGGATAAAGGGATTGGTCAGGATACATCGAAGATGCGGTATTGGCATCGGCTGCAACCTGCCAGCCGGATAGGTATATCGCCTTCAATCCGGCGCGAACCATTTGCATTGCCTGATTGCCGGATAATGCACCCAAGGCATTAATATAGCCATCTTGTTGAATAAGGGACCACAAACGGTTGGCACCCATTTCCGCAAGTGTATGCTGTATCTGGACGGAGCCGCGAAGTTTCAAGACATCATCCACGCTATAAGGACGGTCGATATTGTCATAGCGGCCTTGAGGGGCGGATGGGATGAGTTTGTAAAAGTCTGTCACGTTATTCTCCTCCAGAGTAATGTAAGACTGAAAAATTGCAATCTTGTCGTTTGTTGTGTGACTAGCTTTACAAATGATCTTTGATAAGGCTATGAAAAGCGTATATTTGCGCTAATAATTAAAGTTATGATGTCGAAAACTTAACAGGCAGAGCTTGTAAAGTTGTAAATATTGTAAATTTTAAAAGTCGCAAGAAGTGTAAAGAAATGCACAAAGCATGGGGGTGGGTGGTAAAATGAATGAGAAAAAGCTGTTTATCGGCCCCCGTATTCGCAGAATACGCAATGAGCATGGTCTAACACAGGCGGCGATGGCCGTGGAACTTGGTATTTCACCCTCTTATCTCAATCTGATTGAGCGCAATCAGCGACCTTTGACAGTTCCGCTATTGTTGAAGCTTGCTTCGAAATACAAAGCTGACTTGAATGCATTGCAGGCTGAAGACAGCACCACCATCACAAGCCTGAAAGAGGTTTTCTCTGACCCGCTACTGTCGGATGAGTTGCCGGGTGATCAGGAGTTGATTGAGATTAGTGATGCAGCACCTAATGCGGCTACGGGTATTGTAAAGCTCTACCGTGCCTATCAGGAGCAGTTGCAAAGATTATCGGACCTTTCATCACTGCTTTCACAAGAGGGTAAGGAGACGTCATTGGCCTCTGCGCG
>CANQXU010000248.1 GCA_947627865.1 uncultured Paenochrobactrum sp. | reverse complement strand
GATTTTGCTAAATTGAGCATGAGCTGAGGGTAAAGTGAGGGACCATCCGGCAGATCAGCACCCAAAGGATCCAATACACCGCGTTTAGCATTTGTGCCTTCAACCACCGTATTGACCAAACGTGGTTCGAATTGCGGCTCAGAAAAGACGCAAGTGGCATTCAACTCGCTCACTTTATTACGGATTTGCTGAACTCGCGCCGCCCCTGGTGCTTGTTCCGGACTAACAGTAATAGAACCAGCAGCATTTAAACCAAAACGATTTTCAAAATACTGGTAAGCATCATGAAATACGATGAAGGGCTTATCTTTAATCGGCTCAAGTTCTGTTGCAACTTCCTTTTCAAGCTCGTCAATCAATATTGAATAACGCTTTGCATTATTTTCATACTGCGTGGCATGCTCCGGATCAGCTTCGGAGAGAGAGTTTTCAATTTGTTCTAGAAGCATTTTTGCATTTTGAGTGTCTAGCCAGATATGCAAGTCATTTTGCCCATGGTCATGATGATGATCATCATCACTATCGCTTTCATGGTCGTGGATTTCAGGCTCATTTTCATCGTGATCATGGGCTTCAAATGTTCCGCCCTCACGTATGCTCAGCAAATTTAATTCTGGTGTATCACTCAATGTTACGATTTTTGCATGACTAGCCAGAGTTTCCAGAGGTTTTTCTAGAAATGTTTCCATTCCCTGGCCTGTCCAAAAAACAACCTTGGCATCTTGTAAAACCGCTGCATCACTTGGTTTCAAGCTATAAGAATGCGCAGAGCCTGCGCCCTGAACGATTAATTTCGGCTCACCAACCCCTTCCATAACAGCAGACACCAGTGAATGAAGTGGTTTAATTGAAACAACAACCTGATCCTGAACTGCCGCAAAACTGCTCATAGAACTGAGCAGCCCCAATGCGAAAACACTGCTAAACAAGCTTTTTTTGTAAAATCTCATCGAAACACCTTCTATGATTTATTTTAGCTGAGATATTAGATTTCCCCCAAGTGTTTTGTTATATCATTACACTTGACTGTTATGGTATAACGTTTACATTCCTTCTCGACAAGCCTGTTGGAATTTTTTTATGAACTTTGCAAAAAAACATAACGTAATACCACCCAAAGACGCGAATGATCGGCCTGCCCTCTTAGAACTGCAAAATGCAGGTCTGCAAAGAGATGGTCGCTGGTTGGTGCGTAATATCAATCTGACAATCCGCAGTGGCGAGATAGTGACACTCATTGGGCCTAACGGGTCGGGTAAAAGCACAACTTTAAAACTTGCGCTAAAAATTGCGGCGCCCAGTGAGGGGACTGTTCATCAAAGCCCTGATTTAAAAATCAGTTACATACCTCAAAAGCTTCATATTGAGCGCACCCTGCCCCTCACCGTGGAGCATCTGATCAAATTGACATCTGCGATCCCGACACAGGTGATCCACGATAGTCTGAAGATGGTCAATGCGGAGCATTTAATACATGCCCAAGCTTCATTATTATCGGGTGGAGAATTTCAGCGTGTCATGATGGCACGCGCACTTGCCCGCAAGCCAAATCTTTTAGTGCTGGACGAGCCAGTGCAAGGCGTTGACTTCAATGGTGAAGCACAGCTCTATGAAATGATTGAGAATTTTAGAGATACGACTGGTGGCTCTGTTCTATTAGTATCCCACGATCTTAATATCGTCATGGCAGCGACTGATCGTGTTCTATGCCTTAATGGACATATATGCTGTAGCGGATCACCTGCTGAGATTATCAGCAACCCTGAATATATCCGTCTGTTTGGTCATCGTGCATCATCTGCACTTGCTGCCTATCATCACCATCATAACCATAAGCACTTGTCTGACGGCACTGTTATCCATGAGGACGGAGCAATTTGCAAAACTCTAACGCATGAAAATTGCGGCCACTGTGATACGCCTTTGCAAAATTAAGCCAAACAGGACACAAATTTATGTTTGATGATTTTTTCACACGCGCACTTATCGCAGGTATTGGCGTTGCTCTGGTAACCGGACCATTGGGCTGCTTTATCGTCTGGCGCCGCATGGCGTATTTTGGCGATACAATTTCACATTCGGCGCTTTTAGGCGTCGCTCTCTCATTTTTGCTTAATATAAATCTGATGTTAGGAATTTTTGGAGTGGCAGTCATTGTCGCAGCCAGCCTGATGCTTTTGCAACAGCGCCATAGCCTTTCTTCGGATGTATTATTGGGTATCCTGTCTCATTCCACATTAGCTCTAGGCTTGGTCATCGTCGCATTTATGAGCTGGATACGCGTTGATCTAATGGCTTTTCTTTTTGGAGATATCTTGTCTGTTTCCAAACAAGATCTGCTTTTTATCTATATTGGCGGTCTTATGGTGTTGGGCATGCTTGCATATATATGGCGGCCATTGCTTGCGGTTACAGTGAGTGAGGATCTGGCACGTGCAGAAGGCATTAACCCAACAATACCACGCATTATTTTTATGCTTTTGCTGGCAATTGTAATAGCTATAGCTATGAAAATTATTGGTGTCTTACTCATTACCGCCTTATTGATCATTCCTGCTGCGACTGCTCGTCGCTTTGCCAAAACGCCTGTCGCTATGGCTACCATAGCCTCAATCTGTGGCGTTCTGGCTGTAACTGCCGGATTGTTCGGTTCTTTAAAATTAGACACACCGTCCGGCCCGTCAATTGTCGTTGCAGGATTGATAATTTTCTTAATCAGCCTGATACCACTCTATAAAAGAAGTTCCGATAGCGGTCGTTTCAGCACTGCAGGGAAGAATTGACATGCCAAAAACAACGCAACATCCCAAATTGACAAAAAATCAAAAACTTGTTTTTGATCTATTGTCACGTGCCGCAGCGCCAATGACAGCTTATGCTATACTTGATGAGTTACGCGATGATGGCATGCGGGCACCACTGCAGGTCTATCGCGCTTTAGAAAAACTACTCATTTATGGTTTGATCCACCGTTTGGAAAGTATCAGCGCCTTCGTTGCCTGCTCACATCCGCACTGTCACAAACACGGGCTCATTGCCTTTGCAATTTGTGACAAATGCAATCAAGTCACTGAGTTTTCTGATACTACAATTGAAAATCAGGTGGCGATTTGGAGCACTAGCAACCATTTTCACAACACAAATACCACTTTGGAACTAAGAGGTGTTTGCAGTGATTGCAGTAAGGTTTGATATTTCCGCCACTCATTATATTGCCAAGTGAGTGACGGAAAATATGAAGTGACATTTAAACGAACACTAGCTTAACTTAAAGATATTTAGGCGTTGGTGGTGCATCAATAATGCCCATAGCAATAGAAGTTGCTACGGCAGATGTTCTATTGGAACAGCCTAATTTCGTCTTGGCATTTTGCAGATAGGTCACAACTGTCCATCGAGCGATATTTAATATCTCAGCGATTTCACTATCAGTTTTACCATTCGCCGCCCAACGTAAACAATCTATCTCGCGTGGTGTCAGCGGGTTATTAATGCAAATCTGCTGCCTGTCGCTGAGCAAAAGATTATTCAGCTGTTCAAGTGACTTAAAAATTAAAGCTTTATTGTTTCGTTTAAATGCTTCTTGCTCGCGCTTTTCAATATCGAAGGTAAAAATACAGCAAGCCGGAATACCACGCGGATGAGGATATGCTGCTATTAAGTACATATTGCCAATATCATGACGCATGCCATCTTCCAGCATTTCTGCCATTCTTGGATTATTATCCGTAAAATCATGCATATCCAGGAGACACCCTTTTACTGAGGGATGCCACTGCTCTCCATCTGCATCAAACAGAATATCTGTTTCAAAATAATTGCAATCAGAATAGCGCTGTATCCAGTTAACAGGTGTTGTTAAAGTAACAGTCATATCAGCTTCTGGTAATCTCGGATCCAATCCCGGGCGGGCAATACTACAATGGATTAAATGCTTGCATGATAGTTTTGCTCTAATATCCAACAGCAAATCCAAGCAATCACTAGTAGGCCCTTCACCAAAAAACTGGGTTTTAAAGTTTGGAAAATGTTGTAAATCATAACTCATAGGAAAAATCCTTAAAATAAATATTAAAAAACCAGCTCGATTGAGTAGCCAAAGCTCAAATTGCTATCCCCATTAAAAAGAGGCAGGAAAAAAGAAACCAAATCCTTTTGATTAGCAACAAATATTTAAATATTCAGACGAAATAACATTCTTATTTTATTGAATTCTAATGTTTTTATAAAACAAGTGATAGAAGTCATAAAATCATAACCAGATTCAAAATATTCCCGTCCAATGAAACGAATATAGCGGCTTAGGGGTAAAACTATGATTATAAAGGATCAATTATAACTTTATAGTTTTATTAGCACCGTTGATTTTCGTATCTTCAAACAGAACAACCAGCATAAATAATAACACTATAAAAACCTATAAAAAAAACCGCCAATTGGCGGTTTTTTCAACTTGGCTTATATTTATTCGCCCCAAGGGCCATGAAAATCACCATCCATATCCACACGCTTGAACCCATGTGAACCAAAGAAGTCTCTTTGCGCTTGTATCAA
>CANQXU010000247.1 GCA_947627865.1 uncultured Paenochrobactrum sp. | reverse complement strand
CTTTTCCTTGAGGATATGAAGGGTGCCCCTTCCCTCAAGACAATACATGCGGCACTAAGTGACCATTATTCAGATCAAGATATCGTTCAGGTTGTCAGCTTGGAAGATGCTGCAAGTGCTGGAAGCATCGATGCAGAAGAACTCGCAGGCAGTGATAATTTAAAAATCTATTGCTTTGGCACCGAAGGCGATGGGCAAGCAAATCTTGTTGCTGTGCTGGACAATCTTGGCAAAGGCGCATCGGGCGCAGCTGTCCAGAATATGAATTTAATGCTTCAAAAATAAATGCAGCACAAACCTGATTTTCCCAAAAATTGGAATATCAGCCAAACGGAACTGATTGCTCAAAGCGCAAATGGTTCCGTTTGGAAATGCCAATATGCAAACAATGAGACCGTCGTCATCAAAGCATTTTTATCTGATGACAAAACAGAAGCCACCTCAGGATTAAATTACCTATTATGGCGTGACGGAGTAGCTTGCGTTAGAATTTTAGCACAGAGCAAAAACTTCATTATGATGGAATATGCTGGTGAGCAAGCGCTTAGTAATCTGGTTATAAATAATAATGATAAACAAGCGACACTAATCGCAGCCAATTTATTAAGAAGCCTTCACTCCAATCCATCATTATCATTTGCTGAAAATTTCATTCCCTTGAGCGACTGGTTTGCTTCATTATTTATCAGGGCGAACTCATCTCTCCTCTCGCCCTTGAATGACTTTTATCGCGACAGCGCAAAACTTGCTCAAAATTTAATAGCGCAATGCACAATTGCACAACCGCTTCACGGTGACATCCACCATGACAATATCCTCTTAAGTCCACGCGGCTGGCTTTTGATTGACCCTAAAGGTCTTATTGGTGATCCATCATTCGACGCGGCCAATCTTTTTTATAATCCAATTCAGCAAACACAACATGGCCTTGATAAAAATAGAGTAATTTTCATGGCGACAGAGTTTTCAAAAGCTCTGGAAAAACCTGTCGAACACATTCTTGATTATGCAGTCGCCTATGGTTCACTATCAGCATCATGGTTTGCTGAAGATGACAACAAAGCAGATGAATTGCGGCAACTGCAAATAGCAAGACGATTAAAAGAAATTAAAGATCAGCTATTCGAAGCTTGATATGCGCCTTTTGTAGCCCGCCAGTTCGCGACACAAAATACAAGCACGACCAGTGCAAAGCCTTGATGCAATAGCCCCCAGAATAGCGGCACCATCAACAACAATGTAACAATACCAATAGCCGCCTGAATGAAAACAAGCCCTGCCAGCACAACCGAGCGCCGGTAATGTGTGCTGGATGGCGCGTTTCTCGCGCAATAGAACACATTTACGAGCGCTAAAATTAAAACCGTATAAGCAAACATCCTATGCACAAACTGCACAGTTTTAGGATTTTCAAAAAGATTGATCCACCAAGGATTTTGAATAAACAAACCCGATGGCACAACCGCGCCATCCATCAACGGCCAGCTATTATAGGTTAATCCGGCATGTAGACCCGCGACCAGCCCGCCCAAATAAATCTGAACCAAAACTGCAAAGACCAGCCAGCCAGCAAGTTTTTGCACTGATCTAATAGCCGGTTTATCCGTATAATTTGCAAGTCCTCGGGCGACATAAAAGACCGCTGTGATGATGATGCAAGCCATTGTAAGATGGATCGCCAAACGGTACTGGCTGACATGGGTGAGTACGCTCAGTCCTGAAGCCACCATCCACCAGCCGATTGCGCCCTGCAATCCACCAAGAACAAGAATTCCAATCATTTTTGGCTTCAATTGCCTTTCAAGGCGCCCTGAAAACCAGAAATAAATGAGTGGCAAGGCAACCAGAAATCCCACAAAGCGCGCAAGCATACGATGCGCCCATTCCCACCAGAATATATACTGGAACTCACCAAGGCTCATGCCGTGATTGATCTGCTCATATTGCGGTATTTGTTTGTATTTCTCAAATTCCTCAAGCCACTCCAAATGATTCAGCGGCGGAATAACACCATGAATTGGCTTCCACTCCGTAATAGACAGACCTGAACCGGTCATACGCGTAGCACCGCCAACCATGACAATGGCAATCAAGACCACCAATATACTATAAAGCCAAATACGAACCAAACGACGATTGTTTAATTGCTTTGCTGTAAGCCGTTGATGCCAGCTGGATGCATGATTGGAATCCATACTGCTTCCACCATCAAAGACATAAGACTGCGAACCAATTTTTGGTAAAATCACATTACGATCAGACATAGGAACCTTCAAATCTTGCAGTCACAAAGCTGGCAAGCAAGTGCTTACGCCCATGAAGGTGCCTTATTCCTGCATGACTTGGCAACCCATTGAAATCGCGACATGCGGACGCGTATTGTCGCTTTTATCAGCCACAAACATATCTTATCATTGCACTCGCGCAATCATTTGACTATGCCTGCCACTTAGAAGCCCAGCTGGTGTTTTGTAATGAGGATTGATAATGCCTGTAAGACTTAAAAAATTGATCGGTACTATTTTACTGGTCTTGCTGGTGACTATCTACGCCCTGCTCGCGACCATTATTGCAGTCGCCAATCTGGCGGAATCAAGTGCGTGGGTGCATTTGCTTTATTTTGCCGTGACCGGAATTTTGTGGATTCTGCCCGCAATGGCTATCATATGGTGGATGGCACAACCGCCTAAGAAGGCTAGGAACAAGCGCTAAAGAAAGCAAATATCAGACAGCTTTATCATCATGCAAAATGATTATATTTTCATAGCCCGCCTCATCAAAGTCACGTGCACTCATAGCCACTTGCTCATTTGAAAAACTGGCAACCGAAAATAATATTCTCGCATTTTCTGAATAAATATCTGCAATATCCGATGCAAGTACTTCCCCGCAATCGATGACGATCACATCAAAATGAGCACCCAGCAAATCTAATATAGCTGGTAATTGATAAGCATATTGCATGGCGTCAGCAGGATTAGCTAATCCTAACGGCATGATCTGCGCCATCGAATCTTTATCATGGTGGAGCACCTCAGCCAAAGTAGCTTCCTGCAAAAGCAGTTCGGTTATTCCCGCTTTATCACTGCGTTCCAGCATTGCTTCTGCATTTTGCACCATTCCGCTCATTTCAATCAGCAAAACCCGCATTGACTGCGCAGAGATCAGCCTGACCAGCTCTACTAGTTTTTGAGACGCAACAGCCCCTTCCGGAGAAATTATAATAAGTTTTGCAACTGGATAGGTGTTTATAATTTTCGCAAGCTCGGAAACAGAGACTATATCAGGAAAATCAATCAGCTCACTGACTTCACCATCCTCAAGCATTCTTTCAGTTTCAATCTTCGTCTTTACGAGCATTATATCCTCACTTGGTGAAAGCTTTTCACCCTCAGTATGGGCAATTGTCGCAGTTTCCAAGCTTTCATAAGCAGGCAAGTAGACAAAGCCAAATTTCACTTCACGAAAAACAATAAGTGCTGAAAAAATAAAAAAGCCGACAAGAAACCCAGCAAATGATGTCGAAAAAGCACGTAAAATAACATCAAAGCTAAAAAATACAGAATATGAAAAGATTATATAGCCAATCAGAAAAGCGCCCAGAGCCATAATCACGGATCCGGCAATAATCAGCCTCAGATTTCGGCGTAAGCTATTCAACAGCATTTCTGCATTAACATCACGCTTATAAATCTGAATATCGGCCTGTTTTCCCAGCTCACGGCTCACGAACATCACTTTCACGACTTTGTTCAAACGCATGCAAGCAAGATCAAAGCTTGCCAACGATGAACCATTTACAATCAAGCTCCTGACTAATCAGTTAAATCTATGCGGCTAAACCGCACTAAATTACAAAACATCTAGTATATTCAATGATTTTCACCTAATTTTAACCTTAATAATTCAATAAATGCTTGATATTCAAGTTCTTACAATTGTCCTTTTCTGCACGGCTTATTTCCAATAGGAAAGTTAAGTAAACGGGGTAATCATCAATGATGGATGTTAAGGAGTTTTTCCGCATTAAGGGCCTGCAATCCAGCTTAAAATGCATCACTTCCATTATGATTTGCCTGTTCCTCGCAACAAGTTTAGCTGCTTGTTCAGGTTATCGCCCTGCCCCGATGAGTATTCAACAAGCACCTAATAGCCCATATATTCTCAATGCAGGCGATCAACTTAGGATAACTGTTTTTGATCAGGAAAATCTGAGCAATAACTACGCCGTGGATCAGTCTGGCAATATTGCCTTCCCTTTGGTTGGCAGCGTTCCAGCACGAGGAAAAACAGTTAAACAAGTCGAAACATACATTGCCAGCAAGCTGGCTGGTGGCTATCTGCGTAATCCCAATGTAACCGCTGAGGTCAGCAGCTATCGAGCGATTTTCATTATGGGTGAAGTGAACGATGCAGGACAATATACTTATGTGCCAGGCATGACTGCACAAAAAGCGATTGCTTCTGCCGGTGGTTTTAGTCCGCGCGCTTATCAAGCAGATATTGACGTAACACGAGAAATTAACAATAAGATCATTACAGGCCGGATGAAAATAACAGAACCTATTCTTCCTGGTGACACTATCTA
>CANQXU010000246.1 GCA_947627865.1 uncultured Paenochrobactrum sp. | reverse complement strand
GCAACGCCGTCTTTATCTGTCAGAGTGTAGGTAAAGCTACCGTTAGAATAGCCCATTTCGCCCTGCCAAAGCAGAGCTTGCTGTTCTTTACCTGTGATGGATTTCTCATTGAACTCCTGACTGGCGACATAGGAGTTTTTCACGACCAATCCGCTCCATGTACTAACGGCAAAATAGGCCATGATCAGATTGACAATGATGATAACGCCAAAAAATGCACAGAGGATGCCGAACATATGCCATCCGGTGAAGCCGCGGCTGGTTTGAACTTGTGTAGTCATTATTTTTTCTCCGGCGCGATAAAGGTCGCTTTATAGTTGGCGCTTTCAGTTTTTTCGACATCGCTGACTGTAATTGTGAAGTTCTGGATTGTTTCATCAATTGAAGCGGATGGAATGCTAATGAAAACGCGTAGGGTTCTTACACGGTCTGGCTCAACAGGGATGATGATCTCGCCATCCGCCTGTGGTGTTATGTCCTGCACAACAATATGTGCGTCTGGAAGACCGTGAATGCTCATAGTGAAATCACGTGGCTGCGGTATCATATTGAGCAGCTTAACAGTGTAACCATTACGGATTGAGCCGTCGGATAAGAGAACATATTGTGGGTTTCGATCCTGCAATACGTTTACACCAATACGCTCGCGCATGGTCAGGTTGGCAAACATCGCAATCCCGATGAGTAGCCAAATACCCAAATAGATAAAGCTGCGCGGTCTTAGGACTTTCTTCCAGCTTAGCACTTGAACGGCAGGGTTAAATTCGTTTGGTGCCTCGTATACTATGTTGGGATCAATGCTATGCGTACCATTGCCCGTTGCCAGTGCCATGTTTGAATTGTAGTCGGCAAGTGTTGTGTAAGAAATCAAATCACGTGGCTTGCCGATTTTATCCATCACTGAGTTGCACGCATCGATGCACAATGCGCAAGTGATACATTCAAGCTGTTGGCCATCGCGGATATCAATGCCCATCGGGCAAGCAGCAACACATGCATTACAATCTACGCAATCACCAACAGTCTCGCCTGCCGCTTGTGCTTTTTTGGAGCCGCGGTTGCGTGGTTCGCCACGCCAGTCATTATAGGTAACAGTCAGTGAGTTTTCATCAAGCATTGATGCCTGAATGCGTGGCCACGGGCACATATATGTGCAAACCTGTTCACGCATCAAGCCGCCAAAAACATAAGTTGTGGCAGTCAATATCGCGACTGTGATATATGCGATTGGTTCAGCGTGCCCGGTTACAACATCCATAAATAGATGCGGGGCATCGGCAAAATAGAATATCCATGCACCACCAGTCATGATGGAGATGGCAAGCCATATACTATGCTTTAGGACGCGTTTTGCTATTTTGCTGGCTGTATAAGGGCTCTTGTCCAACTTGATACGAGCATTGCGATCGCCTTCGATAGCGCGCTCAATCACGAGGAATAAGTCAACCCAGACAGTTTGCGGGCAGGTGTAACCACACCATGCACGGCCAGCGACTGATGTAATCAGAAATAGCCCCAGACCGGACATAATGAGCAGTCCGGCAATATAGTAAAACTCTTGAGGCCAGATTTCGATAAAGAAAAAATAAAATCGGCGACTGGCAAAATCAATAAGCACAGCCTGATCCGGCGCATGCGGACCACGATCCCAACGCAACCATGGCGTTAGGTAGTAAATCGACAATGTAACGAACATGACGATCCACTTAATTCGGCGGAATTCACCGTCAACACGCTTAGGAAAGATTTTAACACGCGCCGCATATAAAGCCTGACGGACTTTTGGTGAGTTTACAGGCTGCGCATCAATGCGTTCGACCTTATCTGGGTCTGACATTCTTGCTCCTTCGGGACAAATTTGGGAGACCTGTCCTCTGAGTTCCATCCATATATTTACCTAAACTGCTCCCAGTTTAGTTAAATATGTAGATAGAGTTGCCGGAGGACAGTAGCCCTCCGGCAATATTTATTATTCACCACCACCAAGTGAGTGAACATAGATGGCCAACTGTTTTACAGTTGAATCGCCAAGACGAGCTTCCCAAGCTGGCATAACGCCATGTTTTGGGTTTTCGATCTGGCGAGTAATCTCATCTTCGCTTGAACCATAGAACCAGATAGCATCTGTCAGGTTCGGAGCACCCATTTCGATAATGCCTTTTGCGTCATCACCATGACAAGCAGAGCAGTTTTCAGCAAAAACTTCTTCACCAGCAGGAATGAGTGAAGGGTCATGCGGTGTACCAGTGAAGCTCACAACATAAGCTGCAACTTCCTTGATCTGCTCTGGCTCCAGAACATCAGCAAATACCGGCATTTCCGAATAGCGTGTATCTTCGTCGTCCATTGAACGCACACCATGACGAATGGTGGTTTCAATATCGTCTAGGGTACCGCCCCACAGCCAGTCATCATCATTCAGATTCGGATATCCAGGAGCACCTTGTGCACCGGAACCATGACACTGAACGCAGTTCACTTTAAAAGCGGCTTCACCGCCAGCAATCGCAAACTGTCTCAGAGTGTCATCTGCAACGATTTCGTGGATGTCCTTAGCTTTGACCTGTTCAAGCAAGCCTTGACGCGAAACGTCTGCAGCAGCCATTTCCTGACGCAATTGTCCGCGTGAGGACCAGTCAAGCAAGCCTGGTGTGGGGCCATTGATCAGCGGGATTGCCGGATAAGCAATCACATAGCCAATCGCCCAGACGATCGTTGCATAAAACACCCAGAGCCACCAGCGTGGCATGGGATTGTCCAGCTCGCGAATTCCGTCCCATTCATGGCCGGTAGTCTCGACGCCAGTTACTTCATCAATTTTTCTATCAGCCATTGGCATCGTCCTTGAACGGAATGTTCTTTGCTTCATCCGCCAATTTTTTGCTTCCCGGACGGAAAGCAAAAAATACGGCAAACAGGAAGAAGATTACCATTGCCAACAGCCCCCAGCTGTCGGCAAATTCACGTAATGTATTGTAATCCATTACGAACTCTCCTTAACGAGCTTGCGGAGACTGGTCATAAGTAGAGAAGTCAACCAGTGTTCCGAGCATCTGCAAATAAGCTACCAATGCATCCATCTCGGTGATTTGTGATGGCTGGCCATCAAAGTCACCGGTTTTTGCTTTAGGATAGCGCGCCAACAGACCTTCAGTATCTGCATCAGGCGTTGCCTGTGCCAGTAGATCTGCCTCTGCATTTTCCATCATCGCTTCGTCATAAGGAACGCCAACAGCAATATTTGCCTTCATGTTGTCAGTCATGTTGAGGACTTTCAACGGCGTATCCATCAAGAAAGCATAGCTTGGCATGACGGATTCCGGAACGATTGCACGTGGCTCGATCAAATGCTGCACATGCCATTCGTTGGAATAACGACCACCAACACGTGCCAGATCAGGTCCGGTACGTTTTGAACCCCACTGGAATGAGTGGTCATACATGGATTCAGCCGCAAGGCTGTAATGTCCATAGCGTTCCACTTCATCACGGAAAGGACGGATCATCTGACTATGACATAGGTAACAACCTTCCCGTATATAGATATCACGTCCTGCCAATTCCAGAGGAGAGTAAGGACGCATACCTTCTACTTTCTCGATCGTGTTTTCGAGATAGAAGAGGGGGGCGATCTCTACGAGACCGCCGATTGTTACCACTGCCAGTGAGCCAATAAGCAACAGAGTGGCATTTTTTTCAATAATTCCGTGCTTGCTGAGAATAGACATAATTCTTTGTCTCCTTATACAGCAGGCTGCAACTTGCCGCCAACAGCTGGTTTGGAACCATCCATCGGAGCTTCGTCACGCATGCGACCGCGAATTGTCTGGTAAACGTTCCAGGCCATTACAATGCCACCTGCAAGGTACATAGCACCACCAAGTGTACGAATGACGAAGTACGGGAACATCGCAGCTACAGTTTCAGCGAATGAATATACCAGGAAGCCCTGATCGTTATATTCACGCCACATCAGACCCTGCTGAATACCAGCAACCCACATTGAGGATGCGTACAGAACGATACCCAGAGTCGCCAGCCAGAAGTGCCAGTTAATCATACGGATCGAGTAAAGACGCTCACGTCCCCAAAGTTTTGGTGCAAGATAGTAAATTGCAGCAAATGTGATCATACCGTTCCAGCCCAGCGCGCCTGCATGAACGTGACCAATGGTCCAGTCTGTGTAGTGCGAGAGTGAGTTAACGGCTTTAATCGACAGCATTGGACCTTCAAAAGTCGCCATGCCGTAGAATGCCATAGCTGCAACCATCATCCGGATGATCGGATCGGTACGTACTTTGTCCCATGCACCCGAAAGTGTCATCAGACCGTTGATCATACCACCCCATGAAGGCATCCAGAGCATAATGGAGAAGACCATACCAAGTGTCTGCGCCCAGTCAGGAAGAGCAGTGTAATGGAGATGGTGCGGGCCAGCCCAGATATAAAGGAAAATAATCGACCAGAAGTGAACAATCGACAAGCGGTATGAATATACCGGACGTTCAGCTTGTTTTGGTACGAAATAATACATCATCGCAAGGAATGGAACGGTCAGGAAGAATGCAACCGCATTATGACCATACCACCACTGTGT
>CANQXU010000245.1 GCA_947627865.1 uncultured Paenochrobactrum sp. | reverse complement strand
TCCATGTCGGGCATTGCTGAAATAAACATAAATTCCAAAACACCAAGACCACCTGGCGCGTGAGAAATCAGCGCTGCAGAGAAAGATGCAAGGAAAATGCCAAGAATGATAATGAAGCCAGGATTGGCGGCATCTGGCAGGGCAAAATAAATAATACCTGCCGCGCCTATTAATTCCAGTGGCCCGATAATCAGTTGTTGGACAACAACTTGAAGACGTGGATATTCAAGCCGAAATTTCCCTATTTGTAAGGGCTTTAATTGCAGCCAGCTTCCAAAAATATAGAGTGCAAGAAATGCGAGGAAGAGGATTGCGAGGCCAATTGCTATATGCGGCCCTAGGTCTTCGTTAAACCTTTGCAAAATTGTAGGTTCAACGAGCAGAACTATAGAAGATGTTACAAGAACGCCAATGATGAAGGTAAACGAGCAAAACGCTATGAGTATTGCGATTTCGTTGCCCGGAAGTCCTTTTGAGGAGTAGGCACGATACCGAACAACTGCACCAGAAATGACAGAAGCACCGATATTATGCGAAAGTGCATAGGTGGTGAACGAGCATAAAGCAATAAATGGCCACGAGATATGACGTCGGATATGCAATAGCGCAATTCGGTCATATCCCGCGAGGGATGAATAAGCCAATAAAGCAGATGCCGCTGCCAACAGCCAGTGATGGGGGCGGATTGCATATAAACTGTCGATAACATCTGAAAACGAAATGCTGCGGAGTTCATTATATAACAGCCAAGCTGAGACGGCCACGGCAGTCAAGCCGATTGCTGGCCAGATGTAATCCTTTAATTTCATTCGTTATTCACCATGTCATCAATTGCTATGCTGGAAAACAATAAGGCGGGCGCTCTATCTGTTAGGCCATTTTGTTGGCTATAAACTCATATGCTTCATTATAGCCTGTGTGGTTGATAAAGCGCTAAACTTATAAAGGAATTTGAAAAAGGCGCGCTTATCACGCGCCTTTTTATTTTACTTGCTCGTCAGCGCAGCTTCTTGAGCTGCATGGGCTGCTTGGCGACGATTCCACCAGTCACCAACAATCAATAGGATTGGTGCTGCGATGAAGATCGATGATGTTGTCGCGATGAAAATACCAAACAGGATTGGCACAGCAAAGTTATGCACTGCACTGCCGCCCCAGATCGCCATTGGGAGCATACATAGGAAGGTTGTTACCGATGTATACACACAGCGAACCAAGACCTGATTGATACTCATATCAATGATTTCGCGTAAGGATTTAGATTTATAAAGACGCATATTTTCACGCATGCGATCATAAACCACAACCTTATCATTCAAGGAGTAACCCACTGTTGTCAGCAGTGCTGCGATAGCAGTCAGGTTGAAATCCAGCTGAAACAGGGCAAAGAAACCAACAAGCTTCGTCGTATCAAGGACAAGCGTTGCGATGGCACCAAAAGCAAAGAACCATTCAAAACGCCACCAGATATAAATACCCATGCCTAGTGCTGCGAGGATAACAGCAATGAAGCCTGCGCGCGCCAGTTCACCGGATACTTTTGGTCCGACAACTTCGGTGCGCTCAATTTTAACGCCTGCGTCAATTGAATGAAGCGCGTCACGGATTTTTGTAATTGCCAGTGACTGCTCTTCTTCGCCACCTTCCTGACGCTGCACACGAATGAGTACGTTGTCAGGAGAGCCGGCAGTTTGCAGTGCGACTTCACCCAGATCAAGATTGCCTAGAGTAGAACGAAGTTCTGCCAGATTAGCATCTTGAGAGGTCGTAATTTCAACCTGAATACCGCCCACAAAGTCGATGCCATAATTCAAGCCTGGTTTGAAGAACAAGCCGATGGACACGAGCGAGAGGAAAATTGAAACGCCGATGCCGAAGAAGCGGGCTTTCATAAATTTATAATTTGTGTTTTCAGGCACAAATTTAATGAATGGTTCGATGTGCAAGGTTTTCATCTTGCGACGGCGAACAACCCAAGACATCAGGATACGTACAACGGTGATTGCTGTGAACATTGAAATTGCGATACCTAAAATCATGGTAATCGCAAAGCCACGCACAGGGCCTGTGCCAAAGAGGAACAGAAGAACTGTAGCAATCAATGTGGTGACGTTGGCGTCAACAATTGTTGAGAAAGCCGATTTAAAGCCGCGATCCAACGCAGCCATTGCACCCATGCCTTTACGTGTTTCTTCACGTATTCGCTCATTAATCAAAATATTGGCGTCAACGGCAATACCAATACCAAGAATGATACCAGCAATACCAGGCAGGGTGAGTGTTGCACCAATCACGCTTAAAGCAGCAATGGTGAGGATTGTGTGAAGAAGCAAGGCAATGTCAGCAATCAAGCCCCATACACCGTAAAGTGCGAGGATGAAGAGAGCGACTAACGCAAAGCCGATAATCCCTGTGAAGAGACCCATCTTGATGGCGTCACCACCCAGATCAGGACCAACTGTGCGTTCTTCAATAACGGTCAATGGAGCAGGCAGGGCACCAGCGCGCAAAAGCGCGGAAAGAACGACAGATTCTTCAACCGTAAAGCTACCACTGATTTGCCCCGAACCACCAGTAATAGGCTCTCTGATCACAGGCGCACTCAGCACTTTATCGTCAAGAACGATGGCAAACGGACGGTTGACATTACGCGTGGTAATATCTGCAAACTGACGTGCACCCTGACTATCGAAACGGAATGAAACAATGGGTTCATTCGTACGTTGGTCAAAGCCGGCACGTGCATCGGTTAGACGTTCACCCGATAGTGCTACCTGATCTTCAATTGGATATCTTAATTCAGGGTTTTTTGCATCGGAAAGAATAGTAATTCCAGGAGGCGGTGTGTCGGTAACATTGACATCGGCCACCATATGGAAAGTCATTTTAGCTGTTGAGCCAAGCAGCTGACGTAGCTGCGCAGGATCCTGTAAACCCGGCAACTGAACGACGATGCGATCAGAGCCGACACGCTGGATAGAGGGTTCGGCCACACCGACCTGATCCACACGCTGACGAATAATTTCAAGACTCTGCTGGAGAGCTGAATCAAGACGATATTGCAGGCCAGCTTCTGTCAGGGTGAGTTTGATTTGGTTGCCGGATTGCGTGATATCAATATCATTGACCGCAGCACCAAAGCTGTTGGAATTCACCGGAGTGATCAATTCTTGCAGAGCTGTGACAGCTTTTTCTCGCTGGCTTTCATCCGCAATATTGATGACGACTGCATCACCAACCGAACGTATTGATTGCGCCTGTATCCGTTGCGAACGTAGTTTGGAGCGCGCGTCATCAAGTACCGAGCGGACGCGATCCTTTTTGAGAGCTGCGGCATCAACTTCAAGAGCAAGATACGAACCGCCGCGAAGGTCAAGACCTAATGTGACCTGTTTTTTAGGGAACCAGCTCGGCATAGCTTCTAGCTGTTGCTGGGTGAAGAAGTTAGGCAAGGTTATAATTATGCCGATCAAAATGATCAGTCCATATAGCCATATTGCCCATTTAGGTGTGCGCATGGTGTAATAATCCAGTTTTAACGCAGATTTCCGCAAAGCCGTATAATATTTGCCGGTTTCACGCATTTTAATTTATAACTGAGGTGAAATTTTGAGGTTCAGATCAGCGCATGCTTTCACGCGAAAGGGGGAGCTCTGGCTTGTTCTGAGCCCAGCTTTACTGATCTGTGTCTTGAAAGTGTATTATGGCCGCTCAGCTGGTGCTTTTCTGCGTAAAGCAGTGATGATTCAATTGTATTAATGACATTGTCATCAGACGTAAAACGTTCAAACTTAATATTGCTATTAAAGAATTTGGTGCTGAGCAAGCGGCTGGATGATTTGGCTGCAGGAGTTTCCTGACGTTGGTTCATACGGATTGCTGGCATATCTGTTGCACTGGCAATGACATGCAGCAAGCTAGTAGAGTTTTTGCGCTCAAAACTTTCAGCAAAACTACAAATAAACAGCAAAAAGACAGATGCCGTAATGCTCGCCATAAGCATTATGCCATGTATGTCTGAACGTTTGTTGTTTATCGCCTGTTTAAGCAAAAATGATCCGTCAAGTTTATAAGTTGGTCGTTCCACCTAAGTGATAATGATTTTACGTGGTTATTCTTTAACCAAGAGAGTGCGGATGAACAAGGAAAATGCACAGGTTCTGGATATAAAGCGCAACTTTCATTGAGGTTTGGCGCAAAATTTAGATTTTTAAATGAATTCAATTGGCAAATCGACAAATTATTGGAAAATAGGTTTATGATCTAATCATCATAATGATACAGCTAATATTGAATAAAAATTATGCTGCTTTAGCTTATCTATCATGAAATGAGGACGTTGCTTTGCTGAGATCGGATTTTGCAGGCTTGAGACGGTCTTTTAATAAAGCCTTACTAGGAATCGTCCTGCTTTTGTGTCTCTTGCTTAGTTCTGTGCACATTAGCTATTCACAAAATCTGTTTGAAGAGCAGCATGAGATAATCATGCAAATGAAGCAGGATGCTGCACAGATCGCAGAAGATGTAAGTGACGTTTCGGGAAATGACGAAACACTTGCGGGTTTAAAGCTGCGACTTGAGGGGCTTTCTAAAAAGCTTACCGCTAGTTTAG
>CANQXU010000244.1 GCA_947627865.1 uncultured Paenochrobactrum sp. | reverse complement strand
AACTCTTCAAGTTTGTTCTTTTCCGCAGTTAAGTTGTCGAATTCTTTGCGAATTTCAAACTCTTCGAGTTTCCGCAACGAGCGCAACCGCATGTTCAAAATGGACTCAGCCTGAATATCCGAAAGGCTGAATGCTTTCATCAATTCTTGTTTTGGCTCATCCTCTTCACGGATAATCCGGATAACTTCATCCAGATTGAGATAAGCAATCAAAAATCCGCTTAAAATTTCCAGACGACGCTCAATCTCTGCCTTACGGAACTCGGAACGCCGAACCAGAACTTCTTTACGGTGATCCAGCCATTCCTGTAAAACTGACTTAAGAGACAGGACATTAGGAACCTTGCCCATGGAAAGCACGTTCATATTCAATGAAAAACGGCTTTCAAGCTCTGTTAATTTAAACAGCGACTCCATGAGCAGTTCAGGATCAACCGAGCGGTTTTTCGGATCAAGAACAATGCGGATGTCCTCTGCCGATTCATCGCGGATATCGTCCAGCAGCGGTAACTTTTTAGCAATCAACAGCTCGGCGATTTTTTCAATCAAACGCGATTTTTGAACCTGATACGGTATCTCTGTAACCACGATACTCCATGTACCGCGTCCACCATCCTCTTTGTGCCAGCGCGCCCGACATCGAAATGCTCCGCGCCCAGTCTCATAAGAGTTTAAAATGCTTGGGAACTCTTCAACCAACACACCGCCAGTTGGAAAATCAGGTCCGCGAACCTTGCATTTTAGCAATGCAGCCGGATCTGTCAGAGCTTCTTTTTGAATTTCTTCCCACTCTTGCGGGCTTGTCATCAAATCCTGCACCGCTGCATCAGGATGGCTGATCAAATACAATGCTGCAGTGCATAATTCTGCCAGATTATGCGGCGGAATTGAGGTTGCCATGCCCACCGCAATACCTGCCGAACCATTGGCCAGCAAATTTGGAAAAGCACCGGGCAATACAATCGGTTCTTCATCTTCCTCATTATAAGTCAGACGATAATCAATTGCATTTTCAGTAATACCTTCCAACAGCATCGTCGCCGCTTCGGTCATGCGCGCTTCGGTATAACGCATCGCCGCAGCGCCATCGCCGTCGATATTACCGAAGTTACCTTGTCCGTCCACCAGCGGATAACGCACAGCAAAATCCTGTGCCAACCGCACAAGTGCATCATAGATAGAAGCATCACCATGCGGATGATACTTACCCATCACATCGCCAACAATACGTGCGCATTTTGCATAAGACTGATCAGGATTAAGCCGCAACAATCTCATTGCATGCATAATGCGTCGGTGAACAGGTTTTAAACCGTCCCGCACATCAGGCAATGCACGATGCATGATCGTGGACAATGCATAAGCAAGATAGCGCTCTTCAAGCGCAGCTTTAAGATTGACCGGCTCTATATGCTCATCGCCGGAGCCCGGCGGAATCAGACTTTTACCCATAGTCATCAATTACCAACTGGGCGATTCGTGAGCAAGTAAAGAATATAAACTATTTTTGTGGAAAGCCTTATATCTACCGTCATTTATGCGTTATAAACCTATTTTATTGTTTAAGTACTTATATGAACATACGTCAGCCCAAGCAGTGTATTAAATATCTCAAATCGTTAACGTAATAACTTAAACCAGCTACTTAGCTGAGATTATATCCTGTGACGTCTGGAAACATCAGTATCAAAATACTACTCTCTACATAAGCTTTATAAAATTCACTAGCAAGCGTGCCCATATGGAGACTTTAATGTTAAATTCGAGAATAATTGCTAAGCATAGTCTGTTGCTAGCTTTCACTGCCAGCATCGTGGCGTCTTCTTCAGCATTTGCTGCTACTGAAAATGCAGATTTGGTTGCCGAGCGCATCAAAGAGATTTACGCTGAGCAAGACGTGAATATTGAATTCAAAACCATCACAACCTCTGGCAACGATATTGTCTTGGGCGACACAACCCTGCAGGTTGACACAATCGCTGAAAATCCATTCAATGCCGGAGATATTGAGCTTAAATCTGTAAGTTCATCTGATGATGGTATTTTTACTATAGGTCAGGTCATTGTTCCCGATCTCAAATTTGAAAATGCCGAAGACAAGAGCATTGTTGAAGTTAATGGCTTGCGCATGGAAAATGTCACTCTTCCTGCAAAAGACGCCAAAAACGTGCTCGATAAAATGCTTTTCTATGAAAAGATCAGCCTTGATCAGATGAATATCAGCATTGACGGCATTACACGTTCCTCCCTCAATGAACTTGCCACCACTATAAACACAACTGATCGCCAGCAAAAAATTGATTTTACAATGGATATTGGCAATCTTTACATATCCACTGAAGGCGATGCTCCCGAAGATAATCCGCTTGCAGCTATTAATATGACGGAACTCAACATTTCACTTCAATCAAATGGCGTTTGGGAGCCAGAGAAGGGAAATGTCAATATACAGAATATGAAGTTTAATGCGCAAGATCTTGGCCAGTTAAACATCATTTCAGAAGTTAGCGGTTACAATCTGGAATTCGTAGAAGCCCTCCAAAAAGCCCAGCAGAATATGAGTGAAGCTGGCGTGGATATGGAAGCATCAGCTATGACTATCTTGGGCTTGAGTGAGCAGCTCAACATTAATAGCATGGAAATTCGCTTCGACGATAATTCTCTCACCGAAAAGCTCATTGCCCATTTCGCGAAAGAACAAGGGACCGACGCTGCAGGATTTACACAGCAGTTGAAATTAATGGCCCCGCTGCTAGCGATGCAGTTGCAAAACCCTGATTTTGCAAATCAGGTGAAGGAAGCTTCAGACAAATTCTTTGACAATCCAAAATCTTTGACCTTGAGCGTCAAACCTGAACAGCCAGTTTCGGTTGCAGCCATTGCTGCTACAGCTGCGCTTGATCCGACAAAAATATTGCTTCTTTTGAATATTGGACTTAGCGCTAACGATTAATTCGAGCGCCAGTCAAGCTGAATTCAGATACAAAAAAGGCGGGTTACCCCGCCTTTTTACATTCAGTAGACTTAACGAGTAAACTTCACAGCATTGCGGCCTGCATAACGTGCCTGCGAGCCAAGTTCTTCCTCGATACGAATGAGCTGATTATACTTGGCAGTACGATCGGAGCGTGCCAATGAGCCAGTTTTAATCTGTCCGCAATTGGTTGCAACGGCCAAATCGGCAATGGTTGAATCTTCTGTTTCACCAGAGCGATGTGACATAACGGCTGTATAGCCCGCTTTATGGGCAGTTTCCACAGCATCAAGTGTTTCAGAGATAGTCCCGATCTGGTTAACTTTAACCAGAATGGAATTCGCAACACCCATTTTTATGCCATCACGCAGGCGAGCAGAATTGGTCACGAACAAATCATCGCCAACCAGCTGGCATTTATTACCAACCATATCAGTCAGCATTTTCCAACCATCCCAATCATCTTCGGCCATACCGTCTTCAATAGAAATGATCGGATAATTATTAACAAGCTTTGTCAGATATTCTGCCTGTTCTTGCAAGCTGCGCTTTACGCCTTCGCCCGAGTAAACATACTGATTATCTTTGAAAAACTCGGTCGCTGCGCAATCAAGCCCAATAGCAATCTCTTCACCTGCCTTAAAGCCAGCCTGCTCAATAGATTCCATGACAAAATCAAGAGCTGCTTCAGCACTCAGCAAGTTTGGAGCAAAACCGCCTTCGTCACCAACATTGGTATTGTGCCCTGCATCTTGCAAACGCTTTTTCAGTGTATGGAACACTTCTGCACCATAACGCACAGCTTCGCGCATTGAAGTGGCGCCAACCGGCATGATCATGAATTCCTGAAAATCAATCGGATTATCAGCATGTGCACCACCATTAATGATATTCATCATTGGTACAGGCAGAATATGCGCATTCACACCGCCAATATAGCGATAGAGCGGCAAACCTGTTGCTTGCGCGGCAGCTTTAGCAACAGCCATGGATACACCCAACATCGCGTTGGCACCAAGGCGGCTCTTGTTCTTTGTGCCATCCAGCGCGATCATGGTCTGATCAATATGGATCTGCTCTTCAGCTTCAAAACCAGCAATAGCATCAAAAATTGGTCCATTAACCGCTTCCACGGCCTTTTCGACGCCTTTGCCAAGATAACGCTCACCACCATCGCGAAGCTCAACGGCTTCATGAGCACCTGTCGATGCACCTGATGGGACAGCTGCACGCCCAAATGAACCGTCTTCAAGTACAACGTCAACTTCGACAGTCGGATTACCGCGACTATCCAGAATTTCACGACCAAGAATATCAATGATAGCAGTCATAGGAGCTTAATCCTTTATGTTCTAAAAACAACAAAACCTGGTGCTTTGTTGGCGACACGCTGATGCTCAAGCCAATTGGTATGCAGCATCTCTTAAGACAACTGCATAACCAATCCTTATTCGCAATTAAATAGCCTCAAACATAATAAGCGTGAGATTAATCAGAAAGTAACATAAAAACCGATTAGATTGTCGGAGTTTACAAAGCCTGACCACTTAGCGCTTCTGTTTCGCAATCGCATCAAAAGCCATTAATGTCTCAAGCAAACGCGGCATCTGGTCTACTTGCAACATATTAGGCCCGTCAGATGG
>CANQXU010000243.1 GCA_947627865.1 uncultured Paenochrobactrum sp. | reverse complement strand
GATATTTCCGCTATCAGCTGTTACAAGAAACAAATCTTCCGGACGAATACCAAAAGTCTTAACATGTTTATGGGCTGAAAGTTCGGAAGTGAGCTGACCTTTCTGGTTCTTTTTCATATCCATCAAATTCATTGATGGAGAACCAATAAATGTAGCCACAAATGTTGTTGCCGGCTTTTCATAAAGGTCAATCGGCGTTCCGATCTGCTCGATACGTCCGCTATTGAGCACAACCAGCCGGTCAGCCAAAGTCATAGCTTCCATCTGGTCATGCGTCACATACACACTCGTAATACCGAGCGAGCGCTGTAGTCTCTTGATTTCAACGCGCATATGAACACGTAATTTCGCATCCAGATTTGAGAGCGGCTCATCAAACAAAAATGCTGATGGCTCCCGTACAATCGCACGCCCCATCGCTACGCGCTGGCGCTGGCCACCGGAAAGCTGGCGTGGCTTGCGATCCAGATAGTCAGATATCTCCAGCGCTTTTGCCGCCTTCTCAATACGTCTATTAATCTCGTCTTTAGGTGTATTGCGGTTTTTGAGACCATAAGAGAGATTATCGCGCACCGACATATGCGGATAGAGTGCATAATTTTGGAAAACCATGGCAATATCACGTTGTGCTGGCTCCACTTCATTCACAACTTTATCACCAATAGACAATGTACCGCTGGTGATGCTTTCCAAGCCAGCGATCATGCGTAGCAAAGTTGACTTGCCGCAGCCCGAAGGCCCGACCAGAACAACAAATTCACCATCTTCAATCTCGAGGTTCACTCCCTTAATGACCTCGACATTGCCGCTATAGCTTTTGCGGATATCTTTTAAAACAATATTAGACATTATTTTTCCGTTTCAACTAAGCCTTTAACGAACCAGCGCTGCATCAGCACAACAACCATAACAGGTGGTAAAATCGCCAAAATTGCTGTTACCATTACATAATTCCATGGTGTTGCCGCATCGGCAAAATCCACCATTTTACGCAGTCCGATGATAATCGTATTCATCTGTGCATCATTTGTTATGAGCAACGGCCACAAATATTGCGTCCAGCCGTAAATAAAGAGAATAACAAACAATGCCGCAATATTGGTCTTAGACAATGGCAGCAGGATATCTTTCATAAAGCGGAACGGACCTGCATTGTCCATGCGTGCAGCTTCAACCAACTCACCAGGTATTGTTAAAAAGAATTGCCGGAACAAGAATGTCGCTGTTGCCGAAGCAATTAACGGCAATGTCAAACCTGCATAGGTATCAATCATCCCCAGATCAACAATGACCTTATAGGTTGGCAAAATTCGTACTTCTACCGGTAACATCAATGTAATGAAAATCATCCAGAAGAAGAACATCCGGAAGCGGAACTGGAAAAAAACAATCGCGAATGCTGATGTGAAAGAAATAACAATTTTACCGACAGCGATAATCATCGATACAACAAATGTGTTCCACAACATACGTTCAAGACTGACACCAGCAACACGCTCGACACCACCAAAAATCGCTTCTTTGTAATTTTCGATGAAATGGTTGCCCGGTAAAAGTGAAATCGGCGGACGGATAATCTCGCCTGACGTCATTGTTGACGCAACGAATGTATAATAAATAGGAAAGGCGACAATGATGATGCCTAAAACCAGCACCAAATGCGCAATGAGCGTTGATAAAGGACGCTTCTCAATCATGGCTGACCTTTATGAATAATGTACGCGCTTCTCAATGAAGCGGAATTGGAAGGCAGTCAGTGCAATAACAATCACCATCAAAATGACAGATTGTGCAGCTGAAGAGCCAAGATTAAGATTTACAAAACCGTCATTATAGACTTTGTAAACCAAGGTTTCTGTTGCCTTGGCAGGGCCGCCACCCGTTACCGCATGGATGATCCCAAATGTATCAAAGAATGCGTAAACTGTGTTGACCACCAACAAGAAAAATGTCGTTGGTGCCAGAAGCGGGAAAACGATCGTTCTAAACCGTCGAAAACCATGCGCCCCATCGATTGCCGCTGCTTCCAGCAAGGATTTTGGAATTGCCTGCAATCCTGCGACGAAGAACAAGAAATTATAGCTGATTTGCTTCCACGACGCAGCTGCAACAACGAGCGCCATGGCTTGGTTTCCATCTAAAAGCGGATCCCAATATATGCCGTTATTGCGCAATATATAGGCCAATGTTCCCATCGCCGGATTAAACATGAACAACCAGAGCATACCAGCAACTGCCGGCGCAACAGCATAAGGCCATATCATTAATGTGCGATAAATGGTTTTGCCTCTGACCACCCGATCAGCGGCCACTGCCAATGCCAACGCAACAGCCATAGCAATAAAGGCTGTGCTTATATTGAAAATGATCGTGACCTTAACGGAATGAAGATAATTGGGATCAGACAATATATTTTGAAAATTTGCCAATCCTACAAATGCATTTTTAAGGCCAAATGGATCTTCTCGCATCAATGACTGATAAATAGCCTGAGAAGCCGGCCAGAAAAAAAAGACTGCCGTCAGAATGATCTGCGGCGCCAATAAAAGATAAGGCAATATTTTATTGGGAAAGGTCACTCTTTGCACGAGTTAAGTCCTCATTAAAATAACATCGCCGCTAGCAGTTATGCAGCGGCGATGTTGGCTTTATAACGATTAACGAATTGCTTCTGCAATCGCAGCATTGCCACGCTTTACAGCATTATCCAATGCTGTTTTAGCATCTTGTTTCCCACCAAGCATGGCTTCAAACTCTTCGTTCATGATATCACGAACCTGCGGCAGATTGACAAGACGAACACCTTTCGAGTTTTCTGTTGGCGCTTTGCCCATCATTTGCTGGATTGGTGTTTCACGACCTGGGTTCTTTTCATAAAAACCAGAGTTTTTAGTTGCTTCATAGGCTTCCATTGTCACTGGCAGATAGCCGGAGACTTCATGTAGCTTCTGCTGTGTCTTGGTCTGTGCGAGGAAGTTAAAGAATTCACCAACACCTTTGTACTGGTCATCACTCAAGCCAGCGAAAACCCAAAGACTTGCACCACCAGGAATTGTATTTTGCGGCCCATGACCTTCATAATAAGGAAGTTGGCCGATACCATAATCAATACCAGACTTGATAACATCACCAAGGCCGCCTGACGATTCTGTCAGGATTGCGCACTCACCAGAGGTAAAGAGCTGTTTGGCTTCAGAGGTGCGGCCACCATATCGGAAAGTGCCATCTTTTGCCAAATCTGCAATTGACTGAAAATGCTCGACAAACAGCGGCGCGTTGAAAGCAAGCTCAACATCCACACCACCAAGACCATTTTCATTGCTGCCATAAGAAACATCATTCCAGGCAGCAAAGTTTTCAGTCTGGATCCAAGTCAGCCATGTTGATGTAAAACCGCAAGGGGCTGCGCCTGTTTCTTTGATCTTTTTGGCAGCGTCAAAAACTTCCGGCCATGTTTTTGGCGGGTTATTCTCATCTAAACCAGCTTTTTTGAAAGCTTCCTTATTATAATAAAGAACGGGTGAAGAGGAGTTGTAAGGGAATGACAGCATGGTGCCGTCCGGCTTTGAATAATAAGCTACAATACCTGGAAGATATCGGCTTTTATCAAATTTATAACCAGCTTTTTCCATAACTTCTGCTGCTGGTTCAACCGCTCCTTCAGCGGCCATCATAACACCACTACCAGCATCAAAAACCTGAATGATTGCTGGTGGCTGCTTTGCACGGAAACCGGCGATACCAGCATTCAAAACTTCAGGATAGCTGCCTTTATAAACTGGAACGATCTTATATTCGCTCTGGCTTTCATTAAACTCGTTTGCCAGCTCGTTGACCATTTCGTTATTGGCACCAGCCATACCGTGCCACCACTGTAGCTCAGTTGCCGCAAAAGCTGGAGCAGCCATGCTCACTGTTACAGCCAAGGCACCTGAAAGTAGTGTAGTTGAATAAAAGCGAGAAATCATGACCCCTCCAAAAAGACCAGAATCCAATGAGCTAAATACCGAGAATTCGGCAATGCAATTAGGCACTAATTATAGCTATCTTCCATCAGCAGAACTTAAAAGACCATATTATCGCCAAATAAAACTGCATTACGAAAGGCTTTCGAATTAAAACGAAGAAAAAACGAAAACACAACTGAATTTTCACATTTGGTAGAATACGCAGCGGTAATACAGAATATTACAATCACCATACTCGCTATTTTTGTAAAGCTAGAACCGATTTTTAACCGAATTGTATAATATTATTATAATTTTCAACAAATAAAATACCAATTATTACCCAAAAATCAAACTACTGACATTTTCACTCTTCATGATAGTTTTATGACGGCGATATGTATAAATGAATATCAACGTCAGCCAGTGCTCGTTAACAGCCCTATGAGCCACTATCATGCTTATTGGCTTTCGTTTTAAAGAATCAACCAGCAAATTTAAGTTATAAAACAGCCCGTTTCCGCACTATGGCGGACAAGGCAATTATGAGCCTGGGATCACTACAATTTTTAGATAAAATTATAGTTCATCGATTAATACTTCACTGATCACTCTTCGTGCTTGTTGCACAAAGCGCTGTTACACTAATCATTGAAAGCTTACACATGCGTATATTATTATCGGCTTTGTTTTTGATATTC
>CANQXU010000242.1 GCA_947627865.1 uncultured Paenochrobactrum sp. | reverse complement strand
TCTGTTTCAGATGGTGAAAAGTTCCCCCATGAGTTTTCTGGTGGGCAGCGCCAGCGTATCTCAATTGCGCGCGCCCTTGCAAGCGAGCCGGAATTTCTGGTGTGTGATGAACCAACCTCCGCGCTGGACGTTTCTGTTCAAGCGCAGGTTTTAAACTTGATGCGCCGTTTGCAGGACGAGCTAGGGCTGACTTATCTATTCATCAGCCATGATATGAGCGTTGTGCGCCATATGTCAGATCGTATCGCGGTGATGTATTTAGGAAGAATTGTGGAGGAGGGCGATACGGAGACGCTTTTTGCTAATCCTCGTCATCCTTACACACAGCTTTTATTGCAAACTATTCCCAATATTGCACAGCCGAACCGTGATCGAGAAATCGATGGTGGTGAAGTCCCAAGCCCTTTGAGACCTCCAACGGGTTGTACTTTCCATCCGCGCTGTAAGATGGCAACGGCGCGATGCCAAATAGAGGTGCCAGCTATGCAGTTATTGGCAGATAAAACGCGGGTGGCGTGTCATTTGGTTGAAGGCGATGCGGTATCGAATACATAGAATGTGTAAATCCAGACAGGGCAGTGCCTGTCTGGATAAAATATAAATTTATAGCGTTATTAGTTGCGGTTGCGGATGAGCTTTGCGCCCCACATTCCTGCAATCATGGATAACACAAAAATATAAGTACCAGTTGCGCCAAGAGAAATTGATGTTAGCGCTGGCCCTGGGCAAAAGCCGCCCAATCCCCAACCAATACCAAATAAAGCAGCACCAATGATCAATGACTTGTCAATGATCTTACGCGTTGGCAATTCAAATTTACCTGCCAATATTGGGCGTTCGTTTTTAAGAACATAGCGAAAGCCCAAAAACGTGGTGATGACAGCTGCCCCCATCATGAAAATAAGTGAGGGATCCCATTGCCCAAAAATATCAAGAAAATTGAGAATTTTTTGTGGGTTGGCCATACCGCCAATAATCAATCCAAGACCGAATATTAAGCCGCTGATCAGACTAACAATGAATGGCATAATCATTAACCTATAACATGACGTGTAAGATAAACGGTGACAATTGCTGTGATCATGAAAATGATTGTTGCAATTATTGAGCGTGCTGAAAGGCGCGAAATACCACACACAGCATGGCCACTGGTACAACCATTGCCTAACACGGCGCCAAAGCCGACCAGTAGACCAGCGATTACCAATAATGGATAATTGCTTGATACTGTTTGCAAAACGGGCATTCCGGTAATAGCCATATAGGCTATCGGCGCCAATATGATGCCAATAACAAATCCTGCTGCGGTACGGATATTGGATTGGCTTGTATATGGGGGCAGTAGCCGGCTAACCATGCCGCTAATTCCAGCAATGCGGCCTTGAAACGACAGCAAAATAATGGCGGCAATTCCAACTAAGACGCCACCAAAGGCAGATGCATAGGGTGTAAATTCTGTCATAATATTATCCGATTATAGGTCTTTTCGATGTGGGGTGCAGAAAAAACTATGGAGCAAACTTACAATTGCTTTCACGCGTTCATCTGCAAGTTGGTAATATACATTCTTGGATTCTTTGCGCCCGATAATCAAACCGGCCTGGCGAAGCTCTGCCAGTTGTTGCGATAAACCTGGCTGGCGGATACCGAGATTATCTTCAAGTTCTCGAACAGACAGCTCATTCTCGACCAGCGCGCAGACAATCATTAGACGATTGGGATTGGCCAGTTTTTTTAGAAAATCGGCTGCATCGCCTGCATTTTTTAGTAGATCAAGCATTTGATCTTTTTGATCTAGTGACAATTCAATTTAACCCCAATTCGCAGTGGATAGAGCATTGATAGGAAATTTTAGATAAATTTTACCGCTGCTATCAGGCGCAGGAAGCCGGCCGCCATTTATGTTGACTTGTAATGCGTGCAATATAAGCTTCGGCATTGCCAAGGTGCGATCACGTGCTTCACGAGCTTCAATGAAGCTTACTTTGTCCAAATATTTTGACATATGAATATTGGATTGTTTTTGTTCTTTGACGGTACTTTCCCATTCTACCGCACGCCCATTTGGCTGGTAATCATGGCCGGTAAAGAGGCGGGTCTCATCGGGCAGTGCTAATATCTTCTGAATGGAGTTCCATAGTGCGGAGGCACTGCCACCAGGAAAATCTGCACGAGCCGTACCACCATCTGGCATGAATAAAGTATCATGAATGAAGGCACAATTACCGATAACATAAGTGATGGAAGCCAATGTATGGCCAGGGGAATGAATAACTTGAACTGGCAAAGTACCGATTTTGAATTCTTCACCGTCTGCGAATAACTTGTTCCATTGAGACCCGTCTGTTTTAAGCTCAGGTAATTGATAAATTTCTTTCCAAAGCTTTTGGACCTGTACAATCTGATCGCCAATAGCCATTGGTGCAGCAGTTTTTTCATGCAGATAATGGGCAGCAGAAAAATGATCAGCATGCGGGTGGGTATCAAGTATCCACTCTAATTTTAGTCCTTCATTCTTGATATAGTCGAGTATCTTATCAGCACTATTAGTTGCTACAGATCCTGACTTTTCGTCAAAGTCGAGGACTGGATCAATAATAGCACATGCTTTTGTTTCTTGATCCGTGACCACATATTGCAGGTTGGATGTGCGTGGCTCATAAAATGCGGTAACTAATGGTTGTGCTTTCTGTAGCATAATTTTTCCTTTAAGTTTACGCTTGAAGGCTAAAATACTACAATTACAATATTATGCAATCATTATTTATTAAGTAACATTTGTCAGGGTAGAAACAATAGTAAAAGCGCCCTTTTTGGGGGGCGCTTTTAACAAAAGGATGTGGTGTCAAATAGTGGCTTAGTGTCGACAATTATAAGCTTATCATGATCTTCTAGTCTTTTTTAATCGACGGATAAAAGCTTTTACCCGTGATAGAATTAATCACTCAACGCCAAGAAACTCGAAAGGTTTGGTGTCTTTAAAGCTTGCATTGACCTCACCAGAAAAAATATTCCTCTGATCTGGACCCAGATCAAGCTTCATGACCTTTCCTGATTTTTCATCAAGATCGAGTTTATTCATATCAACCCAAAAAATATTAGGCGTCATAGCAGATTCAAAGAAATAACGTTTGTGTTTTTGATCTGAAACAGTGCGCCAACGGGTTGATGAAATATTGGGCTGATCAGGAGTTGAAATTCCTAAAGGTACAGACACGTTACGAATGACACTAAAAGCGCCCGCTACTGTTTCGACAGGGTCATCTGATTTTGGCAATGCATCAATATAGAAGGAAGCGCGGGCAAAGCGGTCGGACGCACGGCTTGTGCCGGGAAGCATGACCATACCGCCGATTTGCTGCCAGTAGGAATCCAAAGCCAACTGTTTTTCAAATGCGGGAGAGTTGGTCATAACATTATAAGCGCGGCTGTGATTTATCACTTGCTTGCCGTCGATATATTCGATGATTGCACTATCGCCTGTCGCATCAGATAATGAAAGGTGAAGTGTGGCCAATCGGTCTTCACCCGGAACAGAATCTGTAATGAGCTGGAACGGCTCCTTTGATAGGGCGGTAACGGCTTCGTCAACGGTAGCAAAATTATCCAGCACATATTGCGCCCAAGCAGCGATTGAAAGCCCCGGTTTGCCGTTATCTTCAGTTGGATACTCAGATTCCACCAGCCAGAGAACATTGGCTACAAGGCCTTCTTCGTTCATGCCGTCGGTTGTCGATATGTCATAACCGGAAGCAATGACGCTGCCATATTTCGACGTCCATTTGATGGTATTTTCGCCTGTAGCGCCATTTCTTTCCATGCCACGAGGGAACACCCACAGATTGGTGCCGACATCAACTTTCCAGTCCATGGAGCGGGCCGTGATTATTTGATCATTGGTGCCGATATAAACTGCACGTGTACACGCATCAGCCACTGCCGATGCAAAAATGCCTGCTGATAATATAGTTCCGAAAAGACCGGTCAGGTATTTTTTAGGCAAGATCATTGAGCATCCCTTTTTCTTGTCAGGGTAAAACTTTGAAAGCCGATATCTAACAGCTCATCACACAATGTAGCAAACTATGCGGATATACTGAAATGGAAAGACTTAATTTTTCACTTTTAATACAATAAAAAGCTCATCTGCAATTAAAGGTCTATCAATTTATTTTTAATAGCCTTTTTCACTGCCTCTGCTCGTGAATGGACCTCTAGTTTACGAAAAAGGCTTTTGACATAATCATTTACAGTATGGCTGGAAAGATTAAGAGCTTGGCCTATCTCAATGCTTGTTTTTCCGTCGCATAATTCATGGAGTACTTGCAGTTCACGTCTTGAATAAGGTTTGCGCGGTATGTGCTTGCTTACAGCTTCCTCCTTATGCGTTATGCGCTGAACCATATTCAGTTTAGCCGTGATATGTGACACAAATACATCCATATCTATGGGTTTTGTCAAATAATCATCTGCACCAAGCTGGTAAGCTTGCAGAATATTTTCGCTGTCACCAAGCGCGGAAAGAAAAAGAAATGGCGTTGCTTTCAAATGGTGTGTTGCTGAACGCGCTTTCTCTAAGAATTCCATTCCATTCATTTCTGGCATGAGAATATCCGAGATTATTAGATCAGGAATAGTTTCTTCAGCTATTTTCAG
>CANQXU010000241.1 GCA_947627865.1 uncultured Paenochrobactrum sp. | reverse complement strand
TTGCAGGTATGGCTTATTTGCCTATTGAAGGGGTGCAAAAGGCCATGGAACTGGCAAAAAATGCCAGCCGTCCAATTGTGATTGCTGACACACAGGATAATCCGGGCGCGGGCGGGAGCTCTGATACAACCGGCATGCTGCGAGCATTGATTCAGTGCGGCGCAGAGCGAGCAGCTATTGGCTGCATACATGATGCACAAGCTGCAAAAGCGGCACATGATGCGGGCGAGGGAGCGGAAATCGATATAGCACTCGGTGGTAAGTCGGGTGTTGAAGGTGATGCGCCATTAATGGCGCGTTTCTTGGTTGAAAAACTATCTGATGGCAAAACCCATGCAACCGGCCCTTATTATGGCGGTGCATGGCTGGATATGGGATTGTCAGCCTGTTTGCGGCTCGGTGATACCCGTATTGTTGTCACAACAAATCTGGCACAGATGGCTGATCGTGAACTTTATCGCATGGTTGGTATTGAGCCGGAGCAACAGGCCATTTTGGTCAATAAAAGTTCGGTGCATTTTCGTGCAGATTTTGCGCCATTTGCAGAGAAACTACTCGTGTGCACCGCTCCAGGCGCCATGCCGCTTAGTCCTGCGCAATTATCATGGAAAAAATTACGCTCAGGTATCCGTCTTGAGCCGCTGGGAGCAGAATTTAAATCATAATAACAATCTTCAGGGGAACCAAACCGATGCAGTTTATTAAACCAACACAATCTGGGCCTATCCTCCGTAAGTTTAAATATGGTCTTGTAGCCTCCTTTATAGCACTCAGTGCCAGCCATGCTTGGTCGGAAACAACACTAACAGCTGTTATGCATTCTGATCTGCGCATGCTTGATCCGGTTATTACAACCGCACATATCACCCGTGACCATGCCTATATGATTTATGATGTGCTTGTTGCCGTCGATGAAGATTTCAAGCCGCAGCCGCAAATGGCGGATTGGACAGTTTCAGATGATGACAAAACCTATACTTTCACACTGCGAGATAGTTTGAAATTCCATGATGGTGCGCCGGTAACATCTGCTGATGTGGTAGCATCGTTAGAGCGTTGGGCAAAGCGTGATGCTGGCGGCCAGCTCGTTATGGATATCACAGATAGTCTAAAAGCGGGCGATGATAAAACAATCGTCTGGACATTGAAAGAATCTTTCCCACCCTTTCTTGATACATTAGCCAAACAGTCGGCTCTGCCGCCTTTCATCATGCCCGCTCGTATCGCCGCAACATCGGCGGATACCGCCATCACAGAGCATATTGGTTCAGGACCTTTCAAATTTGTAGCTGAGGAGTTTCAGCCTGGCGTTGGTGTCACATATGAAAAATTTGAAGATTATGTACCGCGTGATGAGCCCGCCAGCTGGATGGCTGGCGGCAAAGTGGTCAATGTCGATAAAGTACGCTGGGTGACTATGCCGGATGCTCAAACAGCGGTTAATGCCCTGATGAGCGGGGAAATTGACTATATTGAGCAAGTGCCGGTTGATCTTGTGCCGCTCTTTGAGGGCGATGATAGTGTTGTACTGGAGCAGCGTGATCCGCTCGGCTACCAGACAATGGGGCGCTTGAACTTCAAACATGCGCCTTTTGACAATCCCGATATTCGGCGTGCCGCTCTCTTGGCGATGTCGCAGGAGCCTGTGCTAGCCGCACTGATGGCTGATCCTAATTACTATCATACATGTGGTGCTATTTTTGGTTGTGGGACACCTAACGCTACAGATATCGGATCGGCAAGCTTGGTCGGTGCGGGTGATATTGAGGAGGCAAAAAAGCTTCTTGAGAAGGCTGGTTATGATGGAACGCCGGTTGTGCTAATGCAGCCGACGGATGTGACCAGTCTGACACCGCAGCCAGTTGTCGCAGCGCAACAATTGCGTGCCGCAGGTTTCAAGGTTGATATGCAGCCGATGGATTGGCAGACACTGGTTGGTCGCCGTGCATCAATGGATGAACCATCAAAAGGCGGCTGGAATATGTTCTTCACGAACTGGCAAATTCCAGAAATTGCCACCCCTCTTAATTCGGTGATGTTAAATGGTCGAGGGGATCAGGGTTGGTTCGGCTGGCCGCAGGATGACAAGATCGAAGCACTGAAACAAGACTATGTTGCTGCCAAGACACCGGAAGATCAAAAGGCAGTTATTGAGAAAATTCAGGATCATACATTGGAAAATGTGCTTTATATTCCGCTTGGAGAGTATAATCCGCCACAGGCACGCCTCAACAATGTAGTCGATATGCTTGGATCACCTGTTCCAGTCTTTTGGAACGTCAAAAAAGCAGAAGACTAAGCTGCCACGCGCTTCGCTTTAAACGCGATTATTTCCAGTTCAATGTGAAGCCGGATAAAACCGGCTTCACCACAAGCGGGATCCGCATATGGCTGTTTATCTTTTAAAACGTATTTTTGCGCTTATACCGGTCTTGTTGCTGGTATCGATTTTTGTATTCCTGCTCTTGCGTCTCACTCCGGGTGATCCGGCTGCTATCTTGGCAGGCGATGCGGCAACCCCAGAACAGCTTGAACGTATTCGAGAAGCGATGGGGCTGAATGAGCCGATACTGACGCAATACTTCACTTGGATGGGTAAAGTTTTTCAGGGTGATTTAGGTACATCGCTGATCTCGGGTGTTCCAGTGATGGATATGGTTTCCAAGCGAATTGGCCCTACCATTTCCATTGCAATTCTCACGATCATCATTGCCATTTTAGTGGCTATCCCGATGGGGGTTGTCGCCGCATGGCGTCACCGCACATGGGCTGATTATTTGGTGATGAGCTTCTCGGTACTGGGGTTTTCGGTTCCAGTTTTTTTGGTTGGTTATGTCTTATTGCTGATTTTTTCAGTCAATCTTGGCTGGCTGCCGGTGCAAGGTTACAAACCGATTTCCTCAGGGTTGGGAGGCTTTCTGGAACGCGCAATTTTGCCTGCTTTGACATTGGCCTCAATCTATATTGCGTTGATTGCCCGTATGACGCGTGCTGCAATGCTTGATGTGCTGGGTGAAGATTATATCCGAACTGCACGCGCCAAAGGTGTCAGTGATCGCAGGCTGCTTTTTGTCCATGCGCTGAAAAATGCAGCTGTTCCGGTTGTGACTATTGTCGGATCAGGCTTCGCACTGCTTATTTCAGGCGTGGTAGTAACTGAGAGTATCTTTAATATTCCAGGGGTAGGGCGCTTGACTGTAGATGCTGTATTGGCACGGGATTATCCTGTTATTCAGGCCATGATCTTGCTGACGAGTGCTCTTTATGTCTGCGTCAATCTGTTGATCGACCTCTCGTATACGCTGTTTGACCCGAGGATCCGTTATTGATGCGCACAGAACAGACATCAGCCGGCATGCATTGGATGCTGCGCTTTTTCTCGCTGCCACGCGTCGCACGCGTTGGTATCGGTCCATTGATTGCTTGCATAATACTAGCAGCAATTATCATTTTAACACTTATATCGCCTTGGATTGCCCCGCATGATCCTTTGGCTATGAACCCGCTGATGCGGCTAAAACCACCCTCTGAAGAATATATTCTAGGGACAGATAATTATGGGCGAGACCTTTTCTCCCGCATGATATTAGGCGGACGCATTTCATTGCTGATTGGTATTTCGGCTGCCGCGGCATCAATCGTTGCCGGTGCTTTTATCGGCCTGATTGCTGGTTTTTTCCGCACCGCTGATGCGATTATTATGCGGATGATGGACGCTTTAATGGCAATGCCATCCATATTAATTGCCATTGCATTGGTTGCTCTCAATGGCCCTTCCATAGGTTCGGTGATCGTGGCTATCACCATTCCGGAGGTGCCACGCGTAGTGCGCTTGGTGCGCTCGGTCATCCTGACCGCACGTGAAGAACCATATGTTGAAGCAGCCCTTGCTCTTGGTTCAAGTACCCCGAAAATTTTGTTCCGCCACCTTCTGCCAAATACAATGGCGCCGTTGATTGTACAGGGCACTTATATCATTGCATCCGCTATTCTAACTGAGGCGATTTTATCTTTTCTAGGGGCTGGCATCAGCACGGAAATCCCAACATGGGGCAATATTATGGCCGAAGGACGTCAGTTTTTCCGTATCAAGCCGTCCATTGTACTTTGGCCGGGCTTGTTGCTCACTTTATGTGTTTTGTCGATTAATCTACTGGGCGATACCGCGCGCGATATGCTTGATCCTCGACTAAAAAAACGGGAGGGCTGATATGGAATTAAGAGATTATGATTTCTCGTCAAAGCCTGTTGTGCTGGAAGTGGAAGACCTTGTTATTGGTTTGCCGAGCGGCACACCTGTTTTGGGCAGTGTGAGTTTTAATATCCGTAAAGGGGAAACCGTCTGTCTGGTCGGAGAATCCGGTTCGGGCAAGTCGGTGACTTCTTTGAGCGTGATGGGATTGTTGCCGAAGGGAGCACTTTTGGTTGATGGTGGCAGCATAAAACTCGATGGTACTGATCTTTTACAGCTCTCTCCGGCAGAGATGAAGAAAATGCGGGCAACCCGCATTTCGATGATCTTTCAGGAGCCAATGACAGCGCTTAATCCGGTTATTAAGGTTGGCGTACAGATTACGGAAGTGTTGGATGTGCATACCACTCTTTCGGTAGCTGAAAAGCGCGCAAAAGTCATTAACATTATGGAGCAAGTTCATCTGC
>CANQXU010000240.1 GCA_947627865.1 uncultured Paenochrobactrum sp. | reverse complement strand
TGCCAGTACCGCCGTGGCGTAATGCATCGTATTGTCGTCATACGTCACCTGATTGGCAGGAATGCTGTAAAGGCCTTCCTGGCAATTCGGACAGCACTTTTTCATCGGTCGATACTTGATGACGTAGTAGCGCCGACATAACACGCAGTACCATTCCGTTATCGACCTCAGGGGTTCCAACCCGCTTATTTCTTCGGATTGTCGCGATAGGTAACTGAGCGCACACTTCACCTCAGGGCAATCTGCGTAGTCCCCCTGGGCCGGATGCGCAAAGAAATAGCGTCGCTCATGGCGCACCAGCCACACCTCTCGATGACAGTAGGTGCAGTAATAAAACGGTACGCATCCAGGCTGATAGCGCTCCACCTCCTTACGGACATGTGTCAGTCGTCCGTCCGATAACTCGACAATCGTTAATTCCAGCTCTTTCAGGGTATTCATTGGCATCACTCCGCTTTGCTGTTGAAAGTCTTCAAAAGAAAAGCGCCGTCTGTAAATAATTGAGAAATATGTCGTAGGGATGGGGTATGAAACAGATGGGGAGATAATTGCGGCAATATTCAGCGTGGTACAGCCCACACCTTTCGATGCAGGTCTATACTCAACATACTGAAACGTTATCGGAGCAACATATGAAAGCACTACTGTTGGGGGGATTACTGGTGATGGCTGCAGGTGTGAATGCCGCAGAGACCTTTGAATGTGATGCAATGTCGCAACTGAACCGACCGTCGCCTGTGGGGCCACAGTCCGTCCTACCGGTCACGTTTAGCTTCACTAAGTACGGCGCTTCAGAGCACAACAGCAATAACGGCTCAGAGACACACTATGGGGAAGCAGAGTTCGATGGTATCGGGTATTACCATACGTCGGAAGATGGGCGGATAAACCTGAGGCAAGAAATCAATCCCAGTGACAACAGTCCGATTGTTATTGCCTATACCATCGGTACCGATAAAGCCACGGTCTGGAGCAACTGCAAACAAACAGAATGGGAAGAGTAACCAGCAAAGCCCCTCAGAGCGATTCTGAGCGCTTTTTCGTGCTGCACCTCCCCAATGTATGCAATATCCTCCATAAACGCGTTAGAAAGCTAACCAGATCGCTCTAGAACACCTTGCAGCACTCATGACCTGATTAACGTTTAATTTATTGTCTGCTGCGTTTCTTTCGAGTTGTTCGAGGACGACCGATGGGCTTCGGGTCTATGTCGGGCAAACGGGAAATATAGTAAATCGGGTCAAAGGGTTTCTGTTCGTCCTTGGCTAAATAGTCCACCACGTAACGCATGGCCTTATGGCCCTTATCATCATGAAAGGAAATAGGGCGACGTATGTCATGCCAATACTTCTTTTTATCAGAGCAATGATAACAATAACCCTCCCTGTCGGTAGTCTCACGCCATAAGCTTTCCATCACATCCTGAAAACCCCACTTCTTACAATGCTGCTGACCATTCACGTAAATTACTGCATGAGCATGTAATCCTCGATCCATACCCGCTTCCTGTACCCAAGCATACCCAATAACACCGGGATATTCTGAGAGACGTAACATCAGGATACTCATATCCCGACTAAATTGATGTTCATCTCCGTAACGATAACGGTCACTATTTTCATACCAATGGAAGTCTGTCCGTATCATCAGAACTTTCGAGTAGTATTTAAATAAGTCTGACTGTTGACGATGTAATGATTTCTGTAACTCAGGAATGAATTCCATATCGGTAACTCCGTTGGATGAATGAGATGGATTGGTTCATCACATAACGGAAGGATGTAATTTATTTTTGGATCTCGGAGTCATGCTGATGCTGTGCATGGATTTCAACAGCAATAACTTTGATGGTGAGATAACACGCCCCTAGGTTTTGTTTTTACTCATACCCGGAGGGGGGCGGGTGAGTATGGATAGTGGGAGGGGCGTGAGGTTATTTTGATGGGGAGGTGAGAAAGTTGACTTGATGCTTCTTTAAGATAATATCAATAACCTAAAGGTTTCGTTTTTCGGGTACCATGAGTGGCAGGAGCTGGGTCTAATTTATCCGGACATCGGGCAGTAAAACGGACGCCAGTGAGGGTGACAACATAACCGATAATCATGCCCATTCTGCTCGTGCGATTAACGAAATTTTTCCCCATTAAAAATCAGATTAAGCGTCACCACCGCATTATCGAGTGGGTATCTACTCCTAAAAAATGACACTCAAAACTGACAGTTTTTCCTAATTTAACAAAAAAAGACCTACTTTACAGGTTCAATTTAAGGGTTTGATAAGTATAAAAAACCGACTTTGAAAGTACACTTTTCATAGTTTGTAAGTATGGTTTTTCTCTGCTTTTTGGGCTAATTTATATACAAGGCCAGTGACAGTTTCGGCTTCGTTTAGCCAGCGGTTCAGGGGATGGGTATATGGGTGAGTTGTTCAAAGATTTGAGATTCATGGCGCTTCGTTCTATAGATAAAACGAAGGCATCTCGCGTTATCTCTGAGCCTGCTTTAAGAAAAGAGTATAACTTTACTTACTTCTGCAAACTGAGTGAAAATCAGTACGCAGTGACCGACTTATATCGTGAGGGGCAGGTGGCTGAATGTGCTCCTTACCGGCTCCAAAAATCGCGTAGCTACGACTACTCCACAGCGATTCCTCAGTGCAATATCCAGTATACTGAACTGGAACATTCATCCATACATCTCCACGCAGCTGACAGATTTACGAAAAAGCCTAAAGGTGAATTGCTGAGCGCAATGAAGTCATGGCTAAGTGAAAAAGAGGATCTTTTTGAAAAGTTACATGGTACATATGTAATGTTACAAAAAGAGCACAAAAATATTTTTTTACTACCGATAAGTCTGAAGATTAATCTTGAATATCAAGGCATTGACGATCCCGTAACAAGAATTAATTACCAGAGCGCCATACTGACAAACGCCTTTAAGTCGCTCATCACAAAAATAAGCTCCCGCAGCGACTACGAAACATTCATTCACTATTCCCGGATAATCCTGCTGGACAACCATCAACAGCCTTTCCTCCATGCTGTGCTCTACTATAAAGATCCTGACATATCTGATTTTTATATACGGGACCTAACACGGATTTGGTGTGAAGCAGCTGATAAAGCGATGCAGGAAAACAGCTATGATATCATTGCTCAAAACAGCGATGAAGAAGATGATGTGAGCGTTGAAGTAAATTATGTTTACTTTGATACGCCATTCTCATCAATGCTCAATGATGATGAGGAAGGTGAATGGGAAGATGGCAGACACTACGACGTAAACGACAGACGATTTAGCTTTGAAGTCAGTACAACGCCTTTATATTCAGCATTTAATTATTTATATCATAAATATATCATCGTTCCACTGAGTAAACGACCGCGTGGTGGTAATAACAGTTTAAGTCGTCGTATCGATTTACAAATAGCACGATTTTCTGAAGCAGACAGCTATTTTAGTGAAGCAGAGTTAAAAAGATGGATGAAAGGTATTAAGCAAGAGCAAAATTATCATATCGATTATCTGGAAAGAGTGGCTAAACAATATGTCAAAATACCTAACCTGAACAATCTTAGTCAGGGTGTTTTTACTTATAAAAAATAGTCGACCCTTTGTCATCCCTGCTGTATATGTAATTTTTTTCAGATACATATTACTTCAGTGAAACCCTGGTCATGATGACTTCATAAGCCCTGCACCTCCTGGTGCGGGGCTTTTTGCTTTTATGTCACGCCACTCGGCGAAATCTTTTCTCACTTACAGGAGAACCGCTATGTTTACTCTTCAGCAAGAGCCCGCCACCATCAAAACCAACCTCGTCAACTCCCGTGGTCGCAGTACCTTCTGGCGTTTCTATTTCGGCACGGTGCCGGGCTGGGAGCGTTTAGAGGGCGATATCTTCAACCTGATGGACAGGATGTGTGAGGTCTATCAGGGAGCCTTCTGGGAGTTCAGTATGCTGTCTAATGGCGGCGCATTTATCTGGCCTGATATGCTCGAAACTTCATTGCGTATGTTTAACCCGCATAACGGCAATGAAGCAGAGTTAAGCCCGGAGGCAGCCGGTATTGCGGTATGTTTGATGGCGTACAGTATCTGGTCCTTTAAAACCGAAAGTCCGGTGCTGGTGGAGTATTTTTACCAGCTGCGCGATTACGCTATCCAGCATCCGGAGCAGGCTCAAATCTTTCATCTGATTGACTGAGCATCACCGATGACCCATCGTTAACCACATAGAACCTATCGGCCCCTGCTCTGCTTTTCTGTTTACCCAGTCTTACACCAACGCTTTTAAAGCACATCGACTAAATCATTTATCCATTTTAATCAGTTAATCTACTGAGGAGTATCTCTATGTCTCGTTTAGCTTCCCGTTTTGGCAATGCCTGCACTATTCGTCGTGAGCGCCCATTAACCACCGAAGAGCTCTTTCGTACAGTACCCAGTGTATTCGGTGAAAATAAACATGAATCCCGCAGTGAACGATACACCTATATTCCTACTATCACATTACTGGAGAGCCTGCAGAAAGAAGGATTCCAGCCGTTCTTTGCCTGTCAGACCCGTGTACGGGATGTCAGTCGCCGGGAGCACACCAAACATATGTTACGTCTGCGTCGTGAAGGCCAGATTACCGGTAAGCAGGTACCTGAAATTATTCTGCTCAATAGC
>CANQXU010000239.1 GCA_947627865.1 uncultured Paenochrobactrum sp. | reverse complement strand
CTATCCATGCGCATCCGGTAGCCGACCGTCTTACCGACTTCCTCTCCAAGCAAATCAGCCATTCGCTCAGCCGCAGCACGTGCCGCCAACCGGCGTGGCTCCAGCAGAATAATCATACCCTGATTACGCCAATTGCTGGCTAGAAAGTGCAGCGGCACCAATGTCGTTTTACCCGCCCCTGGTGGCGCCACCAAAACTGCGGAAGATGAGGTGTCCATTGCCTGATCAAGCTCATGTAAAACAAGCTTGACGGGTAAATCAGGAAAATAGGGTAAAATGCTATTCATGAATCATTCTGAACGGTTGAAACTTTCCATGAGTGTTAGCGCAGTTTTACTACGCATGGAACTATCACGAAATGAGCCGAGCACATCTACTACAATATCAGCTCATTAAACCCGTTTCTTATACTCCCTACCAGTATATTGACATCTATGCTCTTAATCGATAATTTTAAGAACTACTAATTTGAGGGAAACAATGTGCCTCATAGCCCAGAAGAGAAAAAGCGCGTTATCTCACGCCTCCGACGCATAAAAGGTCAGGTGGAAGCGCTAGAGCGCGCTGTCGAAACCGGCACGGATTGCGGCCCTTTATTGCAGCAACTTGCAGCGTTGCGCGGTGCCACTTCCGGACTTATGGCGGAGGTTATGGAGAGCCATCTCAGAGAAACATTCGGTCTTTCTACAGAACCATCTGAAACCAACTTGAATTGCGAAGCTGTTATGCCTGAACGAACAGAGCTACAGCATGAAATTGAACAAATTATGCGAATTATCCGCACATATATGAAATGAGGGGATTATGATTAAATCACGCGCAGCTGTTGCCTGGGAAGCAGGCAAACCACTCACAATTGAAACCATTGAAATTGGCGGCCCTAAAGCTGGTGAGGTTTTGGTCGAGATTATGGCAACAGGTGTTTGCCATACCGATGCCTACACGCTTTCTGGTCTTGATCCGGAAGGTAAATTTCCGGCCATTCTCGGCCATGAAGGTGCAGGTATTGTGCGCGAAGTGGGTGCCGGTGTGACCAGCTTGCGCCCGGGCGATCATGTCATTCCGCTCTACACGCCGGAATGCCGTTCGTGCAAAACATGTTTGTCGCAGCGTTCAAATCTCTGCACATCCATCCGCGCAACACAGGGCCAAGGCCTGATGCCGGATCACACATCACGCTTTTCCTGTGATGGTGGTGAAGTGTTCCACTATATGGGCTGCTCAACCTTCTCCAATTTCACTGTTCTGCCTGAAATTGCCTTGGCAAAAGTGCGTGAAGACGCGCCATTTGACAAAATCTGCTATATCGGCTGCGGTGTCACCACTGGTATTGGCGCTGTGATTTACACCGCAAAAGTACGCCCCGGTTCCAATGTGGTGGTATTCGGCCTTGGCGGTATCGGCCTCAATGTTATTCAGGGCGCACGCATGGTTGGCGCTGATAAAATCATCGGCGTCGATATCAATCCGGGCAAAGTGGAAATGGCGAAGAAATTTGGCATGACCGACTTCATCAATCCGCTTGAAATTGGCAATGATAAAGTCGTTCAGGCCATTCAGGACTTAACCGACGGCGGTGCGGATTATTCCTTTGATGCCACCGGCAACACCGATGTAATGCGTCAGGCACTCGAATGCTGCCATCGGGGCTGGGGTGAATCTATCGTTATCGGCGTTGCGGAAGCAGGCAAAGAAATTTCGACCCGCCCATTCCAGCTCGTCACCGGACGCGTCTGGAAAGGCACAGCCTTTGGTGGTGCACGTGGTCGTACAGATGTGCCGAAAATTGTTGACTGGTATATGGAAGGAAAGATCAATATTGATGATCTGATCACCCATAAAATGCCTCTTGATGAAATCAATACAGCTTTTGATCTCATGAATGAGGGTAAATCAATCCGCTCGGTAATAACATTCTAATGACAAAATTCATCTCCTACTGGAACGAAATAGACGATCTGACAACACGTGCTCTTTATTCGATGCTTAAGCTGCGCATGGATGTTTTTATTGTCGAACAAAACTGTGCCTTTGAGGAGATTGATGGCAAGGATATTACTGCCTTTCACTTGCGTATCATGGATGGTGAAGAACTCGCAGCATGTTTGCGGGTTCTACCACCCGAAAAAGATGCAATTGTGAAAATCGGACGTGTTGTTGTTGCGCAAAACTACCGTGGTTACAAACTCGGTCAGCGATTGATGCAGGAAGCAATCAGCTTTGCGCAACAAAAATTCCCCGATTTGCCAATTGAACTTGGCGGGCAAAGTCACTTGCAAAAGTTTTACGGCTCTTTTGGTTTTGTGGCGATATCAGATATTTATCTGGAAGACGGTATCCCGCATATTGATATGCGGCTTAAAGCCAACAAGGAATTGGCACAATGAATTTTCTCCTGCGCCGACATATGTCTTTCTACATTGCTGCTGCTGGAGGAGTGCTGGCCTTTTTCATCAGCCTTATATTTTTCAAAGCCCTTGCACCTGTCATCGCTGCGAATTGTTTCTTTATTATTTATCTGCTGATGTCGCTCTATGTGTTGCCACATTTGACTGTTGAGCATTTAAAGAAGCATTCGGCAAGCACAGACGAGCCGGTGTTGATTATTTTTCTGGTGACTTTAGCTACACTTATTGCAGCAATTGCCTCGCTTTTCGTATTGATCAACCAGAAGGAACAACCTGGTCTTTTCCCTCTGGTTGCTACCCTTGCATCCGTCCCTCTTGGCTGGCTGACAATACATATGATGACAGCCATGCATTATGCGCATGTCTACTGGCAAACAGTATCTTCAAACATCAGTGATAACAAATATCGCGGTGGCTTTGAATTTCCCGGCACCCCTGAACCCACGGGGAGTGATTTTGTTTATTACTCTTATGTCATCGGGATGACATCGCAAACCTCGGACACCAATGTCACGACATCAGCCATGCGCCGCATAACTTTAAAGCACAGCATCCTATCCTTCTTCTTCAATACCGTACTTGTTGCCGCAGCCGTCAATGTGGTTGTGGCCCTTGGGAGTTAAATTCATTGATGGAAACGATCTCAACAGCTAAAGTTTTTGATGGTACACAGGGCGTTTATCGTCATAAAAGTACAGTCTGCCAATGTGATATGACCTTCTCGGTCTTTCTGCCACCACAGGCAGAACATGGTCCGGTGCCTGTCCTATGGTATCTTTCAGGGCTTACTTGTACGCATCAAAATGTGATGGATAAGGGTGAGTATCGCCGCCTTGCCGCAGAGCTTGGTATCGCGGTAATATGTCCGGACACATCACCGCGTGGGGACGACATACCGGACGAACCGGATAACTGGCAGTTTGGAAAAGGTGCCGGATTTTATGTTGATGCAACACAAGAACCCTTTGTAAAAAACTATCAGATGTACAGCTATATTACCAAAGAGCTCAGCGATTTGGTAGCCGGACAATTTCCGCTGGATATGTCGCGTCAATCCATCACCGGCCACTCAATGGGTGGGCATGGCGCACTGATCATTGCACTTAGAAATCCTGAGCGTTTTAAATCAGTCTCTGCTTTTGCACCAATTGCACAGCCATCAACCGCCGGATGGTCAAAGCCAGCCTTTGAAAAATATTTAGGCCCTGATGAAAAGTCATGGCGCGCTTATGATGCGACCAGTCTGATTGAAGACGGCTATCGTGTTGAACATATTCTCGTTGATCAAGGTACTGCCGATGGCTTCCTGAATGACGGGTTGCGCCCTTGGTTGCTTGAAGAAGTGTGTAAAGCGGCAAACATTCCGCTTCAGTTAAATATGCGCGATGGCTACGATCATTCTTATTTCTTTATCTCGACATTTATGGATGATCATTTGCGCTGGCATGCGCAACACTTAAAAGCTGATCTATAAAATCAGCCAGTCACTTTAAGTTAGCCACTTGTAAATCTTACCGATTTAAAACTGTATAAAATTACGGCCAGAGCTTTTCCACCCGCTTTTGGCCGTAATTCAGTGTATTAGTCACTGCATTATCCAAGTGCATCATTCAATTTGAAAGCAAACTACTCGTGAAACCATCAGCCAACAGCTTTTTGAGACAGCCAATGCGGCTGTTGCTATTGATGTTGAGTTTCATAATGCTGCAACTTTGCGCGTTTCAAATGTCTGCGCAAGCTTTCAACTCTGCACATATGACAGTATCCATCACGCATCCGGTTGAAAAATCTAAAAATACTGAACAGCACGGCAACAATAATTCAGCCTGTACTGTTTCGAACTGCATCACATCTCTGCCTCTTCCCGTGATGCTAAAAGAAAACATATTATTTTCGCATGTTCTGACCATAACCACGCAGCAAGCACTGCATGGTCTGCCCCCAGTTTTATCCAAGCGTCCGCCAAAATCCGTTTTTGCCTGAATAACCACTTTCGCATTTCAACAAATGCGAATGAAATTATCATGCATAAACGGAGTATTCCGATGAAAACGATTAATCGTCGTCAAGCTTTATTGTTCGGCCTTAGTGGTCTGAGCGCGCTGGCAGCGCCTGCCCTTCACCTCAATCGTGCCAGTGCACAAGATGCCCATGGCATGCACCATGGCACACAAGATATACTATCATCCAATGCCGCCCATTCGGCCAAAGTTAAATTGCCCCATCCTGCCCTGCTGCAGCCGGATAATAATGGCTTGGTTTCTTTAAGAATTGCCAAGGG
>CANQXU010000238.1 GCA_947627865.1 uncultured Paenochrobactrum sp. | reverse complement strand
CTCCATACCCAGACAAGCCGCCTTGTGCGCATAGGCAGGCGGTTCCAGAAATTATCACCGGAGCGAATAGTCGTCACAGTCATGGTTTCCAAATACCTTTAGTATGTTACGCAATATCATCAACGACTGCCAAATAAGCAGAGCCGTTAAAGGGCGAATTGCAAACCAGCGCTCATACAATAAGAGTTTACGGCTAAAGCCGCATAAAATAAGCTTGCCGGATTAAATTTCCGGCAAGCCAAGCACGGCTAATTATTGCTGTGCATCATCAATGATTTTCTGCTCTGCTTCAGCAGCTTGGGCAAGAGAATCTTTTACTGGCTGATCCTGCAAGATTACACGGTTGACCATGTCCATGGCAGTCTGACGCTGGCCAGCTTCATCAACGAACATTGTGGTGTGCGCGTAGTCGAGGCCTTTAAGGAACGGGCCATAAACCGGATCACTCAGGTTCTTTTCAGTCTGCGCTACAGCACGACGCGCAGGCAATTCACCCACTTCCTGCAACCAGATTTCCATAGCTTCTGGTGAAGAAATATAATTGAGGAATTTCTTCGAAGCTTCCAGTTTTTCACCAGTTGTCGATGCGCTGATACCATTGGCAAAATAGCTGGCATAGTTGGAACGCAGACCATCACCATTGGCTGGGAGCTCGGTTACCCCCCACTCGAATGCATCAATAGTGTTGAATGCACCCAGACGGAAAGTACCATCAACGGTCATTGCAGCTTTACCTGCACGGAATGCTGCCTGACCTTCATCCATGAACTTCAGCTCACCAACTTTTTTGTCAGTCTGAAGATCAGTATAGAATTTAAGCGCTTTTTCACCAGCTTCGCTATTATAAGCAACCTTGCGGTCATTATCGGTATATGGCTCGCCACCAAACTGGCGTACCAACACTTCGCGCCACCAATGATGGTCCTGACCAGCCATATCAAGTGTGACACCTGCAGAAATCAGATTGCCTGCTCCGTCACGCTTTGTGGTTTTCTCTGCTGCTTCAACAAACTCATCAAGCGTCGCTGGTGGGTTGTTAGGATCTAGCCCTGCTTCTTCAAAAAGATTTTTATTATAGAAAACTGCGAGTGAACGAACAGCGGTCGGCAAGCCGTAATATTCACCATCGCGTTTCATCGCATCCACAATAGAGAAGAAGTCACCTTCGATCTGTTCGTGCGGGAAAGCTTCTTTATCGAGTGGCTGAAGGATTTCACCAGCAACAAACTTATCCAACCAGCCATAAAAAAGCTGGAGAACATCAGGGCTCTTCCCAGCCATTTTGGCAGCAATTACGCGCGTTTGATAGTCATCATAAGGAAAAGTCGTATGCTTGACTGTGATATCCGGATTAGCTTTTTCAAAGTTTTCAATGAGCTTATCCATAGCTTTGACGCGTGCATCAAAAACATATTGCCAATATTCAATTTCAACAGCCTGTGCTGCATTCAGCGCCATAGTGCTGAAACCCGCGATCAAGCTAGCAAACATAAGTTTACGCATTCTACGACCTCCCACGATGCCCGCCTTGGCGGGTGGTATAATACTTTAGGCTCAAGGCCTGATGGTTTGACCTCTGGCACCGGTTTGGGCTTGTATTCCTCCCCCGGCTCCTATTACCCCTGACATCTAAGCCACGATAATAGGACAGACTCTGCTCCCAATAAGCAGCTCTTACCTATAGGGTTCCCTAAAACTTGCTCTTTTGTCAATAAGATAATTTACTTGAATTAATCCTATTGCTGAGTCGTACACATAGGTTCTATTAATCAGGCGTGTAAATCAGGATATAGAAAATGGTATTCCAGCCAACTGCCTCCAAGCCTGCCATGCAGCAAAGCACCCAGCAAGTTACGCAACAAGTAACAATGGGAAAGAACCCTGAAAGAATCAGGGATCACAATAGGCGTGTAGTTTTGGATGTTGTGCGCCATCACGGCTCACTTGGACGGATGGCTATTGCTCGGCTTACACATCTTACAGCGCAAGCTATTGCTAATATAGTGGACGAGCTGGTCAGCGAAAATTTATTGATGCAGACTGGTCGTCTTCGTACAGGCCGCGGGCAGCCCCCAAAACAATTTGCCGTTAATCCTGATGGCGCCATGGCCATTGGAATTGAAATTACATCAAGCCAGATTGCAACCTCTGTTCTTGATCTGACTGGACAGCCGCGCCTCAATCGTATGACGCCTGTGAGTGATACGAGTCCCGAAGCAATTTTCAAATGGCTTCAGGAAGAGATCAATATTATAAAGAAACAACTCCCATTTCCATTGTTAGGCGTTGGTATTGTTATGCCCGGCCCTTTTGATATTGATGGTATGACATCCGTTGGCCCCACAACCTTGCCGGGCTGGTCAGATATTGATGCAGCCACCTATTTAAGCGAAGCATGCGGGGAGCCTGTTATTATTGAAAATGATGCGACTGCTGCTGCAATGGGGGAGCGTCTTTTTGGTGCAGGCCTAACTGCTACCAATTTTGCTATGATTTATTTCGGCGCGGGTATCGGCCTTGGTATGATTCAAGATGGTGCATCCTATCGTGGCGCCTTCGGCAATGCCGGCGAGATTGGACATGTCACGGTCGTGCCTAATGGTGATTTATGCGCTTGTGGAAAATCAGGCTGTCTGGAACGCTATGCCTCCCTCTATGCTTTGCAAGAACGTCTGGCGGCTGCTGGATATGGCCATATTGAAAGCTCGGATCTGGTTGCGCTTCTCCAATCCGATAATCCTGTTTTAACAAACTGGCTGGATGAAGCCGCTTCCCACCTTGCGCCAATGATCGCGATGATCGAAAATATCCTTGATCCTCAAACGGTCATATTGAGCGGAAAACTGCCTGATGCTGTGATTGATGAATTAATCAGTCGTATGGGCGTATTGCCAATTTCAGTAGCAAACAGACACCAACGCGCTTTCCCGCGTGTTATACGCGGCCATACTGGACAATTTACAGCAGCTCTTGGCGCCGCCGCACTTCCTTTATTTGATGCAATAACGCCTAAGCTCGATACCGCACCTGATATTTAAAAAGATAAGTAAAGATTACCGGAGATCGTCATGCTTTCAGCACGTCAGAAAATTGAACGCCAGATGGCATCCCCTGCTTTAATCAGATTGCATAAGGCATTAACCCGTTTACGCTCTACTGTCAGTGTAATGCATACCGGCGCTCATCCGGACGACGAACAAAGCGGCATGCTGGCTTATCTTCGTTTCCATCTTGGCATGCGCACAATGATTGGTTGCTCCACCAGAGGCGAAGGCGGGCAAAATGCCCTTGGAGCAGAAAGAGGGGGCGCGCTCGGGCTGATGCGGAGCCGAGAAATGGAAGAAGCCGCACGCATTCTCGATAGCGAGGTCGTATGGCTTGGTCACGGTCCGCACGACCCCATTCACGACTTCGGATTTTCAAAAGATGGTGAAGGCACCTTTGCACATTGGGGTGAAGAGCGCATTGTTGAGCGCTTGGTGCGTGCCTATCGTCAATTCCGGCCTGATATTGTTATTCCTACATTTCTAGACGTCGCGGGGCAGCATGGTCATCACCGCGCAATGACACGAGCGGCAGAAACAGCAATTCAGCTCGCTGCAAGCAGCAATGCGTTTCCTGAACACTTCGCCCAAGGCCTTAAACCTTGGCAGGTTGCCAAATATTACCTGCCCGCATGGTCCGGTGGAGGGGAATATTATGATGATGAAACGCCACCACCTGCAACAACCCTAACCATTAAAGCAAATAGCGTAGAACCTGTCAGCGGCGTAGATTTTGACCGCATTGGTGAATGGTCTCGCTATTTTCATGGTAGTCAAGGCATGGGCTATTGGCCCGATGAACCCAAACGCGAATGGCCGCTGCATCTCAAATTAAGTACTGGTAAAATACGCAATGAAAACTCTATTTTAGATACTCTTCCAGCAAATCTGGAAAGTCTCGCCGATGAAACCGGCCTTACAGCCTTAACGGCTGATGCACTGAGGGATGCGCAGGATGCTATTGACCACGCGGTTTCTGCCTTCCCTGATCGTGAAGCAATCATTGCTTGCCTGACTGAAGCAGGCAAAAGCCTTGGCATCGTTATGCAAACTGCGCCCGTTGATTTTATCACATTGCACGGTCATCGCATTGCACGTAAGATCTCTGAAATTGATAAGGCACTATTTGAAGCTAGCGGCATATTTGAAAATGCAGCCCTTGCACAATCCGTTATATCGCCAGAGTCAGAAACAAAACTCAATATTGTTCTAAGCCCTCAGGCCTATCTTTATAAGACCAAAGCCAAACCGGTATTACCGGAGCTGGTGGAAGTAAAAACAGGTGAGAATACGAAAAACCGTCAATCATTCCTGATAACTGTGCCCAATAATGCTGAGCTATCACCCGTTTTTGAGCCTGACTGGTGTGCAATGGGCGGCAATGGCCAAGCCTATGTTAATCTGACCGCCGATTTTACTGGCTATAGTGCTTCTGCTGATTTTGATCTGGAAGAGCCTTTTACTATCATTCCCACGGCTTCACTGAAATTAGAGCCGGAGGCTATTTTAATAAGCACCAATGCCCCATTGCCGGATCATTTGCACTTTAAAGCCAGCATTGACGGCACGATGAGCTCCCTTACCTTCTCTAGCGAAACACCGCTTCATATTGAGCCATCATTAAAGCAAGACAACCAGTATAATATTAA
>CANQXU010000237.1 GCA_947627865.1 uncultured Paenochrobactrum sp. | reverse complement strand
GTTGCTGTCACTGTTGATGCTGATGATCAATATTTAGATGAAATTGTGGAGGTTATGCGCCCTGATATGCTTCAATTGCATGGCAATGAAGCACCTGAGCGTGTTGCAATCATTCGCAAGCGATATGGATTACCGGTCATTAAAGCATTTTCCGTGCGTGAGGCCGCTGATTTTCTGAGCGTGCGTGATTATATTGATATCGCGGATCGTTTTATTTTTGATGCCAAGGCTCCAAAAAATGCGCTATTGCCTGGTGGTAATGGGGTAAGTTTTGATTGGCATTTGCTGAGTAATCTTGACGAGGATATAGATTACATGCTTTCGGGTGGGTTGAATGTACAAAATATTGCACAGGCGCTCATGCTGACACATGCCCGCGGGATAGATATATCGTCTGGTGTGGAAATTGCGCCGGGTGAAAAAGATATAAGACTGATCAAAGAGTTTTTTGAAACAGTCCGGAATACACAGGCACTTATGTCTGCTAAAGAAAATAATGATGGCGGAACGGATCAGCCCGCCCCATCTTCGAAATAAATATGGTGGAGCGAAGCGTTGAATAAACCAGTTGAACTTAATTCCTATCGCAGCGGGCCGGATGAAGAAGGTATGTTTGGCATTTTTGGCGGACGCTTCGTTGCCGAAACATTGATGCCGCTTATGTTGGATCTTCAGGAAGCTTATAATAAAGCTAAAAATGATCCTGAGTTTCATGCCGAGCTTAAGGAACTCTCCACCAATTATGCAGGTCGTCCGTCTAAACTTTATTTTGCAGAAGGGCTGACCAATCATTTGGGCGGCGCAAAAATTTATTTTAAGCGCGAAGATCTCAATCACACTGGCAGCCATAAAATTAATAACTGCCTTGGCCAGATATTACTCGCCAAACGTATGGGCAAAACACGCATTATCGCTGAAACGGGCGCTGGTCAGCACGGCGTTGCATCTGCAACTGTTGCGGCACGCTTTGGTATGCCTTGTGTTGTCTATATGGGTGCAACGGATGTCGAGCGTCAAAAGCCCAATGTGTTCCGCATGAAATTGCTTGGCGCAGAAGTCAATGCGGTAGCAGCCGGTAATGGCACACTCAAAGACGCGATGAATGAAGCATTGCGTGATTGGGTCACCAATGTGGACGATACATATTATTTGATCGGAACTGCTGCCGGCCCGCATCCTTATCCTGAGTTGGTGCGCGACTTTCAAACAGTGATTGGCACCGAAGCACGCGAGCAAGTGCTTGAGCAGGCCGGACGTTTGCCGGATGTCATCATTGCGGCTGTCGGCGGTGGCTCTAATGCCATTGGCCTGTTCCATCCGTTCTTGGATGACAAGAGTGTGCGTATTGTTGGTGTTGAGGCTGGTGGCCGTGGTCTTGAAGGCAATGAACATTGCGCATCAATGAATGCAGGACGTCCAGGTGTATTGCACGGCAACCGCACATATTTGTTACAAGATGAAGACGGACAGATACTAGAAGGTCACTCCGTTTCGGCAGGGCTTGATTATCCAGGTGTTGGGCCTGAGCATTCATGGCTCCGCGATACTGGCCGCGTAGAATATGTACCAATTCTTGATGATGAAGCTTTAGACGCTTTCCAGCTGACAACACGCAAGGAAGGTATCATTCCGGCTCTTGAATCGTCCCATGCGATTGCTCAGGCGATTAAGATGGCGCCGACAATGGACAAAGATCAAATCATCATTGTTAATCTTTCCGGCCGCGGCGACAAGGATGTCCATACCGTGGGTAAATTGATGGGTATGGAGATCTGATCGTGACACAACGTATGGACGATAAATTTGCTGCATTGAAATCAGAAGGGCGCCCGGCGCTTGTCACCTATTTTATGGGCGGTGATCCTGATTTTGACACATCCATGCAAGTCATGAAAGCATTGCCGGAAGCCGGTGCTGATATTATTGAACTTGGCATGCCTTTTTCTGATCCGATGGCCGATGGCCCGTCAATTCAGGCAGCCGGTTTGCGGTCACTCAAAGCTGGCCAAACCTTGCATAAAACTTTGCAGATGGCTGCAGAGTTTCGCAAGAGCGATGATACAACACCAATCGTTTTGATGGGGTATTACAATCCGATTTACAGCTATGGCGTTGATAAATTTGTTTCTGATGCCCTGAAGGCCGGTATTGATGGTATGATCATTGTTGATCTGCCTTCAGAAATGGATGAAGAACTATGCCTGCCGGCTGTTAAGGCAGGTTTGAACTTTATCCGTCTGGCAACTCCAACGACTGATGGAAAGCGTTTACCGAGAGTACTGGAAAATGCTTCCGGTTTTGTATATTATGTCTCAATGAACGGTATTACAGGTTCTGCTATTCCTGATACTACACTTGTGGGCAAAGCAGTTCAGAATATTAAAGAGCATACAAATCTGCCTATTTGCGTTGGCTTTGGTGTTAAAACACCTGAGCAAGCAAAGGCGATTGCTGCGACAGCGGACGGCGTTGTAGTTGGTACTGCGATTGTAAATGCCGTTGCATCAGCTTTTGATGATTCTGGTGCACGCATTGGTGATCCGGTAGCTTCTGTTAGCAAGCTGGTTTCCGAACTGGCAGCAAGTTTGCGCTAAACCGGCCTTGATGCTGCCATCTGAGCTCCCCATAATAAGAACAAGAAACAACGGAAAGACAACTATGAATTGGATCACAAATTACGTTCGGCCAAAAATTAACTCGATGCTTGGTCGACGTGAAATGCCGGACAACCTTTGGATCAAAGATCCGGTAACCGGTGAAATGGTGTTCCACAAAGATCTGGAAAGCAACCAATGGGTTATCCCAGCTTCAGGTCATCATATGCGGATTCCGGTGAAAGACCGTTTGCGCTTTTTCTTCGATAATGGCGAATACACAACTTTGGAAGCACCTAAAGTTGCAGTTGATCCTTTGAAATTCCGCGATGAGAAAAAATACACTGATCGCTTGAAGGACTATCGCAATCGCACAGGCGCGGAAGATGCTATCACCAATGCGCTTGGAACAATTGAAGGCTTGCCAATTGTGGCGACCGTACAGGACTTCTCCTTTATGGGCGGGTCCCTTGGTATGGGCGCTGGCGATGCGATCATTAAAGGTTTTGAAAAAGCTATCGAGTTGAAGCGACCGCTTGTCTTGTTTGCTGCTTCTGGTGGTGCACGTATGCAGGAAGGTATTTTGTCCTTAATGCAGCTTGCACGTACAACAGTTGCGGTTGAAATGTTGAAAGAGGCAGGTCTCCCATATATTGTCGTGCTGACAAACCCGACCACAGGCGGCGTAACAGCTTCATATGCTATGCTTGGCGATGTGCATATTGCAGAGCCAGGTGCTTTGATTGGTTTTGCTGGTCCGCGCGTGATTGAGCAGACGATCCGTGAAAAGCTTCCAGAAGGCTTCCAAAGTGCGGAATATCTCATGGATCATGGCATGGTGGATATGGTTGTTTCGCGCACAGAGATGAAATCAACGATTGCCTCCTTGCTTAAAATTTTGACAAAACAGCCTGCTACAACTCACGCTGTTGATGAAAAAGCGGCCTGATCAGGCAGGATATTTTCAATATGACAAATCGAGCGGATGCAGCCATTCAACGGCTGATGGAGTTACACCCTAAGGGGTTTGACCTTTCACTGGGGCGCATCCGTGGTCTTTTGGAGCGATTGGGCAATCCGCAGGATCGCTTGCCACCTGTTATTCATATTGCGGGCACAAATGGCAAAGGTTCAACAACTGCATTTACCCGTGCCTTGCTTGAATCTGCTGGATATAAGGTTCATGTCCATACCTCACCCCATCTTGTCAACTGGCATGAGCGCTACCGCTTGGCGGCAGCTGGTGGTGGAAAATATGTGTCTGATGATGTGCTCGCCGATGCCATTGAACGCGTCGCTCAAGCCAATAATGGCGAGCATATAACGGTTTTTGAAATTCTGTCCGCAGTCGCTTTTGTCTTATTTGCGGAACATCCAGCCGATGCGGTCATTTTAGAGGTCGGTTTAGGCGGGCGTTTTGATGCGACAAATGTTATCGCAAAGCCTGCTGTTTCTGTCATTTTGCCAATTTCTATCGATCACCAGTCATATCTTGGGGATACAGTAGAACAGATTGCTGCTGAAAAAGCTGGAATTATTAAAGACGGATGCCCTGTCGTTATTGGTTTTCAGCCTTATGAGGCTGCACGCGATGTTCTGGAAGCAACCGCTTTAAAACATGACTGCCCTTATGTAATTTACGGGCAGGATTTTCTAGGCTTTGAAGAGCATGGGCGCTTCATTTATCAAGATCAGGAAGGGCTGATTGATTTGCCCTTGCCCCGTTTGCGCGGTCGTCATCAATTGTCAAATGCTGCCGCCGCTATTGAAGCGGTACGCATGGCAGGTTTTGATATTGATCATAAAGCAGCCGAGCGTGCCATGATGGTGGTTGAATGGCCAGCACGCATGCAGAAGCTGACGCATGGTAAACTATTTGATATGGCACCCAAAGGATCGGAAATATGGCTTGATGGCGGTCATAATCCGGGTGCGGGTATCGTAATTGCAGAAGCATTGGCTGAATTGGAAGAGCGTAATCCACGGCCTTTGATTATGATCATTGGTATGATCAACACCAAAGAAGCATCAGGTTATTTTGAAGCTTATAAAGATATAGCCCGCCATGTCTATACTGTGCCCATAGCCGATCACGAGGCTTCTATACCGAATGATTTACTAGCAGTAG
>CANQXU010000236.1 GCA_947627865.1 uncultured Paenochrobactrum sp. | reverse complement strand
GAAGCTGCATCTTCTGTTGATTATGCCGGCTATGGGGCTATTGAAGGTGAGAGCGACCTGCGCAAAGCATATAGCAAGCATCTTTCTGCATTATATAAAGCAGAGCTTAGCGAAAGTAATGTGCATATTACATCTGGTTGCAATCAAGCATTTATTACAGCCGTCATGAGTGTTGCTAAAGCCGGTGACACTGTTTTGATGACTGAGCCGTTTTATTTCAATCACCAGTCAACTTTGGAAATGCTTGGTATCAAATGGGCGACAGTCCCATGTGATGCGGGTAACGGCTTCGTTCCTGAAAAAGAAACGATTATTGCTCATTTGCATAGCGGTGTTAAAGCACTGGCTCTCGTATCACCAAACAATCCAACGGGTGCTGTTTACCCGCCTGAATTGCTACAAGAAATATACGAGATTTGTCGGCAAAAAGGCATTTGGCTATTGCTGGATGAGACTTATCGCGACTTCCTTGAAAATCCGGATCAAGCGCCGCATCCGTTATTTCAGGCTGACAATTGGCAGGATGGTCTCATTCAGCTTTATAGTTTTTCAAAATCCTTTTGCATTCCAGGCCATCGCTTGGGCGCAGTTGCTGCCAGCGAAGACGTGATAGCCAATATTGCCAAGATTATGGATAATCTGCAAATTTGTGCACCCCGCGCACCACAACATGCCGTTGCACAAGCACTTGAACCGCTGGAATCATGGCGCAATGATAATCGCAAAGAGATTGCCTTGCGGGCTGCTGCAATGAGTGAAGTGATTGAGGCAATTGATGGATGGAAAATTGAAGCGATCGGTGCTTATTTTGCCTTTGTGAGACATCCATATCCACAATTTGGCTCAATGAGAGTTGCTGAAGCACTGGCAGAGCAACTGGGCATTATTACTTTGCCAGGCGTGTTTTTTGGCGAGAATCAGGATGCATTTCTGCGCTTTGCATTTGCCAATGCTGATAGCGAAACAATCCGTTTGCTCAGCAGCCGCCTTCCGGCTTTGGGATTGTCTTAAATTTATTTAGTGTTTGCGTGCTCCTTGCTTATCTTTTTTTAAGCAAGGGGCATTCCAATACCCTCATGTCACATTATACATAAATCTGTAATACTACTGTCACATCACTGTAATAAACAGGCTCTAAATAGCAGACAGACGAAAAACGTCTTTCTCTTTTCTCAACTGGAGCCTCTCCATATGAACAAGTTGATTTCCACCACAGCAGCAGTCGCCATTGCAGCCGTTATGTCTGTTTCAGCAGCCTCTGCTCGTGAGCAGATTCAGGTTTCGGGTTCATCAACGGTTTTGCCTTATGCAAAAATCGTAGCTGAAACCTTTGGTGAAACTTATCCGGATTTCAAAACACCTGTCATTGAATCTGGCGGCTCTGGCGCTGGTATTAAAGAGTTTTGTAAAGGTGTCGGCGAAAATACGGTTGATATTGCCAATGCTTCCCGCCCGATGAAAAGCACAGAACTACAATCTTGCATCGATGCCGGTGTAAAGGATGTGCAGGAAGTGCGCTTTGGTTATGACGGCATTGTTTTTGCCACAGACGCCAAAGGCCCTGACTTCAAACTGACACCAAATGACGTTTATAAAGCACTGGCAGCGCAGCTTGTTGTTGATGGTAAGCTCGTCGACAATCCAAACACCAAATGGAACCAAGTTAATGCAGATCTGCCAGATTGGGATATTGCGGCCTATATCCCTGGCGAAAAGCACGGTACGCGTGAAGTATTCGAAGAAAAAGTTCTGACCGACGGCTGTAAAGAAACAGGCGCTCTGGAAGAACTCAAGAAAACCGGTTTGGACGACAAAGCTGCAGCGTCCGCATGTATAGCGGTACGTAAAGACGGTAAAGCCGTTGATATTGACGGTGATTACAGTGAAACCCTTGCCCGCATCGAATCCAACAAAACCGGCGTCGGCATCTTCGGCCTCTATTTCTACGAGAACAATGCCGACAAACTGAAAGTGGCAACTGTTAATGGTGTTGTACCATCAGCAGAAAGTGTTGCAACTGGCGAATATCCAGTATCACGCCCACTTTATTTCTACGTTAAAAAAGCGCATCTTGGCGTCATCCCAGGCTTGAAAGAATATGTTGATTTCTTCCTGGCTGAACAAATGGTTGGCGAAGATGGCCCGCTTGCAGAATATGGACTGGTTCCTGCACCTGAAAATGAGCGCGAAGAACAGCGCACCAATTTCAGCGAAGGCAAGGTATTAGCCGCTCAATAATTGATAAAAACAGATGCGACCGGATTCTCCGGTCGCATCTGCCTATCTGGACAACCGAGGAAATTTGATGTCCGCATTGCTGGTCTTGCTTATAGTTGTTGTCATCAGCTCAGTCGGCTTCTTTCTGGGAAGACAAAAAGCTCTTCGTCAAAGTAGCACAGAACCTGTCATTGGTGACAAACTACACTCCCGCCCCCATTATCATGGGTGGTGGGTCTTTCTCGTTTCAGCTTTGCCAGCGATCATCTTTCTGGCCATCTGGACTATTGGCTCATCCGTTGTCATTGAAAAACATGCGGCTTCGCAAATGCCGCAAAGCGCAGAGCAATCAACGGTCATATCGCAATCCTTAGCACTTGGCATGATACGCAATATTGCCAACGGCTTTGAGCGTCTCACACCTGCCGAACTTGATAATCTACCGGATAATTACGCTGACCTTCGTCAATTGTTAGGCAGCAAAGGCGTTGCACTGGCCACTGAAGGCCAAAACTATATGATTCCGATTGCTCTTAATTGGTATCATAGCAATAAGATTTCACATAATATTGGTTCAGCGATTACAATTGTGCTGGCATTAGCTGGTGTGATTTTTGGTCTGTCCGGCGTAAGATTAAGATCCAGAGCACGTAATAATGTTGAAAGAATTGTCTTATGGGGGCTGATAGCCGCCTCAGGCATCGCCATCCTCACAACGATCGGCATTGTTTTCTCAATGCTCTTTCAAACCATCAGCTTCTTTCAATCTGTTTCGCTCGAGAATTTCTTTTTTGGTACAGTCTGGGATCCGCGCTTTGCAGCAGCTGGATCACAAGGCGAAGTTGGTCAGTTTGGCTTAATACCGCTTCTAGCCGGCACGCTGTATATTGCATTTGTGGCCATGCTTTTTGCTGTTCCGATCGGTTTGTTCTCGGCAATCTATATGGCAGAATATGCAAGCCCGCGTATTCGCACATTGGTAAAGCCAGTTCTTGAACTGTTAGCCGGCATTCCCACTATTGTTTACGGCTTTTTTGCTCTTGTCACCGTTGGGCCGTTTTTACGTGACTTGAGTGCGGCAATTGCCGGCGGGCAAGGCTTTATCATGTCACAAAGTGTTCTGACTGCCGGTCTGGTCATGGGTGTCATGTTGATCCCATTTGTTTCGTCACTTTCTGACGACATTATCACAGCTGTACCGCGGTCACTTCGAGACGGCTCGCTCGGGCTTGGTGCAACACGCTCGGAAACGATCAAACGCGTGATCATGCCAGCAGCATTGCCCGGTATTGTCGGTGCGCTTTTGATGACTGCGTCACGCGCCATCGGTGAAACCATGATCGTGGTATTGGCTGCAGGTGTTGCCGCTAATTTGACCATCAACCCATTTGAAGCGATGACGACCATTACCGTCAAGATTGTTAATCAGCTGACGGGTGATCTTGAATTCAACTCCCCCCAAACACTTGTCGCATTTGCTTTGGGCATCACACTTTTTGTTCTCACTTTAGCCATGAATATTTTCGCACTCTATATCGTTCGCAAATATCGGGAGCAGTATGAATAATGTCAGACTCAATTTTCACTGCTACGACTTCTGCTCCTCAAAATGCACGTCGAGATATCGGACTAAAGCGTCGCTATGCGTCTGAAAAGCGCTTTCGTCTCTATGGAATTTTAGCCATTGCCGTTGGCGTATTCTTTTTGGTGGCTTTATTATTTTCAGTTGTGACCAAAGGCTATTCAGCCTTCTGGCAAACAACGCTCACGCTTGTTGTTGATCTTGATCCCTCGATCATCGACCCTAAAAACGAGCGTGAAGAGAATCCGAATGTTTTGGTGACGGCCAATTATCCGCTCTTAGTAAGAAATGCGCTGGCACAAAAGCTTGATGTCGATCTTAAAGACCGTGCCGCTATGCGCGATCTTGGCAAGATCTATTCCGATGGCGTTCGTGTTCAGTTGCGTGAAATGGTTACGCAGGATCCCTCACTTATCGGAACAAGCCAGACCATACGCGTATTGGCGGGTGCTGACACAGATTCAGCCTATAAAGGGCAAATTGACCTATCGGTTCCAGAGAGCAACCGTAAAGTTTCGGACCGTCAAGTTGCTTGGATCAAACAGCTTTCTGATGAAGGTGTGATGTCGCAGGCCTTCAACAAGGGACTGTTTACATTTGGCGCATCCAGCCGCCCTGAAACATCCGGTCTTGCGGTTGCACTGGTTGGATCGATTTATATGATGCTGATTGTGTTGGTTCTTGCGCTTCCGATCGGGGTCGCTGCCTCTATTTATCTGGAGGAATTCGCCAAGAAGAACCGTTTCACTGACATGATTGAGGTCAATATCAACAATCTGGCTGCTGTGCCTTCCATAGTCTATGGCTTATTGGGGCTGGCTGTCTTCATCAACCTTTTTGGCTTACCGCGCTCTGCCTCATTGGTGGGTGGGCTGGTTCTGACCTTGATGACCTTACCAACCATCATCATTTCAACTCGTGCAGCACTGCGCGCAGTGCCGCCGTCCATCCGCTCCGCAGCACTTGGC
>CANQXU010000235.1 GCA_947627865.1 uncultured Paenochrobactrum sp. | reverse complement strand
AACTATTGACGTGACGCTCAGCATTGTCAATGTTTTTGTTGACAAAAAATTAGATAATGATGGACATCCTCAAATATCTATGAGAGAAATTGTATAAACCTTGGATGTTATTTCAATTTATTGCTATATTATTCAATAGCTTAAGGCAAAAGCTCATGATGAGCCCGCAATTACATTTGTTTTCTAATGCCTATTTTTCTTGCTCAATCATTATAACAAGCACGCTATTATTGTTATTGCCATACTCCATCAATAGACTAAAGCAATGACCACAAAACTGGAACATAGAATCTGCCTATAATTATAATGGCTCCGATTTAGCTCTGAATGAAAACTCACACCGCGCGCCTTCAAAAACTTCATAATGAAAAACAGAAGCCACTGCTTGAGTGCAGCTATTTCCGAACTCAATGATGCACCAATTCCAACAATTCAGAGCTGCGCTATTTCTCAGCTCAATTTTTTAGAATTGCCCGACTAGCTATACCAGTCGTAAAATTAGCCAATAGCTAAACCTGCACCAGTACAACATCACATATAAAAGCTCTTGATTTATCGCTAATGAATATTGGCTGTTTACTCAACCTCATCTGGGCACATGTGCAATAGCCACCTGCCCCCCTACCCTCTATATCAAGTTTGATAAAATTTATTATTACATCATAAAAGCATCGACCATTAAGAAATTTTAAAGGCCGCACCAAAGTATAGCGCACTTACTTAAAGCCCATAAATATCGATAGTGTATTCAATAATATCTTTTCATTGTTAGAAGAGCTTGCCGCCCTTTTGCTTTATAGACATTTAAAACTGTAGAAAAACAACTAATCCACTTCATTCACAAAAATAGACTGCCGTCTATTTCCAGACTAATACAATATTTTCAATGTCTTAGCACTATTTATGTGTTTAGAGTAGCTTTTCTTAAGGCCAAGATAAAACTTCTATGCATATAATCATCGGAGAACAGAGCCATATTTTGCAATCAGCTATCACTATCAGATTTTAGAAATCTGTCGAAGCCTTTGAAGTATACTACCTCACTCCTCGAATTTCAGGCGCTATAAGCCAGGTAAATTTCTATAGTGAAAGTTGCCAAGAAACCATGCATGAATCAAAGGACAGATCATCACTGGCAATCGATAATTATAATGGCTTTTAAATATTTCATTCAATGCTATTTTAAATCATCCGTAGTAGAGAATATTTTGCTATGCCCATTATTCTTGAAGGTCTAATTTATTAACTCGCTGGTAAGCGCCCCCGTAAAATGACAATCAGCTGTACCAGTACAGTTTATCGACAGTCCTATACTATTTTAAAAAAATGAAAGCTGTCACACCAGAGCTCGTCAAACTTTCCAAGAAAACCAAATGAGCATTGTGCTTAAAGATAACATAGCGCAGAAAAATATAGGCTTGTTATTACTCAATAATTGCCTTCTAAAGAAAATATGCCCCCGTCTAGACTGTAAGAAATGATCCTGCGCCTACATGAATTTTGCTTATTATAGCTTAGAACAGTCATAAATTTGCTTAAATATCACAGCGGCACTTAAAGCATGCTTTTGCATGCAAAATAGAAAGATTGCCACTTAAGCATTTGTTAACCTTAATTTCCTTGCACTATTTTGAGAATCGAACATAATGACGGCATCTGAGATATTATTGACGTAATGCCGTCACTTGAGGTTCCTGAAATATGAACAATTCGACGCAAATGCCAGAAACATCGTTTGATGACCTGATCCTTGCGCAAGGGCGAGAAATTTCACACAAGCTAAATATGCTCCGTGTTGAAAATTTTCCTCCTGATGCGCGCAAAACTTTGCGTCAATTTTCTATGGCAGAAGCAGCTTACTTCCTTGGTGTTTCACCCAGCAATTTAAAAAAGCTGCACCTTGAAGGCAAGGGCGTTGAGCCTACTATCCATTCTGGCGGCCGTCGTTCTTATACGGCCAACCAGATTATGGAACTGAGACACTATCTTGATCAGAACGGGCGGACAGAAGTTAAACAATATGTCCCACACCGTCGCCCAGGCGAAAAACTACAAGTCATTGCTGTTGTGAACTTCAAAGGCGGATCGGGCAAGACGACGACAGCTGCACACTTGGCCCAACATCTGGCTTTATGTGGCCATCGTGTTTTAGCGGCAGATCTTGACCCACAAGCGTCTCTCTCAGCGCTCCACGGCATTCAGCCTGAATTGGATCAATTCCCGTCAATTTACGAAGCTATTCGTTATGACGATGAACGCAAGCCAATTAAAGACATTATTCGTCATACCAACTTTCCTGGCCTCGACATTATTCCTGCGACTTTGGAGTTACAGGAATATGAATATGATACGCCTCTTGCAATGCAGGGGCCAAACTCAATCGAGGGCAAGACATTCTGGAACCGTATTGAAAAGTCATTAGCCAGTGTTGATGACGAATATGATGTTGTTGTGCTCGATTGTCCCCCACAGCTCGGTTATTTGACGCTAACAGCCTTGTCTGCAGCAACGTCAGTTTTGATTACCGTTCACCCACAAATGCTTGACCTAATGTCTATGTCGCAATTTTTATTGATGCTGGGTGACATTCTTAAAACAGTCAAACAAGCTGGTGCAGAAGTTGAACTCGATTGGTTCCGCTATCTTATCACGCGATATGAGCCGATGGATATTCCACAAGCGCAAATGGTAGGCTTCATGCAAAGCATGCTTGCCCCCCAAATGCTTAAAAATCACATGCTCAAATCCACTGCAATCTCGGATGCGGGCTTAACAAAACAAACTTTATACGAAGTTGATCGTTCTTCTATGAACCGCACCACCTATGATCGTGCATTTGCATCTTTAGAAGCAGTCAACAAAGAAATCACTGGCCTTGTGCACGAAGCATGGGGACGCACAAAATAGAGGTAATAGACTGCCGTCTATATTTAGTATTTTTGAATAAATTCAAATACATGGCTTATAATAGCCGGGTATTTGGCATTGAGGTTAGATATGGCTCGTAAGAATATATTTCAAAGCGTCATGCGCGAAGAAGTACCTGTTGCGAAAGCACAAGATACTCAAGAACCGCGTAAATACGGTGCTGCCAAATCTTTATCTGCTTCAATTGATGAATTAGCTCGTCAGGCAGTGAAGCTGAATGAAGGTGATGCAGTTGTAGAGTTGGACACTTCTCTACTTGACGTATCCTTTGTCGCTGACCGTATGAGCGAAAGCATAGACCCAGAATATCAAGAGCTTCTACAGGCAATTAAAGAAAGAGGGCAGGATAGCCCAATTTTAGTTCGTCCTCATCCTCATGAAAATGGTCGCTATATGATCGTTTTCGGCCACCGTCGCGCTAAGGTTGCTAAAGAGCTGGGGATTAAGGTTCGTGCTGTTGTCAAACAGCTGGAGGATCTTGAGCATATTGTCAGTCAGGGCCAAGAAAACTCAGCTCGTGCAAATTTAAGCTTTATTGAACGAACTCTCTTTGCTGAGCGTCTTGAGAAGCTCGGCTATAGCAGAGATACAATTCAGGCAGCCTTAACCATCGACTATCAGACATTATCCAAAATGCTGACTATTCCTCGCTCTATATCAGAAGAAATGCTGACGGCGATTGGCCCAGCTAAGGGGGTAGGGCGTGATAGATGGCTAGAATTACGCAAGCTCTTAGAAAACCCTAAACACCTAGAAACAGCTGAAAGCTTGATAGCTCAAGATACGTTTAAGGCTCTGTCTTCACCAGAACGGTTTGAGAAGCTTTATACCGACCTTAAGAAAGGCAATGTTTCTAAGCCTGTAAAAAAATCTATCAGCAATCTGGCACCGAAGAGATGGGCGTCAGATGATAAAAATGTCAGCGTAGTGATACGCCATTCCGCAAGAGATGCAAAATTAACAGTCAGTGCACCTCAAGGTCGTCAGTTCGCGGATTGGTTATCAGATCGACTAGATGAGCTCTACGAGAACTATCAATTGGAAGATAAACACTAACAGGAGAAAAATCGCAAAAGAAAAAGGCCCCCAAACGTTTCCGTCGTGGAAGCCTCTCTCGTAACTAAGCACTCCGAGAATCGCATTTTCACGAATCACTGTCAAGTAGATTAAACGTCTTTGGGCGCACGGACATCTTTTGCCTTGAAAAAGGTATAAGAAAATGCAGACAAATCTCGCATCGACTCCTTTCGGGAGCCGACCGGTGACGCTTGCGCTAATTTCTGCTTATAAAAAAGCTCAGAAACAAGCAGCTGATTCGGTCGTTGATAAATGGCAGCTTTACAAAAATCTGTGTGAGGCCAAGAAAGTCTTTAAGATATCAGACCGTTCTCTAGCGGTACTGAATGCTTTATTGTCTTTTTATCCTGAAACAGAATTGAAGCAGACAGCTAAGACACTTGTTGTATTCCCTTCAAATAATCAACTGTCATTACGCGCACATGGTATGCCGGCAGCAACATTGCGTCGTCATTTGGCTATACTGGTTGATGCAGGCCTCATACAGCGTCGCGATAGTCCCAATGGAAAGCGCTATGCTTATAAATCAAAAACCGGTCAGGTAGAGGAAGCTTTCGGCTTTTCGCTACTCCCTTTACTGGTACGTAGTGATGAAATAGCACAAGCTGCGGAAACTGAACGCGCTGCTATTGCTTTATTGCGTCGTACACGCGAGCAAATCAGCCTTCAAAGACGCGATATTGCCAAAATTCTCGAAGCTGCAATGCTCGAAACTCATGAAAATCAAACATTACAGACTATACATAACGAGTTTCGCACTCTCGTTGACGCATTACCACGTCGTGCAACACAAGCTCAACT
>CANQXU010000234.1 GCA_947627865.1 uncultured Paenochrobactrum sp. | reverse complement strand
GGCTGCAATGTCGTGTCATTAAAGCAGAAACATTCAACCTTATTAAAATATGCACCAGCGCGTGCAGGTGTCACGTTGAAAGTAGCTCGTCCCGCCGCCGGATGATCCAGAAAGTTCGTTGCTTCGTATCGGATTAATGCTGTCTCACCGATATGCACCTCTACTTCTCGCTGCATCGGCTTAAAGTCCCAAGGCAGATCGCTAGCTGTGTTCGCATCAAAACGGATTTTTATTTTTTGATCCAATATCTTATCTGAATATTGTTCAACACGCTGCGTTGTACCGCCATAACCTGTCACCTGGCAGAACAAACGATATAATGGAACAGATGCATAGGCGACACCAATCATACAAACAAAAAATGCAAGACAAGCAAAAGCTACAGTCCGATTGGCCGACTGTTTTTTCGCCAAGCTCTTGTTCGCTTTATCATTATCTAGATCATTCATTATTCTCACCTATCAGCTTATATCCATCACATCGGCCTGATCAGTACATTTGCTCCTAGCTTGGCGTAAGTTCCCACATATACAATTATTGCGAAAAGAATTAATGCAATTGCCAGCCCTATGGATCGGTTTCTTTGGGCCTTTTTTTGTTTGGCCGTTTGCTTTACCAATTCCAGCTGAGGTGCTTCCCGCTTCTCATCATTTGTTTTCATAATATCATTTTCTGATTTAGATTTTTTTCCATCACTCATCAGACAAATCCCCATGCTGCCAAGCCCTTTAAAACCAGATTCTCAAGTAGTAAAACGGCAAAAAGACCAGATAGATAGATAAGTGAAAAGCGAAACAATCTTCGTGATGATGCAAGCATACTCACTTTGGAAGGCGCTTTATAAAGCTGCCAAGCTCGCAAAATAAATATCCCACCCATAATCAGAGCAACAAAGCCATAAAAGATACCCGCAAACCCCATAATCCAAGGCAGAACACCCACAGGTGCCAATACTACAGAATATGCCAATATCTGGCTACGCGTTGATTTTTCGCCCTTTACATTGGGCATCATCGGTATCTTGGCAGCTTCGTAATCGGTGCTACTGAACAATGCCAGAGCCCAAAAATGTGGCGGTGTCCATAAAAATATAATCATAAAGAGAGTGATGGATTCAAAGCTAATTGTGCCCGTTGCCGCTGCCCATCCGATCACCGGAGGAAATGCACCAGCAGCACCGCCTATAACAATATTTTGCGGTGTTGAGCGCTTTAGCCACATCGAATAAACAACCGCGTAGAAAAATATGGTGAAAGCAAGCAAAGCACCTGCCAGCCAATTGATCATAAGTCCAAGCGTTATCACAGAAAGAGCCGATAAGATCAGGCCGAAAACCAGAACCTGATTGGGAGCAATCAACCCAGCCGGAATTGGTCTCTTGCGGGTACGCTTCATGATGATATCAATATCGGCATCATACCACATATTGAGCGCACCCGAAGCACCAGCACCAACTGCAATAGCGATAATGCTGATTGCAGCCAATATGGGATTCATATGTCCAGGCGCCAATACCAAGCCCACAAGTCCGGTAAATATAACCAGCGACATCACACGCGGCTTTAGCAAAGTTATATAATCCGATGCCGTCGCTTCTGAAAACAAAGGCTGCGAAGTTCTGAGTGTATCATGGTCGGTTAATGTCATTTCACCTCACCACCACTTCTTTCAAACAGTCATCAAGTGGATGCATAATATAATCACTGCCTCTGTCAGCGATGAATTACTCAAGTTCACTATGTGACTTCATGCTTCTCGTTACTGCGACTATGAAACTCAAACAGGCTTATTGCAGCACCGTTAGTTGAGTTTATACGGGCTGGCCAAAAACCAGCCCGAAGTGTTTTATTTAATCCGTGGCAGTTCTTCCCACTGATGATATGGCGGTGGTGACGACAGCTGCCATTCAAGTGTTGTTGCACCTTCACCCCAAGGATTGGCTCCAGCTTCGCGTTTTTTCGCAAATGCTTCATACACGTTGTAAAGGAAGACAAGCACTGCAAATCCAGCCAGATAGGAGCCGTATGACGACACCATATTCCATCCTGCATAACCATCTGGATAATCGATATAGCGGCGCGGCATACCGGCTAGACCCAAGAAATGCTGCGGGAAAAACACTAAGTTTACGCCAATGAATGTCAGCCAGAAATGCACTTTGGCTGTAAATTCATTGTACATATAGCCCGTCATTTTAGGGAACCAGTAATACCATGCAGCAAAGATGGCAAAGACAGCACCCAAAGACAGCACATAATGGAAATGCGCCACGACATAATAAGTATCATGTAAGGCACGGTCCAACCCAGCATTTGCCAGCTGAACACCTGTCATACCGCCGATGGTAAACAGGAAGATAAAACCAATAGCCCAGAGCATTGGCGCTCTGAAGGTTATGGAGCCACCCCACATTGTAGCAATCCACGAGAATATTTTAATACCCGTGGGTACCGCAATAACCATAGTCGCAAACACAAAATAGCGTTGTGTATCAAGTGACAAGCCAACTGTGTACATATGGTGTGCCCAGACAACAAAGCCCACGACACCAATGGCCACCATTGCATAAGCCATTCCTAAGTAACCAAAAATCGGTTTCTTCGCAAAAGTAGAGACGATATGACTGACGATACCAAATCCAGGCAAAATCAGAATATACACTTCCGGATGACCGAAGAACCAGAACAGATGCTGATAAAGGATTGGGTCACCGCCGCCATCAGGTGCAAAGAACGCTGTATCAAAGTTACGATCTGTCAGCAGCATGGTGATACCACCTGCGAGAACCGGCAGAGATATAAGCAGCAAGAATGCTGTAACCAGAACGGCCCATGCAAAAAGCGGCATTTTATGCAGCGTCATCCCCGGTGCGCGCATATTTAGAATTGTGGTAATGAAGTTGATCGCGCCCAGAATGGAAGAAATACCTGCAATGTGGATCGACAAAATAACAAAATCGACAGCAGGTCCGGGCTGACCCGAGGTTGATAAAGGCGGATAAAGTGTCCAACCTCCGCCCGCTCCCCAACCACCGGAAGGACCTGGCATAAAGAGTGAAATCAAAAGCAAGATCAGTGCTGGCGGCAAAAGCCAGAATGAAATATTGTTCATTCTCGGGAAAGCCATATCTGGTGCACCGATCATAAGCGGAATCATCCAGTTCGCAAATCCACCGATCAAAGCAGGCATGACCATAAAGAAAATCATGATAAGGCCATGCATGGAGCTGAACACATTAAACATCTGCTTGCCAGCATCCAAAGCAGCATCGCCATGCACACCATAAACCATGGTTGCCAGCCCTTGGAATATCTGAATGCCCGGCTCTTGCAGCTCCATACGTATCGCAATGGATAATGCACCACCGATGATACCGGAAATAATCGCAAAAATCAGATAAAGCGTGCCGATATCTTTATGATTGGTTGAATAAACCCACCGAACCCAACCCTTGGGCTTGTGGTCGTCATGTATTGCATGCGTTGCTGTGCCAGCCATGCGATTGCTCCCATATTCTCAGTCCGGCAGGTTAATTAATTTGCAGCCACCGCTACATTTCCACCCGCTTGTTCACCTTCAATCGCTGCCATTAGATTTTTATTAGCATCTTCTATATTTGTGGCAGCAGCTTCCAACCAATTTTCATAGTGTTCCTTGGAAACAGCTCTGACGGCGATTGGCATATAGGCATGATCTTTTCCGCATAGTTCTGAGCACTGGCCATAATACAAGCCCTCACGGTCTGCTTTGAACCATGTCTCATTCATGCGACCAGGTATGGCGTCCATTTTCACGCCAAAGGCTGGTATTGTCCAAGAATGGATAACATCCGCGCCAGTTACCAAGAGACGGACAGTCTCACCAACCGGAACAACGACCTCATTATCAACTGCCAGAAGACGCGGATATTTAGCCATATCTTCTTTGCCGGCAGCCGCTCTTTCTGCATCGGTCAGCAGAAGCTGATCAAATGATACAGGATTTTCCACCTGATATTCATATCCCCAATACCATTGGTAACCGGTCGCCTTCACAGTAAGCTCAGGGTCTTCCGGTGAATATTGGGCTGTCAGCAATTGAAATGACGGTATGGCGATACAAATCAGCGCAATCACCGGACCCGTCGTCCAAATAACCTCGATTAAAGTGTTATGGCTGGTTTTAGAAGCAACCGGATTTGCTTTTACTCTGTAGCGCAACATCACCCATAGCAGGAGAACCAGCACAAGCCCCGTAACGGGCACGATGAACCACAAAGTATATTTTTCAAACCAATGAATTTGCTCAGCAATAGCTGTCGCGGCAGGCTGGAATGACAATTCCCAATTGCGTGGTTGTTCTGCCAGAGCTGAGGTATTCGCTACCAGAAAAACCATGACGCCAGAAATGGCGATTATGAATGCGGACTTGATTCTATTCACCAGAATTTCTCCCGTTTTCGCCTTTTTAAGGCTGAAAATTACTTTCCCCAAAATAATTTCCATGATGAAGTTGATCACACCTTTTAAAGCAGAGCAAGGAGCTCATTATTTTTATTATGCGGCATTTTTGCTTGTTATTTTATTTTTAAGCGACACATTCACAAAAATCAGCGACATTTTATTCTCTGACACATGACATTGCATGCAGACCGTTGTATCACTCATTAATTAAGTAGTGCGATTTCTTTGCCTCGGCGTGGCGCGATTTCGTTTGGTGATTCAATCTGGAGCTTCCATGACTGTCCGCACTTTTACACGACATTTAGCAACCGTGGCCTTCTGCCTCGGCAGCATCTTAGCCGTTGGCAGTCTGCCAGCCAATGCACAACAAGCG
>CANQXU010000233.1 GCA_947627865.1 uncultured Paenochrobactrum sp. | reverse complement strand
GCGCGGGGTGGAGCAGCCCGGTAGCTCGTCAGGCTCATAACCTGAAGGCCGCAGGTTCAAATCCTGCCCCCGCAACCAAATTCCCCTATAAGTATAAATCCTAGAATATTATTGATTGCTGATAAAATAAGGCAATTTAAACAAGTTAACCTTCATTCTGTACACACAAGCTTTTCATAGTTTAATCTACTAATTAAAGATCACAGCGGTAAAAGCTTTAGATATGTATATTAATTTAAGCACCTCACTTTCCAAGGTTCGACATAGGGAAGGGGACATAATAAGCCTCTTGTAGTTGCCGTATTGCTATCGTTGTTAACGACTGCTGAGAACTCAGTCGATCCGACATTATTTCTAACCCTTTTTAAGGTTTAGAAAGTGGCTTGATTATGGGGCTAATACATTTTGAGCGTTTACGAGATGGTTATTCGAAAGCATCAATGGCAGATATGAGCTGGCTTGATGCACTTGTAATATCTCTGATAAGCGCTGTTTCGGCTTTATCAGCGTCGCCAAGCTCCATTGCTTGTAAAATCGCGTGATGATCATCAATATTCATGCGGTAATCGTTTTGGCTGGCGCCAGATATAAGCGGGCCCATTCTCATCCATAATTTATCCAAAATGCTGGACATAGTTTGCATATCTGCCATTTGTGAAAAACGGGAATGGAACAACTGGTTATATTTTAAAACATCCTGCCAATGTCCGCTCTCAATGGCCTGCTCATGTGAATATATGAGGTCCCATAAACTCGCGATTTGCTTAGGTGTTGCCAGCTCTGTGGCCTTACGTACTGCCAGACCTTCTAAACGAATTCTTATGTCGCGTATTTCATAATAGTCTTTATGTGTCAGGATAGGCACCCTGACTTCACGCAGCGACTTTTGGATTAAAGCATGATCTTGGATCAGTCGTAAGATTGCATCGCGAACGGGTGTTATCGATGTCCCAAGTGTTTCTGATAGTTCCCGAATTGTGAGGCGTAAGCCTGGCGCTAATTCTCCCTGCATTAAAGCCTGTGCTAATTTTCGGTAAATAGTATCACCAAGGTTTTCATGCTCAATATGCTGGAAGTCTATTTTTTTATTCATTCTATATGCCTCCCCGAGATAAGTTGCATGATGCATCATATCTGTTGCGGTGCAAAGAAATATTAGATAGTTTTGTTCTAAAGGATCAGCCAGCTTTTAGCTTCAAATCACATAAAGTGAAGGTGCTGAATAAATCAGTCCATTGAATTCTGTTTCAGAGTTCAATAGTCAGGATTATTAATGAAGGTAGGGAACTATGACCAATCAGCCTAATTCGGTAGAAGCCCGTGATATAAAATATCATTTTCATCCAAATACAAATGCCCGTCGACATGAGGAAGTCGGACCGTTTGTTATTGAAAAAGGCGACGGCATTTATGTCGAAGATAATAACGGAAAACGTTATATTGAAGCTTTAGCGGGTCTTTGGAGCGTTGGTGTTGGTTTTTCCGAGCCGCGTTTGGCTGAAGTTGCATATAAGCAAATGCTAAAGCTTCCATATAACCATATTTTTACGCATCGTTCGCATGGTCCTGCAATCGAATTGGCAGAAATGCTGGTTAATATGGCTCCTGTGCCGATGAGCAAGGTGCATTTTACGAACTCTGGTTCAGAAGCGAATGATACAATTATTAAAACCCTTTGGTATCGTGCAAATGCCATGGGGCAGCCTCAAAAAACTAAAATTATTAGCCGCAAGCGTGGTTATCATGGTGTGACTATTGCGTCTGGTAGTGCTACCGGTCTTCCAGCTAATCATAATTCATTCAATTTGCCATTGCCCGGCTTTCTTCATACAACTTGTCCGCATTACTACCGGGAAGCCTTTGAAGGGGAAACGGTAGATGAATTTACTACCCGCTTGGCAAAAGATCTTGAAGATATGATTCTTGCCGAAGGCCCGGAAACCGTTGCTGCTTTCATTGGCGAGCCTGTGATGGGAGCAGGTGGTGTTGTTGTACCGCCCGAAGGTTACTGGGAGAAAATTCAGGCTGTTCTGGATAAATACGATATTCTGCTCATAGCTGATGAGGTTATTTGCGGCTTTGGACGCACAGGCAATATGTTTGGTTCTCAAACATTTAATATGAAGCCTGACATCATGACTTTATCAAAACAACTGTCTTCATCTTACATGCCAATCTCGGCCTTTATGATCAATGATCGTGTTTACCAGCCTGTTGCTGATGAAAGTGAGCGGCTTGGCGTGTATGGACATGGTTATACTGGATCTGGCCATCCGGTTGCTGCTGCTGTTGCGGTTGAAAACTTGAAAATTATTGAAGAGCGCAAGCTGGTGGATAATGCACGCGATACAGGCGCGCATATGCAAGCACGTTTGCGCGAATTGTCAGACCATCCGTTGGTGGGCGAAGTTCGCGGTGTTGGTCTGATTGCTGCTGTTGAACTTGTTGCCAATAAAGACACTAAAGAGCCACTTGAAAAAGCAGGTAATCTGGGTGGATTGGTTAATGCGGCACTCGTTAATAATGGAGTTATCACACGGAACATGGGCGACTCACTTGGTTTCTGTCCGCCAATGATCATCACCCCTGAACAGGTTGATGTGATGGTTGATGCGACGAAGAAATCAATTGATGAAGTTTATGCTAGCCTCAAATAAATTTTGTTGAAACTTTCCCTGCCCTGAATAGGGCAGGGATACCTTGCTTTACTTTAATTGTTGAGTTTTTATCTGTTTTTCATAAAGTATTAAATCCAGCTAAACGTTTATAGATCTACCTGTAATCTATGTTCAATGGAATAATATTTAATATACTTATTTTTATTTGTCATTGTGTTCGTGAATTGTTTGGCTGTGGAGAATTGATGCAGCAAACAGTGAAAACCAATATATTCAATAATCAAAATATAGCGGACTTATTTTTACTGGTATTTATTAGCCTATAAGTGCTGATATTTTTCTATATACTGACGTGTTTCAGTAAAATAATATTAAAATTGGTGTTCTCCTTTGTGCGGGAGATGAAATATATTTGATTTTTCACTTGTATTAGTCATTATAGATATATGTTATTTAATGATTTCTGAGGGTGAAGTGTCAAATAGAACAGCCAGATTAGTGGCGTTTCATGAAGCTAATAAAATTGCTGGAATTGATATAAAAAATAGCAGTCGTAGATATGAGTGGAAGGATGTTTACGCCTGCACTGCCCAAATAAGTCCATTTAGTGCCAGTTTTTCGAGTATCGATTCCTTATTAGTATTCATGATTAATGAAGGACAAATGAATGGTTGCCTGGAGGTTAGAGGTGAGAAGTTTGAGTTCTCGCTACGACCAGAGACTGTGTTCGTGCTTCCCATAGATGTTCCTTTTAAAATTAGAGTGACTTCCCACGCTACTGTTGTGAGTGTGAATATTTCAAGAAGCTTGCTTAATGATGTTTTTATAGATTTTTCTTATTTGAGCGCTACCATGCTGAGTTTGAAGTCTTCTCATCCGTTAAAAGATGCTTTCCTTACAAATTCCATAGGCTCAGTTGTTAAGCTCCTGTCATCGGAATGGCAGTTTTCGTCTGTCGAGGTAGAGTATCTTGCCAGATCAATTGCAGCGCGTATCATTTCAAAATATTCAACTTCATTTTCCGATAGGGAGTCTGCTGAGACAGGGCTGACCTTGGTCGTCCTTCAAAGAGTCCTCGATTTTATTGAAGAAAACTTACATAGGCGCATTAATATTGATGAGCTTGCTCCTATGGCAGGGGTTGGAAATGCTCAATTTGCTCGCCTATTTAAACGAGCTACCAATGTAACGCTGCATCAATATATTATTAAACAAAGAGTTGAGATGGCACGGCATTTGTTAATTGATACACAAATGCCGATAGCTGAGATTGCTCATGAGTGTGGCTTTGCTGATCAGGTACATCTGACACGATTATTTGGCCGTATAATTGGTTTAAGTCCGGCTTCATTCAGAAGGAAACACAGCCCTTATCTTTAATTATGTCATGCTAATTTAGCGATAATGTAGATATTAGACAAAATTAGTTGGTATCCGCATAGATATTATTTATTTCCGGCATGATGGTGTTTCCAATAGTTTCGTCTTGAGGGGCACTTGCAACTGTAATTAAATGTAGATGTTAGGATTTTTCTGTGATGGAAATATTCTAGCACTAAGCGAGGGTGATTGTACTTTCTGCTTGGAGTTTAAATTTTAAGTTTAAACGCTCTATAGATTATACTTCATTGCCAACTCCTCAGGGCCCAGTTTTAGCTGAGGAGAATGTTATGGCTGCCGTCATCACGAATAAAGTAAATGGTTCTTCCCATACCGTTGCTGGAAACAATATTGTTCTCTCAGCGCCGAGTGTTGTTAAATTATCTTTAAGCCCAAGCGCGGTTTCAAGCTATGAGAAGATGGGTGAGGATCTCATCATTCGGCTAAAGTCTGGAGAATCCATTCGGATTAAAAAGTTCTATGTCCACTTTTCCGAAGGTCAAGAAAACAACTTGGTTCTCGAAGATACAGATGGCAAGCTATGGCTAGGTAAGCATAGTGAAGGCATGGCAGATTTTGATTTTTTTGAAATCCAATCTGTTGATCAACTTGTCGGTAGTGACAATGATTTGGGACCAATTTTACTTGGATTGGCAGCTCTTGGCGGCGGTGTTGCTGCCATCGCAAGTTCTTCATCAAGTGATGATGATAATTCAAGTGTTCCAGGTACCAATCCGGATACAGACACAACGGCTCCTGCTGCGCCGACCGATGTTGCTGTTAGTGACGATGGCACAACAGTAACTGGTAAAGGCGAGCCCAATACATCC
>CANQXU010000232.1 GCA_947627865.1 uncultured Paenochrobactrum sp. | reverse complement strand
ATAACAATAAATGCAACCAACCATGCCAAAGTGGTTAACCAAACTGGTGCCGTTAATGCACCCATTTTCTTCTTATCAGAAGCAAACAAGATCAATGGTACAATCGCAAATGGCAACTGCAAACTTAAGACAACTTGTGAAAGGATCAGCAGGCTCGCTGTTCCTTTATTACCATAGATAAATACCACAATAATTGTTGGCACAATTGCGATACCACGCGTAATTAATCGCCTCAGCCATGGTACAATTCGGAAATTTATAAAACCTTCCATAACAATCTGCCCTGCCATTGTGGCAGTAACTGTTGAGTTCAGGCCAGAGCATAATAGTGCTATTCCAAATAAAACAGGCGCAACCGCACTGCCTAGTAAAGGGGCTAACAGCGTTTCAGCTTGCTCTATCTCAACAATATCGGTTCGTCCGACCTTATGAAAGGTAGCTGCAGCCATTATAAGAATAGAAGCATTGATCAATAATGCCATCATAAGCGCAATGGACGAATCCCATGTTGAATAAGATATAGCATCCCGTTTATCGGATAAGCTGTCACCATAATTACGTGTCTGCACAATTCCAGAATGCAGATACAAATTATGCGGCATAACTGTTGCGCCGATAATTCCAAGCGATAAATACAGCATATCGGGATTGGTAATAATTTCTGTTGTCGGAGCAAATCCAAGCAGCACCTCTTTCCAATCAGGGCGCGCCAGCACAATCTGCATAAAAAAACACACGGCGATAATGCCAAGCAAAGTGATCACATAAGCTTCAACCCAGCGAAAACCTCTATTTTGCATATAAAGTACTGCAAAAACATCAAGCGCAGTTAAAAGAACACCAAGCTCTAATGGCATAGCAAACAATAGGTTAAGGGCAATAGCTGTCCCTATCACTTCAGCCAGATCAGTCGCACATATTGCTATTTCTGCACCGATCCACAAAAACCATGCCAGCAACTGCGAATAGGCATCACGACACGCTTGCGCCAAATCCCTGCCTGTTGCCACAGCCAGTCGTGTACAAAGTGATTGCAATATAATCGCCATGATATTTGAAATCAAAGCAACAACCAGTAATTTATAGCCAAAACGCGAGCCGCCGGCTATCGATGTCGCCCAGTTTCCAGGGTCCATATAACCGACTGCTACGAGATAACCGGGGCCTAAAAATGCAGCAAATCTCCTCCATTTTTGCCCCTGCTGCGGTACAAAAATAGTTCTATTCACTTCTGGTAGTGATCGTAAACTACCCTGCGAACGCCACCCCTTAACGTTCTCACCAGTTTTCATCTGCTGCACATGATCCATCTGTAAGCACCTGCATGGCTACACTGAATATGACAATGCAACTCATTTGCAATTATATGCTAGTCCAGAAATTTGGTCATAAAAATACGGGGGAACATCCGAAGCAACAAAATATCAATAACCAAAGCCGCCAATCAGCTTATTACGGTTTGCCATTGGCCCAACTGACATCCCCCCTAAACAATGGGACAGTTGATAGCGAGGTTTTTGCAGATCCATCCTGAACCTGTGCCGCATGAGCAAGATAAAGCAAGGTATTATTTTTTTGATCATAAATACGGGTGATCACCAATTTCTTCCAAATCAAACTGGTACGCTCAGAGAAAACTCGCTCCCCCTTTTTCCCAAGCTTAATATCCTTAATGGTAATTGGCCCTGTCTGCTCACAAGAAACTGAAGCATTTGAGGGATTTTCAAACCAGTTTCCTTTTTGCAAACGATCAATGACACCTCTTGAAAAAGAAGCCAGGTGACATGTAACACCATCAACTTTAGGATCAGTAACAGCATCGATAACAATATCATTGCCCAGCCAATCAACCCCAACCCGACCGACTTCTTCTGCCTGCACGGCTGTGAGTGGTGCCCCGAATATCAAGAATGCTATAAGACTACATCTAATCAGCTTTTGCATTTCTCACACCACCCATTAAAATTAATTTTCAGCAGCTTCCCATTTATCCAAAAAAGCTGCAATCGGCATTGTCTGAATATCAGGTATTGCACGGTAAAATTTTTCAACCGGCCAAAACCACCATTGCAATTTCTCTAGCCGCTGCACAATATCATCAGGAAAACGGGGGCGGATAACACGCGCAGGACTACCCGCAACAATCATATATGGCTCAACGTCACGCGTTACTACAGCATTGGCACCAATGACCGCACCGTTACCGATATTAATACCCGGCATTATAACACTGCCATGGCCAACCCAAACATCATGCCCGATCGACACCCTGCGACCTTGACGATAGGTGCGATAATCAGCATCAAGCCCGATATGGCGGAAAAACTCATTGGACCTATAGGTCACTTTATGTGTTGTCAGCCGCTCCATTGGATGTTCCAAAGCATTTATGCGCACATTGGAAGCAATTGAACAGAAACGGCCGATATCAGCGTAAATACCCTCGCTATGACGCTCGACATAGGTAAAATCTCCAATCGTGACATCACGCAAAATGACGCGTTCGCCAATCTCAACATAATTGCCAAGTTTGGTACCCTGCAATTTAGCATTTGGGTGAATACGCGGCTGGCTATCCCGTAAAATTATATCATCAACCGGTTTTTCCACGAAACGCTCTCCTACAAATATTACACTGGCAATACATAGATTTAATTATCACAATCGCCTTTGCTAAACCTTGGTTACAGCCTATAAACAGGAGTTAAAGAGCTTGCACGGTTCTTTTTGTCGCTTTACGCAGATAATAAGCTCGTGCAACTTGCTGATATTGAACCCGAACCATTCCAAGGCTAAAAGATGAAAAAATATATCCCCGTTTTTATAGTCGCATTTCTGGTCGTGGTTATAGGCGCTGCAATATTTTATTTTGTTCAGGACAAGCAATCTGCTGACAAACCATTCGGCGGCGCTATGAATCTCATTACAATGAATGGCGATACATTCACTGAAAAAGATTTGCGTGCAAAGCCTGCAGTCATTTTCTTTGGCTTTACCCATTGTCCTGATGTCTGCCCAACTACTCTCTACGAGTTAGACGGCTATATGAAAAAACTTGGCGATGACGCCAGTAAACTTGGTGTTTACTTCATCACAGTAGACCCAGAGCGCGACACTCAAGACATCATCCAAACCTATGTCAGCAATGTTTCACCCTATATAACTGGTCTGACAGGTAGCCCAGAGGCCATCGCCGACGTGGTAAAGTCTTATCACATTTATGCTAAAAAAGTTCCGGGTGAAGACGGCGACTATAATATGGACCATACAGCATCCGTTTTCCTATTGGACAAAGGCGGCTTTTTCAAAAGCACGATCTCTTATGGCGAGAATCCGGACACTGCATTCCAGAAGCTAAAAAATCTGGCCGACCGTCATTGAAACCAGTAAATCTCACCTAACCATTTCACGGTGTTAGGTTTACAACCAACGCCACAAATGTTTTGGCTTTAGCCATTCAAGAAAGAAACTCTGTTAATGTCACAATCGCGTATTTTTTACGTCACAGATAAAAAAGAAGCCGAAGAGCTTTATGCGCTGCTTGAACCGGCTTTTGAAGATGACGGCTATCCTTTGGCACTCACGGAAATCGATGAAGATAAAGAGATATTTGAAGTCTCTCTTTATATGGAAAACGACGTAGATGAAGTGTTGGAGCGTGTTAACACACTCGTTGGTCATAAAAAATTCCAGTCAGAAGAATTGCCGGATATTGACTGGGTACTCCATTCATTGGAAGGCTTGAAGCCTGTGCGCGCAGGCTCGTTTTTTGTGCACGGCTCCCATGACCGCGACAAAATTGAGCCAACAGATATCTCAATCGAAATTGATGCAGGCCTCGCTTTCGGCACCGGTCATCACGGTACCACTGCCGGTTGTCTGGAAATGATTGAAGAGCTTGTAAAAACAGAGCACCCAACCAATGCACTTGATCTTGGCACCGGCTCGGCGGTTCTTGCAATTGCTGTAGCCAAACTTGCGCCAATTCCGGTTCTTGCCACCGATAATGATCCAATTGCTGTAAGTGTTGCTGCAGAAAATGCGCTGATCAATGGCGTCTCAGAGCATATCATTACGGCAACAGCAGAAGGTTTTCACCATCGAATTTTTAGCAGTTATGCCCCATTTGATCTGATTGTCGCCAATATTCTGGCACGCCCCTTGATGGATTTAGCGCCTGACTTGCGCGCTAATCTGGCACCAAATGGCTCGATCGTACTTTCAGGTATCCTGGACACCCAACATGACATGGTGCTGGAGGCCTATCAGGCACAAGGGCTCACACACCAGAAAACCCTCCACCGCAACGGTTGGGTTACCATTCACCTGAAATAAAACTCGACAGGATGATGTCTCATGGCCAGACCATTTCAGACTTTTGACGTTAAAAGCAATCCATCAGACGGGGCGCCACGCGTGGCGGCTTTAAGAGAAGAGCTTGTAAAAAATAATCTTGATGGCTTTCTGGTGCCGCGTGCGGATGAACATCAAGGTGAATATGTACCACCGCATGCACAGCGACTTGGCTGGCTAACCGGATTTACTGGTTCTGCCGGCGCAGCACTAGTCTTGCAAAAACAGGCATTTATTTTTGTTGACGGTCGCTATGAGCTACAAGTGCAGGTACAAACGGATGGAGCCGTATTTTCTTATGAAAGTCTGGTGACCAATCCACCTGCAACTTTCCTGTCCAACTTTACTCCCAAGCAAGTCATCGGCTTTGATCCGTGGCTGCATACAATTTCAGAGGCAGCAACTTTACGGCAGTCGCTGGATCAGCTTGATGGCCAACTTGTAGCTCTGCCCTACAATCTCGTTGATGCTATATGGCACGATCAACCAGCCGC
>CANQXU010000231.1 GCA_947627865.1 uncultured Paenochrobactrum sp. | reverse complement strand
TGTGTTCTCGATTTAAGTATTTTAATAGGCTATAACTCTTGCTTAGTTTCAATTGTATATATCCTGCAGAATTAGCACCTGGCCGTTTTTAGTCACATGTAAGCAAATCATACCCACCGGTATTTGTCATAAATCCGATAATAAAATGATAAATAGCTATTAAATGATATTATTCGTTTTTGCAAAATAATGAGGCGCCAATGGACGCGACATTATTTTCAAGCTGAAGAGAAGATGCTCACTGCAGTGAGCTTTGCGCAGGTGGCGATCAACAACACGAACAGCCATTGCAGATTTACCAGATCTCTTAATGAAAATATGACGGGTCAATGCTGCCCCCTTTTGATGTTATCAGAGGACAGCCCTTGCGCGATATGCGACAGAAATCATCATCTACTTACTTCATCAGAGGCCGCGGAATTTTTAAGGGTAAAGCCTAACACACTGGCAAAATACCGAATGACAGGAGAAGGGCCAGTTTACATCAGGCAGTCTGCCCGAAGAATATTGTATAGGCAGGATGATCTTGATGCATGGTTGAATAAGCGATCATTCAGGTCGACCGCCGCTGCAACTGTTAGCGGGATTTAGTAGCTGAAGCCCTGAGCGGACCCCGCTTGGGGCTTTTTAAATAAAAGTTGTCCACAGAACTATGTGGCTTACTAGTGGCTTACTAATAGCAACGGTTCAGATGGTTTTATTTCAACCAAAAGCATAAAGCTTACATATCTATTTGATTTATTTAGTTTTAATTTGGTGGGTGATACAGGGATCGAACCTGTGACCCGCTGATTAAGAGTCAGCTGCTCTACCTACTGAGCTAATCACCCAATGCCTTATAGTCAGTTTTCTAAAGGCGTGTGCGGTTCTATAAAGTGAGTTGTTTTATCTGTCTAGTCCAGATTTAAGAAATTAATAAAAAAATGGATATTGATATCTATTAATTTTATCGATGCTGAAATTGGGTAGATAGCTGCTGTGGTCTAGAGCTCACTGTTATACATTTTTCATGATTCAAGATTATGCAACTCTTTCTTAAGTTATAGATTTGTTTGTTGAAAACATGCTGTTTTAATAAAAATATGCATGTTGCCATAATTACATGCAGAAAGTCTGCTATTGGCCATAGTAATTCGGTGAAACCAATATTACATGGTTGGTAGTGATGGCGCAGTAAGGTGATTTGCCTTAACGGTGTTGGCATCAGGCGCGGTTTGATTGAGAGAAAAGCTCCAGCAGGACTTCATCTCAGCATGATTTGATTGCGGGTTAGAGGACCTATGGAAGATATTATTGGCGGTTTGGGAGATTTTATTTCTACTCACCGTGATTGGGCCGGACCAATTGTTGGAGCGATCGCCTTTGGTGAGTCTCTGGCTATTATAGGTATGTTCATACCGGCCACACCGATTATGATCTTGATTGGTGGATTGCTCGGCACTGGCATTATTGAACCTTTGCCGGTGATTATCGGAGCTATCATTGGCGCCGTCATTGGCGATATTATCTCCTATCTTCTTGGTTGGTGGGTTGGACGCTCTATTATTCATAAATGGCCGTTGAATAAGCATCGTAGCGGTGTAGCACGTGCGCGTTTACTATTTAGAAAATATGGCTTTTGGGCTGTCTTCTTTGGTCGTTTCTTTGGGCCTGTTCGGTGTACAGTGCCATTGGTGGCTGGTATTATGTCGATGGATCAAAAGCGCTTTCAGACTGCCAATGTGCTTTCTGCAGTCGTATGGGCGCCAGTTATGTTTTTGCCCGGATGGTTGGCAGGGCGGGGCGCAGGGATTTTTGCGCATCTTGACAGCCAGACTATGGTCTGGGCGACAGCGGCTATTACTGTCTTTACAATTGTGATCAGTGTTTTTGCCATCCGACTTTTTAAAGCACGTCCAAAAAGAGTTCGTGGCAAAATGAAACCTGCTACTGCTAATAAAGACTAATTGAGTTTTTCATAGACCTGCTGCATCATTATTTAGCAGGTCTATATTTTAGAAAAGAATTGTAATTATACTAAATTGAGTTAGTATAGCATTCTCTATTTATACAGGGTGACACCAATTAATGCCTGACGAAGGTGCTGACTCCGAACCGGATAGTAGTCGAAGTTTTAGATTATATTCTGGTTCAAATTTAAAGCAGTTACGAGCTGCTGTTTTGGTGCGTCCTCTATCTTTTATAGCTTTTGTTAAAGATATCATCATTGGTATATGGGGTAGTGCTGCGCGCTATTGCCAGCGCATAAACTTTAACAAATATACCCACTGCTGGACCTGTTTGCAGTCCTGTTTTTATTATTATCCCAATAAAGCTCAACATAATAAGGAAATAACCATTCATGGAATGGATAGCTGACCCCAATGCGTGGATCGGGCTGGTAACACTTGTCCTTTTGGAAATTGTTCTCGGCATAGACAATTTGGTTTTTATCGCGATCCTTGCTGATAAATTACCAGAGAAGCAACGTAATAAAGCTAGAATGGTGGGGCTAACACTTGCTTTGGTTATGCGGCTACTCTTGCTTGCGTCCATTTCATGGGTTGTAACACTCACCAAACCTTTAATCAGCCTTGGTGGATTTGCCTTCTCGGGGCGTGATTTAATCATGATCATTGGTGGTTTGTTCCTGATTGCCAAGGGGACAATGGAGCTGCATGAACGGCTGGAAGGCGGAAACGAACATAAAAATAGCGGCACAGTTCATGCTGTATTTTGGCAAGTCATCGTTCAGATTGTCGTGCTAGATGCAGTGTTCTCATTGGATAGTGTTATCACAGCAGTAGGCATGGTTGAGCATTTATCAGTCATGATTATAGCTGTTGTTATTGCAATGGGCGTTATGATGCTGGCATCGCGCTCACTGATGGCCTTTGTGTCAAAGCATCCAACTGTTGTAATCTTGTGCCTTGGCTTCTTGCTGATGATCGGCTTCAGTTTGGTAGTTGAAGGTTTTGGTTTCCATATACCAAAAGGTTATCTTTATGCGGCAATCGGCTTCTCGGTTTTGATCGAAGCTGCCAATCAGGCTGCAAGAAGAAATCGTGAGAAAATGGTGACGACCAATGATTTGCGCGAGCGTACAGCGGGTGCGGTCTTGCGTCTTTTGGGTGGAGCGAAAACTTCGGATGATGCTCTGTCTGATACGGTGGACGTGATTGCTGAAAGAACAGCGGCAAATGATGTTTTCTTGCCCGAAGAAAAAGAAATGATCCGTGGTGTTCTGCATCTTGGCGAGCGTAGTGTCAGATCTATAATGTCGCCACGCAATGAGATCGAGTGGATCGATATTACATTGGATCGCGCTAAGCAAAGTGAGATTATTCGTAAATTAACGCATACTCGCGTGATTATTGCCAAATATCAGGTTGATGACTTTATTGGTGTTTGCTCGGTTAAAGATCTTTTGCTCTCTCTTGCAGACGGGCAGGAAATTGATTGGCAAAAACATATCAAAAAACCACTCGTTGTGCATGAAAACGCTAATGTATTGAAGGTGATGGAACAGTTGCGCATCACACCGATCCAAATGGCTATTGTTGTTGATGAACATGGTTCGTTTGAAGGTGTTGTGACACCGGCTGACATTTTGGAAGCTATTGCAGGTGAGTTTCCTGACGAAGATGAGGATATTTCGGTCTTTCGCTCTTTAGGTGATAATGCTTGGGAAGCGGACGGGTCAATTGATATCAGGCGTTTGAGTGGCTTGATCAATTATGATCTTGTCGATGAAGCAGACCGATACACAACGCTTGCAGGTTTTATTATCTGGCATCTAGGTCATTTGGCTGAGGGCAACGATACGGTGATTGTGCAAGGGCTGAAATTCGAGGTGCTGTCGATGGAAGGACGGCATATAGGCCGGGTGCGCATTAGCGTACAGGAATAATAGCGTTTGTGAATGAATTGAATTTGATAGCGGCTTCATTCGAAGCCGCTATTTTTATGCTTATTCAGGCTACAGCATGTAAGTTTTGCAAGTTTTTTGCTAAAATAAAGCCTTCTGGAAATTGGGAATAACCGCTTGCCGGATTGATATGTCCTGCATGACCAAGGTCAACAAAGCCCGATCCCCATATTTCAGCCAGTGCTTTTGCTTTGGCAAAACTCATATATGGGTCATTGTGGCTGGCAACCACTATGGTCGGGAATGGCAATGGTTCTCGGACAATAGGCGTAAAGCTTTCAAAACGTTTGTCGTTTTTGGTCATAGCTTCACTGTCGGCAGGTGCTACGAGTAATGCACCGCCAATATGGGTGGCAGAGAGCCGCCGTGCTAAATGTGTGACGAGCATACAGCCTAAAGAATGTGCGACAAGGATAGCTCCCGGATTGCGCTCAAGACTAGCTTCAAGCTGGTACATCCACTCAATGAGCACAGGATTGTGCCAGTCATCTTGTTCTACTAACGTTGAGGAGGGGTCATTTTTCAGCCAATGGCGCTGCCAATGGCCTGCTTCTGAGCCCATAAAACCAGGGATAATTAAAGTAGCAGGCATTTGCATTTCCTCTAGACAGATAAAGTTTGGAGAGTAGCTTGTTTGGTTTTAAAACCTGAAGCCACTCTCCTTATTTAGCTGTATGCTTAACTGCGCGGAAGAAATCAAAACCTAATGAAGCTGTGATTAGTAAACTATCGTTTCTATCATTACTCGGAGTCGATATCCGGTTTGGGTGATTTATTATAATATTTTTTAGAGAATTCTGTTTTCTCAAAAACTATGACGACGATGAGAGACAGAGCAAACGGAATGATAAGATATAGCAGACGGAACACAATGAGAGCTGCCAATACATCAGCAGGATCCATGTCGGGCATTGCTGAAATAAACATAAATTCCAAAACACCAAGACCACCTGGCGCGTGAGAAATCAGCGCTGC
>CANQXU010000230.1 GCA_947627865.1 uncultured Paenochrobactrum sp. | reverse complement strand
CGATGCAGGTGGGACCGTGGTCCCAGGCAGATAACCTGACCGGCGATACAGGTGGGACCGTGGTCCCAGGCAGATAAGCTGACCGGCGATACAGATGGGACCGTGGTCCCAGGCAGAAAAGCTGACCGGCGATGCAGGTGGGACCGTGGTCCCAGGCAGATAACCTGACCGGCGATACAGGTGGGACCGTGGTCCCAGGCAGATAAGCTGACCGACGACGCAGGTGGGACCGTGGTCCCAGGGAGATAACCTGAGCGGCGATACAGATGGGACCGTGGTCCCAGAGAGAATATTCAGGCCAGTTATGTTTTCTGGCCTGTGAGAAAGGAAATGAAGTAAAGGGAGATCACCGTAGACTAAAGCGTGTCCGCATCAGACTCCTGGTTTCTCAAGCTCCTTAAGAATGGCTTCTATTTTCTCTATACACTCCGCAGGAATGCGGGACCTATCCAGGTTAAGCACCATTTTATCGCCCTTATACAATGCTGTTGCCCCTGGAGCAAACTGATGACGTGAGCTCAGATTAACTCTTGATGCGGGAGATTGTTTCAGTACGGATGTTAAAAGACTAATGACCTCTTCAGCTTCAAAGATTAGTCCCGCTTTCTTCTGATCGTGGAGAGTCTCAGCCTGCTGCTTCAGTAATTCTTCTTTATCTGCAAAAGCCTTCTGAAGGGCTTCACCTGACCGGGCAGACAGTTCTCCAGGATGTGCAAACAGGGCAACAACGGATTTAGGCAATTTGGCCGTATTGATACAGCGGGTAATGATCTTACGAGAGATGTTTTCCGCATCGGCAAGCGCAGAAATATTTCCTGCAAACTCATTCTGCAGCCGGCTTGTATAACGCAGGCCACGTTCATAAGCACTCGTCGGCCGATAATCGTTACCCAGTCGGGACAATGCAGCCATCTGCTCATCGTCCAGTTCACCAACCAGAACGCGATAATCACTTTCCGTCAGGATTGCGGCTTTACGGCGACGGCTGCCGTCGGCAATTTCTATGACATCAGAAACCCGGCGGCCGAAAGCTGGAGTCTGCTGACCGGTCAGTAAAAATGAAGGAATGAGATCATCCAGAGCATCTTCGGTAAGTAGTTCCTGATCGCGCTCATTGCCTGACCATACGCGTGAAGCGCTCTCAACAGAGTCTCCCCGGAGCACCTCAAGGGTAAATTTCACTTCCCGTCCACATACCGGAAGAGAGATTGCATTACCGCGGGCCATAGCACCCACGCGCGCAATTAATGAATCCACCATCGGCGCGGCCGGCGCCGGTGATGAAGTATCTTCAGTCGATTGAGTATATGTGGTATGTCTTGGAATGACAGGAGCACGCTTCATTATCTAATCTCCCAGCGTGGTTTAATCAGACGATCAAAAATCTCATTGCAAACAGGCTCCCAGATAGAGAGGGCATTACGCCAGGCACCGGTTGAAGAACGTTGATCAATAGCCTGTTCAAAAACGGTTCTCATACGGATCTGACCTTTACCGACTTCATCCGTTTCGCGCACAACATTTTTAAGGACCATGCTTCCCCAGGCATCCCGAATTTGTTCTTCCATCCACGGGGACTGTGAGCCATTATTATTACTGTATTTGGTAAGCAGAATACGGACATCTGGCTCGAAGCCTTTAAGATCCACGTTCTTAAGCAGGTCACGAAGCATATCGAAAAACTGCAGTGCGGAGGTGTAGTCGAACAGCTCTGCCGGAGTAGGGACAATCAGAACATCAGCAGCGCATACAACATTTATCGTACCGATACCAAGGTTGGGTGCACTGTCGATAACTATCACGTCATAATCATGAGCGACAGTTTCAATGGCCAGACGGAGCATCAGGTGCGGGTCAGCAGGTAATTTGCCTTCGTCAAATTTCCCCATCAGCTCGGTTTCAATGCGGTGCAGTGCCAGACAGGACGGGATGATATCAAGGCCAGGCCAGCAGGTGGGCTTTATAGCGTAGCTGGCGTCATCCTTTTCCCCAAGATAAAAGGGCAGGAGAGTGTCCTCAGCATGAATATGAAGATCGGGCACCCATCCGTGATACATAGAAGCAGTTCCCTGTGGGTCATTGCCTTCAACAAGCAGAACACGGAGTCCTTTCAGAGCAAGATCCTGAGCCAGGTGAACGGATACTGAGGTTTTGTAAACACCACCTTTGTGAGCTGCAACGCCAATCACCGGCGGAAACGCATCTTCAGCACGGCGCAGTCGTGTACCAAATACATCCCGCATGTGATTGATTTGTTCGATGGTATAACCAACGCGTTGCTCAACTCTCCCACGGGTTTCCATATCAGGGTGCGGCAGCCGGCCAGCTTTCTCGGCATCCCTGATAGCCTGAGATGACACGCCAACTAAATCTGCCGCTTCACCAATCCTCCAGCGCCGGGTTATTTTCCGGGCTTCCGGACTGTCATCATTAAACTGTGCAATGGCGATTGCTTTCGTCATTTCATGACCAGCACTTATGCACTGGTTGAGTGTATCCATGAGTCCCATACTGAACATCCTTTAATCATCACTTTGCATTATTTTATTAAATCTTGGAATTTATTGCAAAGCAACAATAAAATCGCAAAGCACACGAAAAAGTGCAAAGTGAACCACATTGGGTAATGAAAGAACGCAGGGGATTACAAAAGAGTACATACCGCAGTCAATATTAATCACTGCCGCTCGCCGCAGTAAGCGATCTCACACAGTGAGAAAGCGGCGAGGAAGCGGAAAATCACAGAACTCACAGATTGCACGTACGTCGGGTTGCTAAAGATGACTCGGGATCAGCCAGTTATAATGAAATTGACTGCGGTATGTAATATATTGACTATGGTATGATGCTTACCGCATCTGTAGGAAAGACGACTCAGCATACCGCAGTCAATGTTTCATTGTTGTACCTGTAGATCTCAATCTTCCAGAGCGTATTCAGGAAAATCAGGCCAGGGTTCTGGATATCTGGTGTGGCGCTTCCGGCCTTGTATCTGGGTTATTCATGGTCTCGATCCAATAATTGATCCCAAGGAGATCATAGTGAGATCCAAAAGAGATCCCCGGATCGCTCCAGCATGCGCTGTAACTGGCTTTAACGTCTGTCTGGATCGACTGCGGAATGTAAAATGTTGACTGTTATATGCATAATCTAATACTGTGATATGCAACGGTATTTACTGAGGTATGTATATCCGTTGACTGCGATACGTATTACTACATCCTTTTGTGGATAACCGTTGAGGATCAAGATGACGAGCGAAAATAATAGCTTACTTCTGAACCTTCAGGAAGTTGATAAGACAACCGGTGAAGTTGTTAAGCTGGATGTCAACAGCACCAGTACCGTGCAGCCAGTAGCGCTCATGAGACTCGGTCTCTTCGTCCCAACTCTGAAATCAACAGGGAAGAGCAAGGCGAACCGGAAAAACGTTACAGACGCGACTGAGGAGCTTGTACAGCTGGCCATTGCCAAAAGCGAAGGATACACTGACGTTAAGATCACCGGTTCGCGTCTTGATATGGACACGGATTTTAAAGTCTGGCTGGGGATAATTCGCTCCATGTCGGAGTATGGGGTAAAAAGTGACACCCTGGAACTGTCGTTCGTCGAATTCGTTAAGATGTGCGGATTTGATTCCCGTCGTTCAAACAAAAAAATGCGCGATCGCATCAGTAATTCCCTGTTTAAACTCGCCTCGGTTACGCTGAAGTTCCAGAGCGAGACCAAAGGATGGACCACCCATCTGGTGCAGTCAGCCTATTATGACATCAACGAGGATATCGTTGAGATCAAGGCTGAACCTAAGCTGTTTGAGCTTTACCACATGGACAGAAGGGTACTGCTGCGGCTGAAAGCCATTGACGCCCTGCAGCGCAAGGAATCAGCCCAGGCGCTTTATACCTACATCGAAAGTCTTCCCCAGAATCCTGCACCTATTTCCATGAAACGGATGCGTGGCCGGCTGAATCTCACCTCAAATGTCTATACGCAGAACCACACGGTGCGTAAGGCGATGGAGCAGCTGCGGGATATTGGTTATCTGGATTACACCGAGTTTAAACGTGGCCGAGCCACCTATTTCAGCGTGCATTATCGCAACCCCAAACTCATCAGTAGTCCTGTGAAGGTTCCGCGCAAAGAGGAAGAAGAGAAGGCGCCAGAGCAAAATTATGACGAAGTCATTAAGGCGCTGAAGGCTGCTGGCATCGATCCTCTTAAACTGGCTGAAGCCCTCTCAGCGATGAAGCCAGAAAATTGACTGCGATATGCATATCATGACTGCCGTATGCCGCTAAGGACATTCCATTGACTGTGATATGCATCACGCATACCGCAGTCAATATTTATTCTCTATCATGTCTGCCCGGATCGAACAATATTGACTGTCATATGTGATTTCGGGTCATGATACGCAGATATTGACTACGGAATGCGGGTTTAATGGGGGTAATCCCTGGTCTGTTCACCATTCCATGGGGGATAACATGCCACAGTCAATTTTTCAGTAACGCTCTATATCCCTTACGAAAATCTCAATCGGGTGCTGAGACGGTCATGTTACCTGACGGTATCCGTTCCCCTGTGTACTGCAGGTTTAGCCCGGCAGGATGAGACTGCAGCTGTCTGTATAACCCGGCGCCAGCTTCACACTGTTAAATGCGATCAGGAAACGGGAGCCGAATGGCAGAAAGGTGTTGGCTAGAGATGGTGAATGACTTTCGCCGTTAACGGGATGATTTGCTGAGCTTCCAGGAAAAAACGCACCGTGGGATGCACGGGCAGAATGCCTGCATTTTGCCCTGTCTTGACTGCGGTATGTTGATGCCAGCAGAATTGCAGGTCACCGGGTAAGGGGTCCGCTTGGAAAACGGAATCTATGGTCACTCCCGTTTTTGCAACACCGATTTT
>CANQXU010000229.1 GCA_947627865.1 uncultured Paenochrobactrum sp. | reverse complement strand
TGCCTGTTAAAATCGGCAAAGTCGAAACACAGGCACGCTCATCAAGCCCAATATTGATGCCTTTACCACAAACGCCCTTTGAAGATGCCCATGATCTGATTTTCACGCCTGCGCCCGATGAAATCAAAACGATTATCCGCAGAGCACCGCCTCCGCCACCTTCCCCTTCAACCGCAGAAATTCTGGCACAAGTCACCAAACCAAAGCCGGAAGCGGAAGTACCAGCCGAACCAATATTCCCCGGTATTGTGGAAGCCGAACGTGAAGAGCGCTTGGTAAAAGTCATGCAGCAAATTACAGAAGATCCTGAAGCTGCATTTCGTACAGTTGCAGTGCTTTATCAGGATTTTCTGGTGCGCTGCCGCATTCAGCGCGTGCCGGGTGAACCACTTAGCTTGCCAGCTTTTCGGAGGCGCCTTGCACTTGCCCAAGCTGAAGTGGATGGCGAGACAGCTTCCGGCGAAACATGGCAAAAAGCACTGGAACTATCTGAAACGCTGACAGATGACGTACAAGGCGTTTTCTTAATCGTTGCTCAAGCCGCTGTAACAGGATTGCCCTGCCCATCGGACGCAGCGCTCGCGAGAGCCTATGGCAGCCACTCCACCAGCAGAGCAAGAAGGCTACTCACCTATTTTGAGGAACGTGGCCTGCTGGTAGTGAGGAACGATTTCAAAGGCTTACGTATTGTTGCATTCCCTGATTTGGATTGCGAGACTGAAGCCGGTGATCCCAATGCGCCAGATATGAGTGAAGAAATCACAGAGATTGAATAATAAAAAAGGTTGTCTGAATATCAGGCAACCTTTTTTTAAAAAACAATGCTTTACTAGATCTACATTTGTAAAACCGCACCGGTAAGCTGCTCCACCATAGAGAGTGTCAACTCATCAAAATGCGAAATGATCCGGTTTGGCCCTAAAACATTGACCGGTATCTCCGTATAGCCAAAATCCACTGCAACAACAGGAATACCAGCTGCTTTTGCTGTATCAACATCGGTTTTACTATCACCAATCATCACAGCTCTGTCCGGGTCACCACCGGCCCGCAAAATAGTTTGGGTCAAATGACGCGGGTCTGGCTTACGGAAACTGAAAGTGTCCGATCCGCAAATGGAAACGAATCGATCAGCGATCCCCATACCCTCCAGAAGCTTGACTGACAAACCCTCAAATTTGTTGGTGCAAATAGCTAAACGGTAGCCACGATCGGCAAATCGTTCGATTGCTTCCATGCCACCTGGGAAAACACGGGCAGCACCTGGCATATTGGATGAGTAGTGTTCTAAGAAAAGCGCAACCAGTTCATCAAGCTCTTGTTCCGAAAGCTCTTTACCATGACCGGTATAGGCTTTATTTATCATAACCCTTGCCCCATGCCCGACATAGCGGCGTAGTTTAGCAGGGTCTGCATCAGGCAAATCTCCGGCTTTCAAGCAATGATTAAGGCTCTCCAGAAGGTCTGGCGCTGTATCTACGAGCGTCCCGTCCAGATCGAATACTATAATCGGTTTCAGCATCTGTTTTTAAGGCAGTCCTGTTTTGATCGTCTTACGTGACTAGCTGATGCACGCATTACGCTCAAGTGTACAATAGCGGTTCCGTCAAATTATCATTAAAAATCCCATTTATTTATTTCTTTTACCAATTTGGTTGAATATTGGCTTCCTTGCAATGGTGTTGCCATGCTAAATGGCAAGTTCTTGTAAATTAAGAATCCATCTTTTCTCGCCCGCATCATCTAAGAGGAACTCGATATGAATGACGCCCGTCGGCTGAAAATAGCAGCAGCAGCCGAAGCATTGAGCTATGTTAAAGACGGTATGCGCCTTGGCATTGGCACAGGTTCGACAGCTGAAGAATTTGTCCGACTGCTCGCAGACAAAGTGAATGAAGGCATGTCTGTCATCGGTGTTCCCACATCTGAACGTACCGCAGTGCTTTGCCGTGAGCTGAATGTGCCGCTCACCACTCTTGAAGAGACCCCTCATTTGGACCTCACAATTGACGGTGCGGATGAAGTTGATGCCGAGCTCTCTTTAATCAAAGGCGGTGGCGGCGCATTGCTACGAGAAAAAATCGTTGCAGCAGCCTCAGACTCAATGATCGTTATTGCCGATGAAAGTAAGCTCGTTGAAAAGCTTGGTCAATTTCCATTGCCGATTGAAGTCAATCCCTTTGGCCTTGGTGCTACAACATTGGCTATCGAAGCAGCTGCACAAAAGCTTGGCCTCTCCGGCTCTTTGAAATTAAGAGAAAAAGACGGCGAGACTTTTGTCACAGATGGTGGACATTTCATTATCGATGCATCTTTTGGCCGCATTCCGGATTCAAAAGCTTTATCTGATGCTTTATTTGCAATTCCAGGCGTTGTAGAGCATGGACTATTCATCGGCTTGGCTCGCACAGTCATTATTGCGGGTGCAAGCGAAATCCGCACACTCAACAGGCCTTGAGCGCAAGCTACCTGAACCGATTAACGGAGTGAAAACCTCATGATAAAAGCAATAGGCGCTCGCCACTTTATTGCACCGCTTTCTGCAGCCATCATGATGGCTGGAATTTTCTCAACGCAAGCACAAGAAATTTCTGAAGCCCATCTTGCTGCCGCCCGTTCAGCAATTGCTGCCATTGGCGCAACCGATGAGTTTGACGAAATTCTGCCGCGTGCAGCTATGGTTCTCAAATCAGAGCTGATCCAGAAAGATCCTGATCTTGAACAGCTGATCAATAAAACAGTTGATGACAAAGCAATTGCTTTGGCCGCACGTCGTGGCGATCTCGAAACCGAAGCAGCCCGTGCTTATGCAAACTCCTTCTCAGAATCTGACTTAAAAGCCATTGCTAACTTTTACAATTCAGAACCAGGTAAAAAACTGATTACTGAAGGGCCGATTGTAACACGTGAAGTTATTCGTGCAGCAACGATTTGGCAAAATGGTATTGCACGCGATCTCGCTGTATCTGTTGGTGAAGCACTTGAAGCTGAAGTCGGCTCCGCATCACCTGCAACACAAGAAACAGCTCCAGCACAATAACAAGCTATTACGTTAGATAAGTTTAAAAGGCGCTCAAAAACGAGCGCCTTTAATTTATGTTGAAGCCTTTTAAATCAAACATCTTGAAGGCCACTTTAAATAATGCTTCATAGGAAGTATATCTTCTCAAAAGCTGCATTTTTTCCGCCTTGGCTTGACAAGCTCATCGCAATTGCTATTGCGATGCTTAAGATAAAATGCCCCACAAAGGCTAGTGTGCATATAAAATCCGCTGCGAGTGCCGATTATTTATCGTGAGCCTCTGCCGATTTATATGCGTAAAACCGCATGACGCGATAAGGATAAAAATTATGGGTTTTAAATGTGGCATTGTTGGCCTGCCCAATGTTGGCAAATCAACACTTTTCAATGCTCTGACAAAAACCGCAGCGGCTCAGGCTGCCAACTACCCCTTCTGCACAATTGAGCCCAATACTGGTGATGTTGCAGTTCCGGATCCGCGACAGGCACAAGTTGCCAAAATTGCTGGTTCAAAAGAAATCATACCAACCAGAATTAACTTCGTTGATATTGCCGGACTTGTCCGCGGCGCTTCAAAGGGTGAAGGTCTGGGTAACCAGTTCTTGGCTAATATTCGTGAAGTTGATGCTATCGTGCACGTCTTGCGCTGCTTCGAAGACGATGACATCACCCATGTTGAAGGCCGTATCGATCCTGTTTCGGACGCGCAAACCGTTGAAACTGAACTCATGCTTTCAGACTTGGAAAGCTTGGAACGCCGTGTGGTTCAATTCCGCAAGCGCGCCAGCAGCAAAGACAAAGAAGCGCTCACCGTCTTGCCCATCATGGAAGCGGCACTTGAATTGCTACAAAACGGGCAGCCGGTCCGCATGATGCTCAAAGATATTTCAGCAGATGACCTGCTCATCCTGAAAGGTCTTAACCTTCTGACTTCAAAGCCAGTGCTTTACGTCTGCAATGTTTCTGAAGGCGATGCAGCAGAGGGCAACATACACACAAAAGCTGTTGCTGATATGGCTGACGGCCAAGGTGCTCAGTCTGTTATTATCTCCGCAGCAATCGAATCTGAAGTTGCCCAACTATCCGATGAAGAAGCGAAAGAGTTCTTGGATGCGATGGGCTTGGAAGAGCCAGGCTTGGATCGTCTGATCCGTTCAGGCTACAAGCTGCTTGATCTTATCACTTACTTCACAGCCGGACCAAAAGAAACACGTGCATGGACGATCAAGCGCGGCACCAAAGCACCACAAGCGGCTGGCGTTATCCATACTGACTTTGAGCGCGGCTTTATTCGGGCGCAAACCATTGCTTTTGAAGATTATGTAACTTTGGGCGGCGAAGTTCCGGCCAAAGAAGCTGGTAAAGCCCGTGATGAAGGTAAGGAATATGTTGTTCAGGATGGCGATGTGCTGCTGTTCCGCTTCAACACATAATTTCTAATAGTCATAATACCAAAAAGGCCGGATAATCCGGCCTTTTTTATACCCTTTTTTAAAGAAAGCTGATCAGTCACCTTCAAATGCAACCAATGTGCGTACAGGGATATTCAATGCTTCAAGCTTTTTGCGGCCACCAAGATCCGGCAGATCAATAATAAAGCAAGCAGCAACAACTTCCGCGCCCATCTGCATCAAAAGCTTTGCAGCAGCCTCGGCAGTACCACCCGTAGCAATCAGGTCATCGACCAGAATAATGCGCTCACCTGGCTTGATTGCATCCTTATGCATTTCCATCTCGTCTATGCCATATTCAAGGCTATAGGCAATACGAACAGTGTCGTAAGGTAGCTTGCCCTTTTTACGAATAGGAACAAAACCTGTCGATAACTGGTGAGCTATAGCACCGCCGAGAATAAAACCGCGAGCTTCGATACCCGCCACTTGATCAATTTTACCACCTGCATAGGGATAAACCAGCTCATCAACGGTCCGACGAAACGC
>CANQXU010000228.1 GCA_947627865.1 uncultured Paenochrobactrum sp. | reverse complement strand
TTAACTTCTTCAAAAGCCCAGTCCAGAAAGTAATCAGGGCTTTCGCTCTTTGCTCTGTCAATAATATTCGCAGGATTTCTGCGAGCGGCCAACACTTGCCCCTCACTCATCAAGCCGCTGTCAACCAGATTGGATAGGACAACATTGGCACGGGCGCGCGCAGCAGGAAGATTAACATGAGGTGCAAATTTTGCCGGCGCTTTAAACAAACCTGCCAGCATTGCGGCTTCCGCAAGGTTTACGTCTTTAATATTCTTGCCAAAATAGAATTCTGCCGCAGCCGCAATCCCAAAAGTGCCGCCACCCATATAGGCACGGTCAAGATAGGCTTGCAGAATTTCTTTTTTGCTTAAATTGGCTTCCAGCCATAAGGCAAGAAAAGCTTCCTTGATCTTTCTTTCCATCGTTCTCTGATTGGTCAGAAATAGATTTTTAGCCAATTGCTGCGTAATCGTTGAACCGCCCTGTACAACATTGTTCGCGCGCATATTTTCGCTTAACGCACGGCTAAGTCCAAGAAAATCAATGCCATAATGTTCAAAAAAGCGTCTGTCTTCTGTGGCTAAGACTGCTTTGACAAGATGATCTGGCAAGTCGTTAATAGGTACAGCAGTTCGGTGTAAAATACCGCGTTGCCCAATCTCGTTGCCATACCGATCAAGGAAAGTAACAGCATAATCATCTTGCTGCTGCCAGTCTTTTTTAGTTTCTTCGAATGCCGGGGTTGCAAGGATTAACAGTACAACCGAGCCGATAACACCAAGAGTGAAGCCTTCGTCTAAAATTTCGACCGTAAACTTCTTAAAGCCGGTGACCTTCAACTTGCGTGATGTGATGGTGATATCTTCCCATATATCAGCCATCTTAAAGCGAAGATTATAAAAAGTGCTGTCCAGCCATGCATCCAGACCGATCAGACGAGAGACCCGAAATTTTTTCGGTCTTTTCTTATCTTGTTTGTTTTTAGAATCTGATCTGGGCATTTTAGGCTACACCAAACTAAATACCTTATTCTTGCGTGTAATCCTTAGCTTAGATGATGCGAAGGAAAAATGTAATTGCTTCTTATTGAATTGCTAGAATAGTTTTTAAAAATTCTAGACCACATTAGCAGATCCAGCGCATATTCTTGTCTGTTATATTTTAAATTTACAGACAAAGTTAGTTTGAGGTTAATTTCAGACTTAAGGAATAAAAGTCTCAAATAGGAAAATATGCCTTGACACTGTTACGCTGGTTTGCTATCAATCAGATATAGTCCACAAAATGTGTCTAGAGCGGTCTCTCTAGGCATTTTACCGTGCGACAATTCTGGTTAGACAAGCTTTTATGTTGCTTCTCTTTGTAGCTATTACATATCGAACATCGTGAAGGTTTGAGGCTTAAAATATATCCTATTTATCATTAGGGTAATTATTCTCATGCTTAAACAAAGAAAAATGGCTGATAGGCTGCGCGCAGCTTTTCAGATGCAGGTTCGCTATTGTGTACCGCTGCCTGATATGGCGTTTTTATTTGGTTTTTCTGAAAAAAACTACCACAGACGACTGGTTGCTGCTGGCTTGGATGTGAAGAAACTAGATAAATTAAACGATACCAGCGGCACAAATTCAGCAATGCTGAAGCTTCAGGCAGAGCTAACTAAAATTATTGAAGCCCAGGGACTGCCGGATAAAGCCTCAGCAGACGCTTTGACGGCATTAGCCAAAACCGTGAAAAGTGTATTGGAGCTACAACAAGAGGCCGCAACGCATGAAGTCACCACTGATACCGTGGTCACTGATACGGCTGTGGTCAATAAAGTGCTGGGGATCATTGACGATAGAATTAATGAGCTCGCTAATTACAGAGCAACTGAACTGTTGCGTCACCGGTTTGAACCCGCATCAATTAAAAACACTAACGAATGAATGGTTGTTTCAGGCTCGACCGCCGCAATTGCCACCATTGGGACATTGGCGAAGCTGGATGATTTTAGGCGGCCGCGGTTCAGGAAAAACCAGAGCCGGTGCCGAGTGGGTTTCTGGAGCAGCCCTAGGCTTGGCACCTTTTACAAAAAAAGCATATGGCAATATCGCTCTTGTGGGTGAAACGCTTGCGGATGTACGCGAGGTCATGATTGATGGCCCGTCGGGGATCATGGCAACCTCCCGACTATCCCGTCCACGCTATGAGGTTTCTCGCAGACGTGTCTTGTGGGATAACGGTGCTATAGCGTCGGTCTTCTCTTCTGAGGATCCGGATAGTCTTCGTGGCCCACAATTTGATGCAGCTTGGTGTGATGAGCTGGCAAAGTGGAAATATGCTCAGGAAACCTGGGATATGCTTCAGTTTGGTTTGCGATTGGGCGATAATCCACGGCAAATCATCACGACCACACCACGCTCCATGTCATTGCTGCGTAATCTTCTCAAAGATAAAATGATGCCTGTAACCAAAATGAAAACCGCTGATAACAGCCAGTTTCTAGCTTCTGGTTTTATGGATTATATGAAATTGCGCTATCAGGGGTCACGATTGGGACGGCAGGAACTGGATGGTGAGCTGATTGAGGATCGGGCAGGGGCTTTATGGTCACGCGATTTGCTGGAGCGATGCATGATTGATCAGCCTGCTGATCTTTGCCGTATTGTGGTTGCCGTTGATCCACCAGCGACATCTGGGCGAAATGCAGATCGCTGCGGGATTGTCGTAGTTGGTTTGGGGCTTGATAATATCGCCTATGTTATGGCAGACGCAACGATTGAACAGGCAAAGCCGCATCAATGGGCAGGCCAAGCCATCAAGCAGTTTCATCACTATGAGGCGGATTTGATTCTGGCTGAAGTCAATCAAGGTGGCGAAATGGTTGCGGCAGTTATTCATGCACAAGATCCGCTGGTGCCTGTACGTAGTGTTAGGGCAAAGCGTGGAAAATGGCTGAGAGCAGAGCCCGTGGCCGCACTTTATGAGCAAGGACGAATTCGCCATTTAGGACATTTCACTGCGCTCGAGGATGAGATGTGTGATTTTGGCCCTGATGGCCTTTCTTCTGGCCGTTCACCTGATCGGGTGGACGCACTGGTCTGGGCCTTGCAGGAATTGCTTCTTCATGATGTGCAAGAACCCCGGATCAGAAAGCTGAATGTGAATTAAACCATTCCCTAAAAGGTTTGGTCGCTCTCCTGATTGCTGCTCTATCATAATAATTCATTCTCTTGAAAAGGAAGGCACGCAGATGGCTTTTAAATGGCCTTGGCGGGGGCGCTTGGTTGCGCCCGAAGATACGGCAAATAAAAATACACCGACACAGAAAATGGCATCTGGTTTTGTGGCACTGCATATGGAGCGCTCCGCATCGTGGACAGGAAGGGATTATCGCACACTTGCCTATGAAGGCTTTATGCGAAATCCAGTTGTGCATCGCTGTGTAAGGTTGATTGCGGAGGCCTGTGCTTCTGTGCCTTGGTTGCTCTATGAGCAACAGCGTGAATATGAAACGCATCCTTTATTGGATTTACTACGGGAACCGCATCATGGCAGCAATGGCTCAACTTTTATGGAGCAGCTTTATGGTCATTTGCTGCTTTCAGGCAATGCTTATATAGAGCAAATCAGTACTGCTAATGGTAAGACTGAACTCTATTTGCTACGCCCTGAAAATGTGAATGTTGAGCTGGATGCAAATGGCTGGCCGATTGCGCTGACATATAGAAGTGGTACGAATAAGCGCGTAATTCCGCTGCAAACTGTTCAGTCAGCAGGCAATATCAGCCATAATTCAGCCTTGCATCTGCGGCTTTTCCATCCACTGAGTGACCATTATGGTTTCCCGCCGCTTGAAGCAGCACTGATGGCGCTGGATATTCATAATGCTGCAGGAGCATGGAATAAAGCCCTGCTTGATAATTCTGCAAGACCTTCAGGAGCTTTGGTATATGCGCCCAAAGACGGCGGAAATCTCACAGAAGAACAATTTGATCGCCTGAAAACCGAGCTTGAGGAAGGCTATACCGGTGCTAACGGGGCTGGGAAACCATTGCTGCTAGAGGGCGGGCTGGATTGGAAGGCTATGGGGTTCAGTCCGAAGGATATGGATTTCATTGAAGCTAAAAATGCAGCCAGTCGTGATATTGCTTTGGCATTCGGCGTGCCGCCGATGCTGCTGGGTATCCCTGGTGATAATACATACTCAAACTACTTAGAGGCTAACCGCGCTTTCTATCGTCTTACTATTATTCCGCTCCTCAATCGGACAGCTAATGCATTGAGTTTATGGCTTTCATCAAATTTTGGAGGCCAGTTGCAGTTGTCTTATGATCTGGATCAAGTGGAAGGATTATCAGCTGAGCGTGAGGCCTTGTGGCGCCGGGTCAATGAAGCGGGCTTTTTGACAGATCAGGAAAAGCGCGAGGCCGTTGGCTATCGTTAAGTGAGGTAATATTATGAATAGCTTAGATAACCCTGTCTGGAGTTCGGAAACATTCTGGATGTGGAGTGCCAGATTTGCTGGTGCGATTGCGGGGTCAGCAGTTTCTGTCGCCTATATGCTGCCGGATACCAAGCGTGAAGCAGCGATAAGATTTGCCGTTGGAATTTTGTGTGGCGTTACCTTTGGCAGTGCGGCGGGAATAATGCTGGCAGAGAAATTAGACCTTCCGGAAAGCTTTGGCAAAAGTGAACTGATGTTGACAGGTTCTGCTTTGGCGAGCCTGGCCGCATGGTCGGCATTGGGCATATTCTTTCGTTTCGTTGAACGGGTTAAGCTTGCTCAAAATAAGGAGAAGCCATGAGCACAACACATAAAAAGTGCTGTAAATTAATGGCCTATAATATTGCTTATGTTTGATCTTAATGAGTTGTCCGGTGCTTTTGCAGGTTATGCCAGCCGTTTTGGACAGCCGGATTTGAGCAATGATGTGGTGGAAAAAGGAGCATTCCAACATTCTTTAGTCAATAAAAAGACAGGGCAAATAGCCATGCTTTGGCAGCATGATGC
>CANQXU010000227.1 GCA_947627865.1 uncultured Paenochrobactrum sp. | reverse complement strand
GACAAACGTTGGGTAGTTCTCGCGAACTAATCAACGCGCTAACATAAACACGCAGCTTAGGTAGGGCATGAGCCCTTAACCAGCTGAGAGATAAGAAGGCGGCCAGTCATGATTCAGATGCAAACAAACCTCGACGTGGCGGATAACTCCGGCGCACGTCGTGTCATGTGCATCAAGGTGCTGGGCGGCTCGAAACGGAAATACGCTTCCGTTGGTGACATCATTGTGGTGTCCATCAAGGAAGCGATTCCTCGTGGCCGCGTAAAAAAAGGTGACGTAATGAAGGCGGTTGTGGTTCGCACAGCCAAGGACATTCGTCGCGCAGATGGTAGCGTTATCCGTTTTGATAACAATGCCGCTGTTTTGATTGACAACAAGAAAGAGCCTATCGGCACACGTATCTTCGGACCGGTTCCACGCGAACTTCGCGCTAAGAGCCACATGAAGATCATCTCGCTGGCTCCAGAAGTTCTGTAAGGGAAGTTCGACGATGCAAAAGATTCGCAAAGGCGACCGCGTTGTTGTGCTTGCCGGTAAGGACAAGGGCCGTACCGGTGAAGTGATCAAAGTGTTGCCGAAAGAAGATCAAGCTTTCGTAAGCGGTATCAATATTGTTAAGCGCCATCAGCGCCAGACACAGACACAGGAAGCCGGCATTATTTCGAAAGAAGCCGCAATCCATCTGTCAAACCTGGCCATTGCTGATCCTAAAGACGGTAAGCCAACTCGCGTTGGTTTCGTCGAGAAGGACGGTAAGAAGGTACGCGTAGCAAAACGTTCCGGAGAGCAGATCGATGGCTGAAGCAAAAAGCGAACCACGCTTTAAGACGCTTTATAAGGATACTATCCGTAAAGCGATGCTTGAAGAGTTCAAATACGACAACGAAATGCAGATTCCACGCATTTCTAAAGTTGTAATCAATATGGGTGTTGGCGAAGCCACTGCAGACTCTAAAAAGCCTGCACGTGCTGCTGAAGATCTCGGACTTATCTCCGGTCAGAAAGCTGTCGTTACCCGTGCTCGTAATTCGATTGCTACCTTCCGTCTTCGTGAAGATATGCCAATCGGCACGAAAGTGACCATGCGCGGAAACCGCATGTACGAGTTTCTCGATCGCTTTGTAACGATCGCGCTTCCACGCGTTCGTGACTTCCGTGGTCTGAATCCAAAAAGCTTTGATGGTCGTGGCAACTTTGCCATGGGTATCAAGGAACACATCGTGTTCCCAGAAATCAACTACGATAAAGTTGATCAGATCTGGGGCATGGACATCATCGTTTGCACGACTGCTACAACGGATGATGAAGCCCGCGCATTGCTGCGCGCCTTCAACTTCCCGTTCCGCCAGTAACGACAAGCGTAGCGAGGTAATCAAAAATGGCCAAGACTAGCGCAGTCGAAAACAACAAGCGCCGCGAAAAGTTGGTTAAGCGTCATGCTGCTAAGCGTGCACGTTTGAAGGCAATTGTTATGGATCAGTCCCTGCCACTGGATGAGCGTTTCCGCGCTACAATCCAGTTGGCTGAGATGCCACGTAACTCCTCTAAGGTTCGCATTCGCAACCGTTGCGAAGTGTCCGGACGTCCACGCGGTTTCTACCGCAAGCTTCGTATGTCGCGTATTGCTTTGCGCCAGCTGGGTTCGCTCGGCCAGGTGCCAGGTATCGTGAAATCGAGCTGGTAAGGGAGTTATAATATGACTATGTCAGATCCTATCGGCGATATGCTGACCCGCATCCGTAATGCTCTCGGTCGTAAAAAGACCAAGCTTACAACACCGGCTTCGAAGCTGCGTGCACGCGTTCTGGATGTTCTGCAGGCAGAAGGCTATATCCGCGGATATACACAGACTGATCTCGAAAACGGCCGTGCCGAAATCGAAATCGAACTGAAATATTACGAGGGTGCACCTGTCATCCGTGAATTGACCCGCGTTTCAAAGCCGGGCCGTCGCGTTTACGTTTCGGTAAAGTCGATTCCTCAAGTCGCTAACGGCCTGGGCATCTCCATCCTTTCCACCCCTAAAGGTGTGATGGCAGATCATCAGGCTCGTGAGCAAAACGTTGGTGGTGAGCTGCTCTGCCGCATCTTCTGATGTGGCTGAGTGGTGAACATAGAAACGGACAGGGTTAACAATGTCTCGTATCGGTAAAAAACCCGTGCCGGTTCCGGCAGGCGTGACCGCCAGCGTTGATGGTCAGACTGTTACTGCCAAAGGCACAAAAGGCGAGCTTAAATTCGTCGTTAGTGAAGAAGTAAGCGTGAAGATGGAAGATGGCGCTGTATGCGTTACTCCTCTTACTCAGTCGAAAGACGCACGTTCCAAATGGGGCATGGCCCGCTCGATGATTGAAAACATCTTCATCGGAGTTAAAGACGGTTTCGAAAAGAAACTTGAAATCTCCGGTGTTGGTTATCGTGCGGCTATGCAGGGCAAAAACATCCAGCTTTCGCTGGGTTTCAGCCACGAAGTCATTTACGATGTTCCGGCTGGCATCACTGTTACAACACCTAAACCAACGGAAATCGTTGTTTCTGGTATTGATAAGCAGGTTGTTGGTCAAGTTGCAGCCGAGATCCGCGAATACCGTTCGCCAGAACCTTATAAAGGTAAAGGCGTTAAGTATGCCGGTGAAGTTATCGTCCGCAAGGCCGGTAAGAAGAAATAAGGAACACGTGTTATGGCAACGCCGAAACAAACTATTCAGCGCCGTGCTGCACGCGTTCGTCGTCAGCTCAAAGCTGTTTCGAATGGCCGTCTGCGCTTGAGCGTACATCGTACGTCCAAGAACATCTACGCACAGATCATTGATGATGTGCGTGGTCACACCGTTGCTGCTGCTTCCACCCTTGAAGGTGATTTGAAAAAATCACTGAAAACAGGTGCGGATAGTGCTGCTGCTGCTGCCGTTGGCAAGCTGGTTGCAGAACGCGCAGCAAAAGCTGGTGTAGCTGAAGTCGTCTTCGATCGTGGTGCATATATTTTCCACGGTCGTGTGAAGGCTCTTGCAGATGCTGCACGCGAAGCTGGTCTCAGCTTCTAAGAATAAAAAAATGTCGTCAGATGCTTGCATTTGACGACATTTTTTCTGTATTACAGCGCTGTGTTTCACTTGTGAGTCACATAAATTGCTGTAAGTAAGGTTCATCAATAAAAATAAGATTCGTTTGAATTTTATTTTGATGTTCTGACACTCACAGGACGATTTCTGATTAATCAGTTATCGTACTTTGAGGGTCTTTTTGTGCATTTTCGGAGTTAATCTCCGTTAATGTTTCAATTGTGCTTCCGGAAAAGAAAAAGGAATTAGGAAATGGCACAGAGAGAACGTAATCGCGAAGACCGCGGTCGCGAAGAGCGCGATAGCGAATTCGTAGATAAGCTGGTTCACATCAACCGCGTTGCTAAAGTTGTTAAGGGCGGTCGTCGCTTCGGCTTTGCTGCTCTGGTTGTTGTTGGTGATCAGAAGGGCCGCGTAGGCTTTGGTCATGGTAAAGCCCGCGAAGTGCCTGAAGCAATTCGTAAGGCAACTGAAGCTGCTAAGCGCGACATGATTTTTGTTCCGCTGCGCTCGGGCCGTACTTTGCATCACGACGTACATGGTCGTCATGGCGCCGGTAAAGTTCTGTTGCGTTCGGCACCTGCTGGTAAAGGTATCATCGCTGGTGGTCCAATGCGTGCGGTTTTCGAAACCCTTGGTGTTCAGGACGTTGTAGCCAAGTCGACTGGCTCATCCAATCCATACAACATGGTGCGTGCAACTTTTGATGCTCTGAAGCATCAGATGCACCCGAAAGATATCGCTGCACAGCGTGGTATCAAGTATTCGACCCTGCAGGCTCGTCGTCAGGACGTAGTCGGTGGTGAAGAGTAACCATTAGGGGTGAGGGCCGAGAGGCTCACCTTACGACTTAAGGAACAAAGTTATGTCTTCGACACAAGGCAAGACGGTTACCGTTGAACAGATTGGTAGCCCAATTCGTCGCCCTAAAGAACAGCGTGCTACGCTTGTTGGTCTGGGTCTTAACAAAATGCGCCGTCGCAGCACGCTGGAAGATACACCTTCCGTTCGTGGTATGATTGCCAAGGTTCAGCATCTCGTTCGCATCGTCGACGAAGCTTAATCAGAGCGCAGGAGAATTATCATGAAACTTAATGAGCTGCGTGAAAACCCAGGTGCAACCAAAGCCCGCAAACGTATTGGCCGTGGTATTGGTTCTGGTACCGGTAAAACCGGTGGTCGCGGTGTGAAGGGTCAGAAGTCCCGTTCAGGCGTTGCGATCAATGGTTTTGAAGGCGGTCAGATGCCAATTTACCGTCGCTTGCCAAAGCGCGGTTTCACCAACATCTTCGCTAAGAAGTTCAACGTTGTGTCAGTTGGTCGCATTCAGGAAGCCATTGATGCAGGTAAACTTGATGCAAAAGCATCAGTTACTTCAGAAGCTTTGATTGCAGCTGGCGTTATTCGTCGTGCAAAAGACGGCTTCCGCGTTGTTTCTGATGGTGAAATCACAGCTAAGCTGGTGATTGAAGCCGCAGGTGCTTCCAAGGTTGCGATCGAAAAGATCGAAAAAGCTGGTGGTTCGGTAAAATTGCCTGAAGCCGCTTCAGCCGAATAAGGCCTTCGAAATATCCTTCAAGACGGCGGCCTTAGTGCCGCCGTTTTCAACTTTATGCCTATTGATTTCATATGCGGACTTGCGTCTTGTTGTCTATGGGCATATCTGGGGAGGGGCGTCAGATTCTGACGTACGACAGACCGGAGTAATCTCATGGCATCGGCTGCTGAACAGCTTGCATCCAATTTGAATTTTTCAGCCTTTTCTAAGGCGACTGAGCTTAAGAAGCGTATCTGGTTTACGCTGGGGGCTCTGCTTGTGTATCGTTTCGGTACATATATCCCTCTGCCAGGTATTGACCCTGAAGCTCTGGCCCAGTCGTTCCAGCAGCACAGCCAAGGCGTGCTTGGACTGTTTAATATGTTCGCCGGCGGTGCTGTTGC
>CANQXU010000226.1 GCA_947627865.1 uncultured Paenochrobactrum sp. | reverse complement strand
AAAACGGCTAAAGCACCTAAAATTAAAAATAAACGTTTGCGTTTTCTTTCCCGCATTGCTCTGGCAATAGACGGACTGCTATTCATTGCAGGTTTAGCACTTCCAGCAATATCACTCATTGATAGAACCTTCCACATCAAGCCCGAATTGCTGTGAGAAATCGGAGAGTATCTTTTGCTTATCGGCATTTAAAGCCTCAAGCCCCCGATTCAAGGCATCTTGTGCCTGATCTTTCTTATTCAAAATCATATATGAACGTACCAACTGCTGCCATCCAGCAATATCATCCGGATTATCACGAAGGCGTTGATCAAGGCCTGCAACCATACCTTCAATCATTTCATTCCGGTCAGTATCACTCATATCCTTTGCGGCTTCAACATCTTCTGACGTTGGTCCTTTTTGATTGGCATCGGCGCGCATTTGCTGGATCGTCTGACGCATTTCAGGAAGCCAAGGTGCATCAAGTGCAGCCTGATTAGCGAAATTTTCCAGCAAGTCAGCAGCTTCTGCCGTTTGATTTTCCTGCATTAAAAACCGAGCTAGATAAGCTGGAGGACGAACATCCTGCGGATTCATCACACCTGCTTTTTCAAACAGCTCTTTCGCATCTGGCGTAACAAGGCCATTGTTTTTAGCAACAAGTGACTCCGCCATTCCTAAAACGCTGCTGAATTCTTCACCATTCAGCCTGATAATATTTTGATAAGCAATCAAGGCTTCATCAACACGCCCTGTGCGCAAATATATAGGCGCTAACAAGACCCAACCACGCGCATCATCCGGATTTTGCTTCAGATGCGTTTCTGCTTTTGCTAGCAATTCATCAACAGCAGCACGATCAGGACTAGAAGCCATACGTTGCGCCAAAGGCTGTGAGGGCAGATCCGGTGATCCTAATATCGAATAAAGGCCCCATGAAAATGCAGGGATAATCATAACCGACGCTAGGATTAAAGAATTGCGGAGCCAGCCCGAGCGCAATGGTGCCGATTGATCATGCTGAGCTTTTTCAGCCTTAATCAGTCGACGTGCTATTTCAAGACGTGCTTGCTCCGCACTCTCCTGATCAATCAGGTTGCGTTGCAAGTCAGTATCAACTTCTTTTAGCTGATCCTGATATACCGCTAAGTCTTGGGTTTCAGGGGCGGCAACAGCAGTCCTTCTGCGCGTAATAGGTATTAGCACAGCCAGTGTTCCGGCGACGGTCAAACAAGATGCAAAGAGCCAAAATTTCATAATATACGACTTAGGTGTTTAACCTATAAAATCCAATCAAATAGAGGTGATTTACACAAGTATGGTCAATTCGCCGCAAATAATGGCTTTTTTAAAGCATATTGCCTTAATTCAACAACGACCAGCTTCCATTAGGATTACGACAAGCGGTTCCTTTAACAGTCTGTGGCACACCATTAATTGTGTAACTATGCGTATATTGACGACAGTTTTGCGAGCCAACCTGATATGGCGTTGCAGCAACGACCTCTCCTGTCGTGAGATCAGAAGCTCCCTTCCATGCAACAGGCTTTCTGTTATGCGAATATTCCAGTGCTTGATATTCAGCTTCCAACGCCTTTTGGCGATCATTTACTGGCAATTGTGCTGAATTATTTCCCAGCAAGCCATTGCCAAGCTCGCTAACGAGCGTATTCGTTGAGGTCGAAAAGTTTGGAATATAGCTGCCTGCAACTTTACCAGCCGAGGTATTCGCGCAAGCGGACAAAATCAACAAGCTGGCACCGAGCATTGCCAATGAGAAAACAGTTTTAGTACCTATACTTAACATATGACATCTACCCATAACCAGACCCGCCAATGGCTCAGCATAACTTAGCATTATTCATACTAAAAATGCCATAGCTATCTATTTCTCAGCAAGCGGCATTGTGACAATTGCTGCCAATCCGCCAAGCTTGGACTTCCCTAATTTAAAGGTGCCCCCATATTCACGCACCGTGTCCTGAACTATTGATAAGCCCAACCCTGTTCCAGGCTTATTTTCATCAACACGACCACCGCGTTTAAGCGCCTCTGCCAGTTTATCTTGCGGCAAACCTTGTCCGTCATCTTCAACAATCAGCTCCAGATAATCAGTTTTCTCAGCGGAAGGGCCAATTGTAAGCTGAATGATAGATTTACCCCATTTCCCAGCATTTTCCATCAGGTTTCCTAGAACTTCTTCAAAATCCTCTTTCTCGCCTGCGAATATCAAATCATCACCATCAAAGTTAAAGCGAATCTCTTTATCGCGATTTAGCTTTTCTGTGACTCTGACCATTCTCTCTGCCAACGGCATTACCGGAGTTCGAAATACGACGCTATCACGTTGTGCAGCAATCCTTGCCCTTTGCAAATAGTGCTGAATTTGAAGCTGCATTGAAGAACATTGCTCTTGCAGTAGGCGCCCTTTTTCACCTTTAACTTGCGCGGCCTCATTAATCATCACTGACAGTGGTGTTTTAAGTGAATGCGCCAGATTTCCCACCTGAGTACGTGATCGCTCAACTATGCGCCGATTATTTTCTATCAGTGCATTCAGCTCTTGGCCAAGTGGTGCAATTTCAACAGGCAAGTCGCCTTCAATTTTAGTGCTACGTCCTTCTCGGATATTGGTGAGCGATCGTCGCACACGATCCAACGGCCTAAGGCCAAATAAGATGACGGCAGCATTAATCATCACACTACCAATGCCAAATAGAACCAAATATGTGTAAAGCTGGCCTCTAAAGTCAGCGACCTCTGCCTTTACTTCACTCAGGTTTCCCATGATTCGAAAGCGGGCTACACGGTTTTCATCGTCCAGCACAACTTCCGTTTCAACAATGTATAATTCTTCGCCTTTTATGCCTGACGCGGCATAGCTACGTTTAAACGTGCCATCAAAAGGCAGCACACTTAAAGCCGGCTCTTCAATCTGGATTAAACCAACGGATGTCGATTTTAAATCACCGCTCAAATTTTCCGAAACGGGAGTGACATCCCAATACCAGCCCGAGCCATAGCTCGAATAACGAATTTCACCGAGCTCTGGGCGGCCTGTTAATTTTCCGGCATCATCCACACCAACAGCACTAATCAAACTATATAAATGCGCGGTCAGAAGACTACGAAAATTTCGCTCTGCGGCTTCTTTATATAATGATGATATGAGAGTAGCGACCACGATCAGTGCAATAATCACCCACACAGTCGAGAGTGTAACAACCCTGAGAGCGAGCGACCTGATTTTAAATGGCCAGCTCGGTGCTTTTTTCAACTTTTACCACCATCGCTGTTGTCAGCTTTGATACGATACCCCATACCTCTGACCGTTTCGATGACATCGATACCGATTTTTTTCCGCAAGCGACCGACAAACACTTCAACAGTATTAGAATCGCGATCAAAATCCTGATCGTAAAGATGCTCGATGAGTTCTGTCCGAGATACGATTTTATCCATATGATGCATAAGATAGGACAACAAACGGAATTCATGAGAGGTTAGTTTAATAACAGCCCCGTCAACACTAACCCGTGAAGTTGTTGTGTCTAGCTGCAAGGAGCCGCAAACAAGCTCCGAGGATGCGTGGCCAGCAGTACGGCGGATCAAGGCGCGTACACGCGCCAAAACCTCTTCAATATGAAACGGTTTGGTCACATAATCATCAGCACCGGCATCAATACCGGCAACCTTATCAGACCAGCGGTCGCGTGCAGTCAACATCAAAACAGGCATAAGGCGACCATCCCGTCGCCATTTTTCAACAACGCTGACACCATCCATCTGGGGAAGACCGATATCTAAAATCACGGCATCATAAGGCTCGGTATCGCCTAAATAATGCCCCTCTTCCCCATCATAAGCCTTATCAACGACATAACCAGCCTCGACAAGAGCCATACATATTTGTCTGTTCAGTTCTGTATCGTCCTCAACGACCAATATACGCAAAGTGCCCGTCTCCTGTAGAAAATCATGAATCAGAGAATATTCTGATTTTAATCTGCAGGCACAGCAACTTCCACACGGCGCGGGCGCTCACCATTTCGGCCTGGAACAAGCACAACGACAACACAAACATTGCGGCCATTTTGAACAGCAGGCGTTGCTTTCGTCAAAGTGCCACCTTGTGCACTAGCAACTCGCTCACCGATAGCCGAGCAATCACCGGCGGTCGAAACTACCAGTGGATTTTTGACAGGAGCTGCTCCCATCCATCCAGCGGATTGCGCAGGCATGGACAATAAAGCTGCTGCAGAAACGAGAATATATTTGGATATGGCGAATTTATTTTTCATCATGGACGCTTTATAGCAAAACTATCTGAACATTGCATGAATGAAGCATGCTTGACTTCTTTATTTTTGCTATCATGATTTTTCCTTTTAGAAAATGCGTGCCGATGCTTTTATCCTGCCGAAAACAGCAATTAAACTTGATAGCGCAACAATAGATTGCAAAATCGCATCCGTCAAAGCACTTTGATCACCAGAATCGACCGCAATACCTAATAGACTTGCAAGTGATACAATCCCTGCAACAGACGATGACCAGATGGTTTTTGACAAAAACCATGGTTTTAAATTTACCATAATCATTTCCTTTAAAGAGTGATATTTTGTTTCAGATAGGTTCCAGGGCCACAGCGCTCGCTAATCTGCGCCACTGAAAATTCCACTTCAGCGATTCCCTCTGATTTCCATCCATTCACTAAAGACGCGTCTAATAGATAATCAGAAGTTATTACATTGCGCTCCAACAACACCGTGTTCTGCTGTCTAATAATAATATTATAGACCTCAGTTGTTTCTCCCAATGGAATGTCTGAATATTGCCATTGGTCTGCATCTACACGACCCCGCCTTATCCATGTAAGCTTAATACCTCCATCCGCCATTTTGTTAGGGCGTAAATGAACAGGACTGAGAGGGCGGATAGCAGCTAGACCACCTGACGCGGAAACTGTCTCGAAATAGTCCTCAGAGATCGGATAGCCACCAGCGCCAATATACCAATTTAATTCAGCACCAATTTCTGAAGAACGAAGGCCACA
>CANQXU010000225.1 GCA_947627865.1 uncultured Paenochrobactrum sp. | reverse complement strand
TCATTAGATCAATCGCTTTGTTTATCTTAGAAATGGAAGCTTAGGGAATAAAGCAAGTTGGGCTACTTGACTAGTGCAGACGCGTTATTTGTTATTTGAGCCTCGCAGCAATTGCAGTCTTCTTACAAAGCAGTTATTTGATTGTTTTTTATAAATAAAAAGACCCTCAAACGATTATGTTTGAGGGTCTTAAATTTTTTAAACTACACGTTATTGAGTGGCGATTTAGCCGCGTGCAAGGAAGCTTTCTGCAACACGCGCCCAAATTGCAGCACCAACAACAAGGTTTTCGTCGTTGAAGTCATATTTGGTGTTGTGCAAAATGGCGGAGTTTTCGCCATTGCCCAGGCGTAAAAATGCACCTGGTTTATGCTCAAGGAAATAAGAGAAATCTTCACTGCCTGGAATGAGCGGGCAAAGTGAAACTTTATCTTCACCAATCAGATCTTTTACCACACCTGTCGCAAATTCGTTTTCTTCAGCTGAGTTGATAACAACTGGATAGCCACGCTCATATTCAAGCTCAATAGTTGCTCCATAAGAAGCCGCCTGCGCATTGATGAGCTCACGCACGCGCTGTTCCAAAATATCACGAATTTCAGGGGTGAAAGAGCGAATGCTCACACCAAGCGTAACATGGGATGGGATAACATTGGACGCTTCACCACCGTGAATGCTGCCAACAGTGATAACAGCGGTTTGTGTCGGGTCGATATTACGGGCCACAATTGTTTGTAACGCCATGACAATGCTTGAAGCGACAACAATAGGATCGACTGTCTGGTGAGGGCGTGAGGCATGGCCGCCTTTGCCAACAACTTTAATATTAGCAGTATCAGATGCAGCCATTAGCGGGCCGGAGCGTGTCATAACATGGCCGACAGGTATGCCTGGATGATTATGCAGCCCAAAAATTGCATCACATGGGAAGCGGTCAAACAAACCATCAGCAATCATTGCCTGTGCACCGCTGATTTTACCAGCTTCTTCTGCAGGCTGGAAAACCAGATTAACTGTACCACTGAAGTTTTTAGTGCGCGCAAGATACTCCGCAGCGCCCAGCAACATTGTGGTGTGACCGTCATGGCCGCACGCATGCATTTTACCCGGAACATTACTTGCATATGGCAGTCCGGTTTCTTCCAGCATCGGCAGCGCGTCCATATCTGCACGAATTGCAACACTGCGATTACCATCGCCGACACGCAAACGGCCAACAACACCATGGCCACCGACATTGCGCGTTACTTCATAGCCCCATTTTACAAGCTTATCAGCAACGAGGGCAGCTGTTTTTTCCTCTTCAAAAGAAAGTTCTGGATTGGCATGCAGATGATGGCGGATTTGCTTTAAGGATTCTGCTTGTGGTTCCAGATCTGAAATTTTTGCGAAATTTTGTGATTGTGTCATTGCTGTCTGTGCCCTTGAATGCATTTTATGGAATGCTGAAACTTGTGTGCGCCGATATATGGTTTGAATTACGAATAGAGTTTAGCCGAAGCATTGATTGATTTACACCCTGAAAGTGTCTTGTTGATGCTCAACAACAAAATGCAGGATAGAGTAAGAGGGAGATAAAGTGCAATCTTTTCAAGCTGGCTGCGCCCTTTATCTTCGATAAATACAAATCTCTATCTGGTCGGAGCATCAGTGATTATTAAGCAAAAAGGGCAAAATTAATCTGCCCTTTTATTTCTACCTCTCCTTAAATGGAGAGATAATTGATATTGAAAAGCGGCTTTATATAAAACGGCTGAGGAAGCTGCGAGTTCTTGGATGCTGAGGGTTTTCCAAGACTTGTTCTGGTGTGCCTTCTTCAACAACCTTGCCACCATCCATGAAAACGACACGGTCTGCAGCTTCGCGCGCAAAGCCGATTTCATGGGTTACGACAATCATGGTGAGCCCTTGGCTGGCAAGGTCACGCATAGTATTGAGAACCTCACCTACCAGCTCAGGGTCAAGGGCTGAAGTTGGTTCATCAAACAGCATTAGCTTTGGTTTGACAGCAAGCGCGCGTGCGATAGCCACACGCTGTTGTTGCCCGCCCGAAAGCTGACGCGGATATGCATTGACCTTATGTGACATGCCAACTTTGGCCAGCAATTCATGCGCAGTCGCTATGGCTTCTGCACGTGGCCGGCCATGAACGCCAATCGGCGCTTCAATCACATTTTCCAAGACAGTCATATGCGGATAAAGATTAAACTGCTGAAAGCGGTATCAGCCGGTCGTTTTTGAGGCGATAGCCGATTTGGGCATCGTCAACAAAAATGGAACCTTTATCAATAGTTTCCAAACGATTGATGCAACGTAGAAATGTTGATTTACCAGAGCCGGACGGTCCCAAAATAACAACCACCTCACCGGAATTGACGTGTAAATCAATTCCTTTGAGGACTTCTACGCTATGAAAGGCCTTGTGCACATTATGGGCAACGACAAGCGGCTTATGAGCACTTTTATTGGTGCCGTTTGTTTTGACGGTCATCGTGCACTCTCCTGCGCTGTATCATTGACGGCAGCAACGGGTTCATCATTCGTTGCATGGCCACGATCACCACGATTATAGTGACGCTCAATCATACCCTGGAAAAATGTCAGAATAGATGTGATGAGCAAGTACCATAGAACAGCCACAAGCAGCATGGGCATGACTTCAAAAGTGCGGTTGTAGATGGACTGCACTGAATAAAGAAGATCGGCCATCGCAATAACACTGACAAGTGATGTTGCTTTGATCATGCTGATAAGCTGGTTTCCGGTTGGTGGTACGATGGAGCGCATGGCTTGCGGAATGATAATACGACGCAATGCACGCGCACGCGTCATGCCGAATGCTGCAGCCGTTTCTGATTGACCTTTATCAACGGAAAGCAAACCGCCACGGATAATCTCGGCCATATAGGCGGCTTCGTTAAGTGCAAGACCGACAATAGCTGCTGTCATCGGTGTGATGAGATCATTGGTGTTCCAGCTAAACAATGTTGGGCCAAATGGAATGGCCAGCGTAATTTTTGGGAACAATGTGGAGAGATTGTACCAGAAAATTAATTGCACCAACAAAGGTGTGCCGCGGAAAAACCAAATAAATAAATTTGAGAAGGTACTGGCAAGCTTATCATTGGACATACGGGCAATAGCCAGTAGCAAACCAATTGCAACGCCAATTACCATGGCGACTACAGTCAGCCCCAATGTCACATATAGCCCATTGATCACTGTTGGATCAAAAAAATAAGCGGCGACTATTGGCCAGCCAAAATTCGGATTATATGCAACAATATAACCAAAGTTGGCTACAATGGCTGCAACAACAATCCAAAGTACAACGCGACCGACTGGAAAAGGCGGCTGCGCACGGGCAACATCGAACTTATCGATATTGCCCGCAGCTTTACTCGCTGCGATATTATTCGCCATTATTTGCCCTTTCCGGCAATATTGATGCCGGCTGCTTCAATTTTATTGTCCTTCAGGCCCCATTTGTCCATGATGATATCATAGGTTCCGTTCTCGATAAGGATCTGGATACCATCACGCAAAATTGGGCTGAGTGGTGAATCTTTAGGAGCTACAGCACCTTGAAAAAGATCATCAAAGCCATTTTGCTGGCCAACGGCTGATAGCTCTAGCTGGCCATTGGCTTGCTGGACATAATAAACAAGCGGAGCTTGCGAGGAAAAGAATGCATCGGCGCGGTTGGAGCGGACAGCGAGGATAGAAGTCGGCTGATCGGCATAAGACTGAATTTCGATTGTAGGTTCGCCCGCTGCAACGCATTTAGCAGCCTGATCAACAATAACTTTTTCAGCTGAGCCGCCTGCCATAACGGCAACACGCTTGCCACAAGCTGTATCCAGTGAAGTAATGCCTTCCGGATTGCCGGCTTTGACAGCAAAAACGACATATTCACGAACCCAATCAATAAAGTCATTGGCTTCCTGACGGGAAGGAAAGTCGCCAATCGGGCCGGAGCCATAGTCAAACCGTCCTGCGCTGATACCGCTCAACATTGCCGGAAGGCCGCCAACACTTGCGTGCTGAATTTCGATGCCAAGCAGTTGACCAAGTGCTGTAGATATGTCTGCTGTCGCACCTGTCATATTGGTGCCCTCAACCAATTGATATGGAGGGAACGAACCGCTATTGGCTGCAACCATTTTGCCGGATTTAAGAGTTGCTTCAGGCAATCGAGCACGGAGCTCTTCATTAAGTTTTTGCTCAGGAATAGCCGCATCCCCAGCGAATGCATTTTGGGAAAAAGCACAACCAAGCAGCAAAGCAGCAACGAATAGTTTTCTCATAGGAACCTCCCGGTATAAAGAAAAGAAAAAGCAAAATATGACGCGCGTGTGTGGTTTTGCGCGGCATCGCAAAAAAGTCGGAACCCGTTGCAGATATTGGTTGCTGTCACGGGTTGGTGTTTGTTTTTACTGAGCGTAAAAAGGGAAAAGCTCATCGATCGTAAGCTGACGGCTTAAAATTCCCTGAATATGAAGCTCTTCAGCAAAGTCATTGATCATCTTGCTATTGGCGTTTATGCCGCTCGAATTCCAGTTATCAGGCAATGTGCGGGCAACTTGGAGTAATTCTTCAATTATCCATGGTGTTGTTTCGGCATATTTGCGTCTTTTGGCCGTCCAAATACGCTGACTTTCATCGAGCAGATCGCTCAATTCTTGTGCAACCCACGGATTTTCTTCCAGAATATGTGGTTTAATACCAATGAGATGCATGCCCGGAACGTAACCGACATCATTGAAATAGGCTAATTCAGCTGAACGGAAGTCAGTAACAACCTGTCTGAATTCGCAGTTTTTGCTAAAATAGCCATCTGGCATAAATGGAGTAAATATAGCGTCCAAGAAGCCGTCGCGCAGCGCATCCATCATTGGGCGCTCTTCAGGCATAGCTTCAATACGACCCTCACGCCCAAATCCATCCAGACGATCAGTGATTGGGTGGGCTTCAGTCAAACGGCCAGCATACCAATAGGCATCATCAACACCGACGCCTTCCCGACGAAGGGCTGCACGTGTCCATGTATTGCCGGAATCACGCCAGCCTGTGACGCCGATTTTTTTACCTTTGAGTTCCGCCAAAGT
>CANQXU010000224.1 GCA_947627865.1 uncultured Paenochrobactrum sp. | reverse complement strand
TCCGGCCAGAAAATGGGTAAATCCTTAGGTGGCGCTGTTTGGCTAAATGCCGATCTGCTCAGTGCTTACGACTTCTGGCAATATTGGCGGAATGTGGAAGATGCTGATGTTGAACGCTTCTTCAAACTTTATACAATGTTGCCGTTGGACGAGATTTCACGTCTTGCTGCTCTTGGCGGAGCCGAGATCAACGAAGCAAAGAAAATCTTTGCCACAGAAGTGACAGCTATGTTGCATGGTCGCGAAGCTGCTGAAGAAGCTGCTGAAACGGCACGCAAGACCTTTGAAGAAGGTGAGATTTCCGACAATCTGCCAACTGTTGGTGTTCACAGAGCTACACTCAATGACGGCATCGGCCTTCTGGCTTTGATGGTCCTTGCAGAGCTTGTTAACACTAATGGTGAAGCGCGTCGTTTGGTTGAAAGTGGCGGCGTGCGTCTCAATGACGTATCTGTCAGCGATCCACGCATGAAGGTCGCGAGTGCGCATTTGAACGATCAAGGTGTTATTAAAATTTCACTGGGTAAGAAAAAACACGTTCTTATCCGCCCTGCATAATTTTGACAGACAATAGCAGGCGCAATTTTTATATTGTAAAATATAAGGGCTAAAGCAGAACAATGCTTTAGCCCTTATTTTATGCAGTCATGGTTAGTGTTTATTTATCAAAGCGCTAGCACTCAATGCTAAAGCAAAATACAAATAAGAAGGGCGGTATCTTCGCAGATACCGCCCTTCTTTGAAATGAGTATTTCAAAGATTCTTATTGAGCTTCGGCTAGACGTTTCTTGGCAGTTGCGATCTTTTCAGCGTTTTCTTTCAATTCGGCCAAACGTTCCCGATCTGCTGCAACGACTTCCGGTTTGGCATTCGCTACAAACTTCTCGTTAGAGAGCTTTTTCTCAATTTTTTCCATATCGGCTATAATTTTGCCAGCCTCTTTATCAAGGCGTGCATTTTCAGCGACAAGGTCGATGAGACTACCAAGCGGAATACAAACTGTTGCTTCGCCAAGCACGATTTGCGCGGCACCGCGCGGAGCACCATCAAGGAAGGAAACATCCTCAACACGCGCCAAGCGCTTAATCGCAGCATCATGACGTGCAAATCTTTCACGCGTCAAATCATTAGCATCAAGTACAACCAATGGTGCTTTTGCTGAAGGCGGTACATTCATCTCAGCACGAACCGAACGAATATCTGTAACCAGATTAACCAGCCAGTTAATATCATCAGCAGCTGCGGCATCCAGGAAAGATGGTTCAGGCCAGCGAGCAACAGCCAAAACGCTATCGCGTGGCTTACCTTCACCCGCAGTCAGATCCCAAAGTTCTTCCGTCATAAATGGCATAAATGGATGCAACAGACGGTAGATCTGATCCAGACAATAAGCGGCGCATGCCTGAGCTTCGGCTTTTTCCTCTTCATTGTCACCCATGAAGATCGGCTTCAATAGCTCCAGGTACCAGTCACAGAACTGGTTCCAGACAAAGCGATAGGCTGCTGATGCTGCATCATTAAAGCGATAGGATGTGATACCTTCCGTGATTGCCTCAGTAGCGCGTGTAAGCTCTGTGAGGATCCAGCGATTCACAGCAAGCTTGGCATTTTCCGGTTTAAAGGACGGATCAAGCTTGGCGCCATTCATTTGGGCAAAGCGTGTGGCATTCCACAATTTGGTACCAAAATTGCGATAACCGGCAATACGGGCTGTATCCAGCTTAACGTCACGTCCTTGTGCTGCCATAATAGCTAGCGTGAAACGCAACGCATCCGCGCCATATTCTTCAATCAGTTCCAGTGGATCAATAACATTACCCTTGGACTTAGACATTTTGGCGCCGTTTTTATCACGCACCAAAGCATGAACATAAACCGTATGGAACGGCTCTTCATCCATGAAATGAAGCCCCATCATCATCATACGGGCAACCCAAAAGAAGATGATGTCAAAGCCTGTCACCAGAACATCTGTCTGATAATAAGTTGCCAGTTCCGGTGTTTTATCCGGCCAGCCAAGTGTAGAAAACGGCCATAGAGCTGATGAGAACCATGTATCCAGAACATCCGGATCACGTGTTAGTTCGGTTGGTTTTCCATAATGTTTTTCAGCAGCGGCAAGTGCTTCTGCTTCAGACTTTTCTACAAAAACCTTGCCATCTTCACTGTACCAAGCCGGGATCTGATGCCCCCACCACAATTGACGTGAGATACACCATGGCTGAATATTTTCCATCCAGTCATAATATGTTTTTTCCCAAGTCTTCGGCACAATGGCAGTCCGCCCTTCACGAACACTTGCAATAGCCGGCTTAGCCATTTCGGCTGCATTCACATACCACTGATCGGTCAGTAATGGTTCGATCGGCACACCGCCACGATCACCATGTGGCACCATATGGACGTGATCTTCAACTCTCTCGAGATATCCGCCCTCATCCATCATCTCGACAATGGCTTTACGTGCTTTAAAACGCTCCATCCCGTCGAATGTTTCAATCAGCGCATCAAGCTCTGCGGATGCTGTCAGTCCAGCGAGGAAATCCTCATTATCTTTCAATGCAATGGTTGCATCCGGCGCCATGATATTGATCTGACGCAGGTTATTACGTTTACCGACTTCAGCATCATTGAAATCATGGGCAGGTGTAATTTTAACCGCGCCGGAGCCCGCTTCAGGATCGGCATAATCATCACCAACAATCGGCAATGCACGGCCAACCAGTGGCAGCACAACATTTTTGCCAATTTTTGCAAGATAACGCTCATCCTCAGGATTAACCGCAACACCACTGTCACCAAGTAAAGTTTCAGGACGGGTTGTAGCAACAACTATATAAGTTGAAGGATTTTCAGCATCAAACTCCACCCCTTCCAAAGGATAGCGGAAGTGCCAAAGATTTCCTTTAATTTCACGCTGCTCAACTTCAATATCAGAAATAGCGGTCAGCAGTTTAGGATCCCAGTTGACCAGACGCTTGTCTTTATAGATCAAACCTTCGCGGTGCAGTGTAACAAAGACTTCCAGAACTGCCTTTGACAGTCCTTCATCCATCGTAAAGCGCTCGCGCGACCAGTCACAAGACGCACCCAATCGGCGAAGCTGATTGGCAATCATACCACCAGATTCAGACTTCCACTGCCAAATGCGTTCAACAAATTTTTCACGCCCCATTGCATGGCGATTAGGCTCTTTACGCTCTGCAAGTTGGCGCTCAACAACCATCTGCGTCGCAATACCCGCATGATCAAGCCCCGGCTGCCACAGCACATTTTTACCGCGCATCCGCTCAAAACGCACCAAAATATCTTGAATTGTATTATTGAGCGCATGTCCCATATGCAAAGAGCCAGTGACATTTGGCGGCGGAATCACAATAGCAAACGGATCTGCTCCAGGCTCTGCACCAGCACCAGCTTTGAAGGCACCTGCTTCTTCCCAGAGTTTCGCGATTTTTGGCTCTGTAGCCGCCGCATCATAATTTTTATCAAGCATTAGATCGTCCGGTTTCTTGCAGAAGCGATTGCCTTACAGCTTCTCGGCTTCAGTTTATTTTTGCATCTCACATAGAAAATATGTCTTTGTACATGCAATACCCCGATCATTGATAAACTGCAAATCAGTCTTTCAAAAAATCGGTTTCATGAGGATAATTAAATCTAATCAGGCCAGCATTGGCTTTATATAGGGATAAAAAGCGCTAACAAAAATACCATAAGGCCTTATTCGACCTTATGGTTCATCGTTAATATTTAATATTAAAAGACTGCAATGTAGATTAAAATCAGAACTTATGCGCACCAATAATGCGCTGGATTTCTTCTTGAACCAAACGTTCAACCATTGGTGCTAGATTTACATCGAGCCAATCTTTCAGGAGTGGTTGCAAAAGCGCTTCCGCCTGCTCTTCAAGTTGGCGAATTTGCTCAGCACGCAAAGCTTCGGCCAGATTATTGAAGGATGCTGCCACGCGCTGTTCGGATTCTGATGAAACGAGCGGTTCTTGCATTATCGGTGCAGAAACATGCTGAGCCACTGGCTCTACAGCATCCTCTTCATTTTTTTCAGCAGATTGCACAACGTCCTGCGGCTCTTCAATCAATTGCGTAATTGCATCAATTAATGCCTCTTCCGACACGGACTGATCAAGCGCAGCAATAGGCAACTCATTGTCAGCTTCGTCCATATCAGCAGAAAAATCAGGCAAATTGTCCTTCAGATAACCCTGATCATCATTAAATATCTTAAAGCCAGCTTCATTATCTGCATCAGCCATATTAGCTTGCGCAGTCTCAGTCACAGACTCAGCTTGAATATCTGCCTTTACTTCTGACGTCTGATTGGCAGCATAAGGGCGAGCCGAGCTATAAGTGACAATTTCAGCAGAAGCTATCTCTACTGCGGCTGGTTCTTCTTGTCGCTTAAATGGCGCTACAATGCCGCGAGATTCGACATTTACGGCTGTTTGCTGAACAGCATCGCTATCTTCAATGATCTTGCGAATGGAAGCCAAAATTTCTTCCATTGAAGGTTCACGCGCTATGCTCGATGCCTGTGCCATTGTTTTACCATTATCCTGAGTTGCGACGCCAAAGGGACGACTAAGAATTCAGAAACATGGTAACGAATTATTAAGGGATTGAGAATCCCCCATAGCCGCCTTTTTGACCAACCCACAGGTTTATAAATGGTTAACGGAGCTGATCATTAGCTCCGTTAACAAATCACGCCCATAATTGGCTGCGAATCATTTCCCAACTTTCCTTATCAGGCGCAACAAGCAGGCCACCATCAAGGTCAGTTGGGCGATAGAGGCTGCCATCGAAACGCGCGCTATATCCGCCTGCCTCATTATGAATGAGCACACCGCCGAGATGGTCCCATGGCATCAATTTATTATAGATAGCAAAATGAGCATGCCCGGTTGCAAGCAAGCGATATTCATGTGCTGCACATCGATAGCCAAAATGCGAGTAGCATTTCGCATGATTGCGCGCCAGCGTCGAACGCAACGGCTCATCCATATATTGCCAAGATATGCCGCCAATCATCTGACCTAACGGTACAGGATCCGCAACTTTTATCTGCGTGTTTTCACCATTTGCATTGCGGTAATA
>CANQXU010000223.1 GCA_947627865.1 uncultured Paenochrobactrum sp. | reverse complement strand
ATGAATAATGCCGACTGCATCAATGAAATATGATTATAATTAATAATGGTAGCTGAAGCGGATAAAACCAATAACACCGGAGGACGTCGCGAGCGCACAGCGCGGCGGCAGCGGTCTTTATTTGTTCGTCGCCTATTGGTTCCCATGCGTTTGGTTTTAGGTAATTATCTCTTTTCAAGCCTTACGCGCCGCATACTTATTTTGAATTTGGCAGCATTGGCTGTCCTTGTGTCGGGTATCCTTTATCTCAATCAGTTCCGTGATGGCTTGATCGATGCAAAAATTGAAAGCCTGATGACGCAGGGCGAAATCATATCCGCAGCCATTGCCTCCTCGGCAACTGTTGATACCAATGCCATTATGGTCGATCCGGAAAAACTGTTGGAGTTGCAAGCTGGCGAAAGTGTCGGCCCTACCAATGAAAGCACAGATAATTGGGAGTTTCCGATCAATCCGGAGCAAGTAGCACCCCTGCTACGCCGTTTGATTTCGCCAACCAGTACACGTGCCCGTATTTATGATCGCGATTCAAACATGCTTTTGGATTCGAGACATCTCTATTCCCGTGGTCAGGTTTTGCGCTATTCTTTGCCCCCGCTTGTCGAGGAGGCCGCAAGTTTTACCGATCGTCTTAAAAATTGGGCTAATTATATTTTTTACAGCAGAAGTTTACCTATTGAACATGAGCTTCCAGGCGGAAGTGGTATAACTTATCCAGAAATTGCCAAAGCATTGATGGGCATCCCCGCTTCTGCGCAGCGCCGCAATGATAAAGGCGAGCTGATCGTTTCTGTTGCTGTTCCTATTCAGCGTGCACGCGCTGTTCTTGGTGTTCTACTATTATCCACAGAGGGTGGGGATATCGATAAGATTGTCCGTGGTGAAAGACGGGCAATTGTTCGTGTCTTTACTGTGGTTTCCGTTGTTATGGTGATTTTATCGCTTTTCCTTGCCTCCACTATTGCCAATCCATTGCGCAAACTTGCAGCTGCTGCTGATCGTGTTCGCCATGGTGCGAATAAGCGTGTGGAAATTCCTGATTTTTCTGATCGTCAGGACGAGGTTGGGCATCTCTCTACTTCCATCAGGGAAATGATGGATTCATTATATACACGTATGGAAGCGATTGAGAGTTTTGCCGCCGATGTCAGTCATGAGTTAAAAAACCCGCTGACATCATTGCGCAGTGCGGTTGAAACCTTGCCATTGGCAAAATCGGAAGAATCCAGAAATAGACTTCTTGAAATTATTTTGCATGATGTGCGCCGACTTGATCGCTTAATTACTGATATATCGGACGCATCGAGATTGGATGCAGAGCTTGCGCGTGACCATACGGATCGTCTTGATCTAAAAAATCTTCTCACCAATATTGTGCAAGCTGCCCAAGAGGTGCAACGCAATAAGCAGGGTACGCAAATTACTTTGCATATACCCAAAGGGGCTGCTGCTAGAAAGGGCTTTTTCGTTAGCGGACATGATCTGCGCTTAGGGCAAGTGATTTCAAATCTGATTGAAAATGCTCGTTCTTTTGTGCCTTCAGAAACCGGCCGTATAAATATATCTTTGGCCCGTGAGGGGCAGCGGATCAAAATTATTGTCGAAGACAATGGTCCAGGCATTCCTGCGGAAAATATTGAGCGTATATTTGAGCGTTTTTATACAGATCGCCCAAGTACTGAAGCTTTCGGGCAAAACTCAGGTCTGGGATTGTCAATCAGCCGCCAAATTATTGAGGCCCATGGCGGTACACTTGTAGCAGAAAATATTATGGCGCTTGATGGGAGTGGCAATATTGAAGGGGCCCGCTTTATCATCGACCTACCGGTATTAACATAATGCCGGATATTGCTAAAAGCGGACTCCATGCGACAACAGTTTGCATCAATGATAAAGGCGTGATGCTAATGGGAGAGGCTGGTTCAGGAAAAACTGAACTTGGTCTGTTATTGCTTGAACGCGCCAAAGCATTCGGCAGAGCTGCATGCTTTATCGCTGATGACAGAACATTGATTAAATCTGATGGCGAGCAGCTTATTGTCTCTGTGCCGGATCGGCTGGCTGGCGGAGTTGAAATTCGCGGTGCCGGTCTTTTCAAAATTGACTATCAAAAAAGCTGCCACTTGTCTCTTGTGGTCAAACTTGTAAGCCAAGAAGATGCTGAACGCTTTCCTTCTGGTGCCCATTGGGGATTTGAAGGTATTGAGGTGCCTTGTCTTTATCTGCCTTCAATGAAAAGCAGCACTGATTCGCAATCAAAGGCGCGGGCAGTCGAATTTACTTTATTTGGCCAAATCTGGCCATAACAGAAAAATACCGGCTTTTGTTAGCAATATTGCCGCGACATTTTTGTTTTTATTTAATAGCCAGTTATATTTTCACTTGATATCAATATTTGCGCTGTCAAGATGTGTGACCGTCCATGAGATATAACATTGATAGCTGTTGGTAATGGACGAAATATAACCTATCCTATTATAGGATAAACAAAATTGCATGACTGGAGTTCTGTTAGGATGATCGGACTCGTGCTTGTTACGCACGGCAGGCTTGCCGAGGAATTTTATCTGGCAGTCGAACATGTTGTCGGCAAGCAAGATAAAATAGAAACTGTCTGTATTGGTGCTGACGATGATATAGAACAACGTCGCAATGATATAGTCGAAGCGGTTAAGCGTGCTGATGATGGTGCAGGTGTAATAATCCTCACCGATATGTTTGGTGGTACGCCCTCAAATCTTGCAATTTCTGTTATGGAAGCAGGTAAGACAGAGGTTATCGCTGGCGTTAACTTACCTATGCTCATTAAGCTAACCAGTGTCCGCACGACGGGCGATCTGAATAAAGCTTTGATTGAAGCTCAGGAGGCTGGCCGAAAATATATCAATGTTGCCAGTCAGATTCTGCTAGGAAAATAAGAATGCAATCAAGCGTGCAAGACGCTGACCTTAAAAATGCTGATCAACTTGGCGTAAGATCATTAGAAATCATCAATAAACGTGGATTACATGCGCGTGCGTCTGCTAAATTTGTGCAGACGGTGGATGGTTATAAAGCTGATGTTGAAGTAGAAAAAGACGGCATCACTGTGGGCGGAACATCCATCATGGGACTAATGATGCTGGCCGCTTCGACAGGTAGTTTTATAACAATCAGTGCTTCAGGTGAGCAGGCGCAAGAGGTGCTCGACGCTTTAGAAGCACTGATTGCAGATAAATTCGGCGAAGAATGCTGAAGCCTTTAACGCTTACAATGCCCCTGGATATACACGCACAGGGCGATTGTCTTTAACTGATTCCATAACAACAAATGTTGAAGTGCTGGCGACATTGGGCAGGCTCGAAATTTTCTCGCCCAATACCAGACGGTATCGCTTGATATCCGGCGTTCTGACTTTCAATAAATAGTCAAAAGAACTGGCGATCATGTGGCACTCTTCCACTTCACGAATTTTGCGCACTGCAATATTGAACTCTTGCAGTGCTTTTTCACGTGTATCTGATAGTTTTACCGTCGTGAATGCGATGTGATCAAGGCCCAGTTTCTCTGGGTTTATGGCAGCTCTAAAACCTTGAATATAGCCCTCATTGACAAGCCTTTTAAGCCTGGTTTGACATGGGGTTTTAGATAAACCGACTTTTTGTGCAAGCTCCGTGACCGGGATACGGCCATTCTCGCTTAGTTCTTCAAGTATGCGTAAATCAAATTGATCCAAATTGCCTGTTTTCGTGTTTTTATGCATCAATATGATCTCTTAATGTCTCAATAATAAGTCTATTGGCCTGAGTTTAGATGAAAAAAGGACAGAAGTGAACTGTTCTAGGTGGTATGAGTTGAAATAACACTATAGGGCTTCTTTTTCTTTGAGGGCATCATGTCTGATCTGTCTGTTTCAAAAGCTAAATCCACGAATATTACTGCTCCTTTTGCTGCTTTCGCGCCGCCTTATCTGCCGCAATCCAATATGCGTCAGAAGATTACGGCAGCTTATAGACAGCCGGAAGCTGAATGTGTCTCGCAATTGCTGATACAGGCGACATTGCAGCCGGAAGAAAAAAAGAAAATACGTCAGACTGCAAAAAAGCTGATCGAGGCTTTGCGTGCCAAGCATAAAGGAACAGGCGTTGAAGGACTGGTGCATGAATATTCATTGTCCAGTCAAGAAGGAGTTGCTTTAATGTGCTTGGCAGAAGCACTTTTGCGCATTCCCGATAAAGCCACGCGTGACGCATTAATTCGTGATAAAATTTCTGACGGTGATTGGAAGTCGCATATTGGCGGTGGACGCTCCCTTTTTGTGAATGCTGCCACTTGGGGACTGGTTGTCACTGGAAAACTAACCGGAACTGTGAATGACCGCAGCCTTTCCGCAGCGCTCACACGTTTGATTGCACGCTGTGGCGAGCCTGTTATCCGCCGCGGTGTGGATATGGCCATGCGCATGATGGGCGAGCAGTTTGTAACTGGTGAGACCATTGACGAAGCATTGAAACGAGCCCGCTCTTTAGAAGAAAAAGGCTTTCGTTATTCATATGATATGCTTGGTGAAGCGGCCACAACAGATGCTGATGCGGAGCGCTATTACCAAGATTATGTCAATGCCATTCATGCTATCGGTAAAGCCTCGGCAGGTCGTGGCATCTATGATGGGCCAGGTATTTCCATCAAGCTTTCTGCCTTGCACCCGCGTTATTCACGAGCGCAGGTCGAGCGGGTCATGCAAGAATTGATGCCGAAAGTAAAAGAGCTGACACTTCTTGCAAAAAAATATGATATTGGCCTTAATATTGATGCTGAAGAAGCAGATCGATTGGAGCTTTCACTCGATCTTCTTGAGGGGCTTTGCACTGATCCTGAATTAAATGGCTTTGACGGTATTGGTTTTGTCGTTCAAGCCTATGGCAAGCGCTGCCCTTTTGTCTTGGATTATATCATTGATTTGGCGCGAAGAACCAATCGCCGCATTATGATACGTCTGGTGAAGGGGGCTTATTGGGACGCAGAGATCAAGCGGGCACAAGTGGAAGGACTGGATGAATTTCCGGTATTTACCCGAAAAGTTTATACAGATGTTTCCTATATTGCGTGTGCGCGTAAGCTTTTAGATGCAACTGACGTTATCTTTCCGC
>CANQXU010000222.1 GCA_947627865.1 uncultured Paenochrobactrum sp. | reverse complement strand
GTACAAGAGCGCCGCAATTTCACCAAACAAGAAGCATTGGCACTTGCGGATGGTGCTGTATTCACTGGGCGTCAGGCACTGAAAAATGGTCTGATTGATGAGCTGGGCGGTGATGCTGAAGCGCGTAAATGGCTCATAAGCCGTGGCGTTGGTAGCGACCTTCCAATCATTGAATGGGAGCCGGAAAGTAGCAGCAGTGGCTTTTCTGCGCGTGATTTGGTTTTGAAAATGGCCGTTAAATATTTGGGATTGCCCGATTTTAGCAGTTTTGGCTTATCAGAGAGTGCTAAAGACCTTATCTTTCTTGACGGTATGGTCTCTGTAATGCAAGTTGATAATCGTAGTCATTCCGAATGATAATTTTAACTTCATCAGAAGACTGCTTAAAGTCTGTTTAGGACAACAAAAAAGGGATAGAAACTGCATGATCAAATCAGAACTTGTACAGATCATCGCCAGCCGTAATCCGCATCTTTTTCAGCGCGATGTCGAAAACATCGTTGCCGCCGTCTTCGATGAGATTACCGAAGCTCTGGCGCACGGCAATCGTGTTGAACTAAGAGGGTTCGGCGCTTTCTCAGTCAAAAACCGACCTGCACGTACAGGTCGCAATCCACGCACTGGTGAAACAGTAAATGTTGAAGAAAAATGGGTGCCATTTTTCAAGACAGGTAAAGAACTGCGGGATCGTCTTAATGATGCACAATAATGTGCAAGAGCATGTATCCGACTTAAAAGGCCGGAAGTTATGAGTAAACACCCCACGCGCCGGATCATCGCACTGGTAATTTTGGTACCCCTTGCGGTGATTCTAATTGCACTTTCAGTTGCTAATCGTGCACCAGTCAGCCTGACTTTAGATCCGTTTAATTCAGGCAATGAAACGCTGACATATAATGCCCCTTTCTTTGTCTGGCTGTTTGGTGCCTTGGCAATAGGTATAATATTCGGTGCGGTTGTGACTTGGCTGGCACAGGGGCGCCATCGCAAAAGTGCTCGACGCAGTCAGAAAGAAGCCGATCAGATACGTGAAAAAGTGCTGGCGCTTGAAAAACGCAATAGCGTGATTAACCAGTGAAATCAGGCTGAATTGCAATAAATTGGTTGGTTTATAAAGTGAGGGCATGCCAAATGCTCTCACTTTACATTATGGTCAAGCAATATTGCGATATTCTATTTTGATACGATGAGCCGTATTCTTTATCAGGCTGCCAGATGCTGTTATTTCAATTCTATTATGACTTTGCTATAGATGATTTGCATTAGGATCGCTAAGTAGCGCTAACACATTGTCGTCGTACCATCAAAGAGATGGGGTTGATCGGCATTTTATATTTTCCTTATTTCTTTTGGGTGGGAAGCCTGATGTCTCATAATGATGAACAAAAAAACTATGAAAGCGCGAAAACACCACGCGCTGGTCAGGTTAAAGAGGTTACAAGCCTTGCTAATCCCATCATTAAAGATTTGCGTTCACTGACAGTTAAAAAATATCGGGATCAGCAAAAGATTTTTATGATTGAAGGTCTGGAGCTGATCGAAGATGCATTGGCGCAAGGCTGGTCAATAAAAACTTTGGTTGTGGCAAAATCAGCCAAAGGTAAAATCGATTACGAGCAGGCTGCGGCACGCTGTTTTGCGCGTGGTGGATTGGTTCTTGAAGTGCCTGAAAAAATTATGGGCAGCATAACAAGACGCGACAATCCGCAATTGATTATGGCGGTTTTTGAACAGCAATATCACGATTTTAATGCTGTCAGATTTGCGCGCGGTGATGTCTATATTGCACTGGATCGTGTTCGCGATCCGGGGAATTTAGGCACAATTATACGCACTGCCGATGCGGTGGGGGCCAAGGGTGTTATTTTGGTAGGGGACACCACTGATCCTTATTCTTTGGAAACCGTGCGTGCAACGATGGGGTCAATATTCTCAGTCCCGCTCTATAAGCAAAAAGAGAGTGATTTCTTGAATTGGTCAAAGCAATTCAAAGGGCTAGTGGTTGGAACACATCTGCAGGGTAGTGTTGATTATCGCAGCATTAATTATCAGTCCCAACCAGTTGTTCTTCTGATGGGTAATGAGCAGCAAGGCCTGTCGGATGGCTTGGTCAGTGTCTGTGGCAAACTTGCACGCATACCACAAGCGGGACGTGCTGATTCGTTGAATCTGGCAATTGCGAGCGGTATCATGCTTTATGAAATTCGCCGTGAGGCATTACCCATGGACGAAAGGACTGTTTCGTGAATTGGTTGCGCTCTGTCTTGCCTCCGGCTTTAATTGTCATTGCCATCATTTTTATTGATCAGGCCATTAAACTCTTGGTCGAAGCCGATATGGATTATGGTCAGCAGATTGAGCTGCTGCCATTTTTATTCCTGTATCGTACGCATAATGAGGGGATCGCCTTCTCGATGCTGTCGGGAATGAGTGACAATGGATTGGCGATCATGACCTTTCTGGTCATGCTATTCGTCGTTTATTTATGGTGGACAACACCCAAGCACCGTGTATTCGCCCGTTTGGGATTTGCGTTTATTATTGGTGGTGCGGCAGGCAATTTAATTGACCGTACACTCCTTGGCCATGTTGTGGATTATATATATTTCCACACTCCTGTCTGGTCATTTGCAGTGTTCAATATGGCGGATGTCTTCATCACATTTGGCGCAGGGCTTATTATTCTGGAAGAGCTATTGGCATGGAAACGCGAGCGTCGACCGCGCGTTTAAGCTCAAAGTTAACGATCATGCGCAAAACTATAAGATGGTATCAGCGTGACACAATCATTATCATCTGTCATAGAACTGACAGAACGTTGTTATGCAATGGTAGTAATCCCGCATTAAGCTAGGCAAGTAATAGCTGAGCGGGCGATTTCGCAGGACTGACAAAAATATAGTTTATGCGAAAATACAATAGCATACAGATAAAAGGTGAGGGCGGTGAAATGGCAATATTGATTAAAGATGATGCCACACAGGCCATCAGTGATGTGGCTATGACCAGTGCTGAGAGAGGAATAACTCGTCCCGTGGAGATAGAATCAACTGCCGTTTTGGGCAAGATTGGCGCGCTTGAAGTGCGCTTGGCCCAGACACAACAAGAGATTGAGGCTGCGCAGGAATTACGTTTCCGTGTCTTTTATGAGGAAATGGGTGCAAAGCATGAACAGTTAGAAGATGCAGAGCGCCGCGATGCGGACCGCTTCGATGCAGTTTGTGATCATCTGCTCGTTTATGATACAGCCTTGGGCGGCCCTGAACATAAGCAGATTGTCGGAACATACCGCCTGATGCGCAAAGAACATGCCGATAGCGCCGGTGGGTTTTATTCTGCTAGTGAATTTGAAATAGACAAATTGGTTGCAAAGAAACCTGAGCTTAATTTTCTTGAATTGGGTCGCTCCTGTGTCATGCCGGAATATCGTTCTAAGCGAACGGTCGAGCTGTTGTGGCAAGGTGCATGGGCTTATTGCCGTCGTCATTCCATTGATGTCATGTTTGGCTGCGCCTCTTTTTCCGGCTCTGTTCCGGCTGCTCATGCGGCGGGGCTCTCATTCTTGCATCATCATGCTCGCGCCGATGCGGACTGGGACGTACGTGCACTGGAAGAGCACCATGTCGGCATGGATATGATGCCGCTTGAAGCAGTGAATACAAAAGTTGCATTATTTTCAATGCCGCCTTTGATTAAGGGCTATTTGCGTTTAGGCGCAATGATTGGGGATGGCGCAGTCGTTGATGAAGCATTCGGCACAACGGATGTTTTTATTATTTTGCCAGTCTCAAAAATTTCAAGCCGTTATATTACTTATTACGGAGCTGAGGCAAACCGCTTCGTCTAAAGTGCACTATATATGAACAATTTGAAGCCGCTCTATATGGGCGGCTTTTTTTATTCTATGGCGGCTATTTTGGTTAACCACGCAAAACTTGGATAAATTGGCAAGCGGATTGACTTTAAGTCCATCTGGCAATAGAAGCCCCCTTCGCAATCATGTATGATCTTGCCTGTGGTTTGGAATACGGATTGCTTGTCATTTATGTTTTGAAGTTTAATTCGAGGTTTCAGTCTCTTCCGTATCGGGCTTTGTAAGTGTCATATCTTGGATATGATTGCTGATACGGTAAATGGCGATATGTTTATCATGTATGCACATAGTCATAAATCAGAGCATGTTGGTGAGAGCGAGTTGCTTTTATCGCAGCTTTTGGGTGAAAAACATCCCGTCATAATGTGTTTGAAACAAATAAAACATAAAAAAAGCAGGTTTCTGCATTGGTTTCAGCAGGATCACTTGGCGCAAAGCTCGCCTTGTGATTAGATTGAGTCGTATAGTGAAACGCAAATGAGGTGTATCACATGACCCTGCGTGTAACAGGCAAGCATATGGACGTTGGCGAAGCGTTCCGGACCCGCATTGATGAACGTATCGATGATGCAATCAGCAAATATTTTGAACATGGATTTTCCGGAGTTGTCACACTGACAAAATCGGGAACGAGGTTCTCGGCTGATTGTACTCTCCATCTCGATAGTGGTGTCACCTTGCAAAGTACAGGGGAGGCTCTGGATCCGCAGTTAGCATTTGATGCTGCTGCAGAAAAGATTGAGACAAGATTACGGCGCTATAATCGACGGCTTAAGTCTCGTCATAACACAAATGCAAATGCAGCCTATGCTGACATCGCTTATCGTGTTATGGCACCTTTAGCAGAGGAAGAAGAAGAGCTTCCTGCAGATTATGCACCAACAATTGTTGCAGAGTCTTCTGTAACACTGCGTACCATGACTGTAGCATCGGCTGTCTTGGAGCTGGACCTGATAGAACATCCGGTTCTGGTTTTCCGTAATGCCGGTAATAATGAAGTGAATATTGTTTACCGTCGTGCGGACGGAAATATTGGCTGGGTTGATCCTTCGATCGTTACCCGCCAAAATGATCCGCGCGACTGATCTTAATTGTAAAATAGCGCGTAGTAAAACTATGCGCTATTTTACCGGGACAACTGTCCTGCTTAAAGAAGGAATGGAGAGAATGGATCTTAGTGATCTGATCCAGCCAGAAGCGATTATACCAGCGCTGAAAGCCAGCTCCAAAAAGCAGCTTTTACAGGTTCTGTCTGAAAAGGC
>CANQXU010000221.1 GCA_947627865.1 uncultured Paenochrobactrum sp. | reverse complement strand
TGTTTACCATAGTCTTAAAAACACGACAATTCTGTGCGTTAACAGGCATATAAGCCTTATAATCGCTAGTGTTTTTAGGCTTTCTTAAGGTGAAAAACGCATGGTTATGCTTGGTTAAGGATAATGATGTCTCACATTGCTTGGGATGATGAGCGTAAATAATGGAAAGGCAATATGACTGTTAAGAGGCGAAAATCGGGAAGCAATCAAATACGCAATAAGGTAAAATCGCGTAGCCTTGGTCGGCGCCTGATTGGTTTTCTGCTGACAGGCATTTCTAGATTTACATTATTTATTGGTGATTTCTTCTTGCGAAACCCTTTGCTGACAGCAGGTTCGGTTGCATTTGCTGTGACGCTTGGTTTCGTTTCCGCAAATGCGCTTTGGTATCAACCGCAGGCTCATAGTGGCGTTTTTTTCCAAACTAGAAATAGCTGGGATTTTAAAGCTACGCCACGCTCTGTATTGCCCAAACTTTCTGAAACGAACCAAGAGGCCGCTAAGGAAGTAGAAAATCTAGAAGTTCAACCCGATGGTGCATCTCAGCCAAATATTAAGAACATTACCGATATTAATGATGCTTTGAACACGGATACACTGCCTGCATTGGCTGCTAATGCTGATGTTGAAATTGCGCTCATTCAGCAAAAGCTTGCTGCTTTAGGTATTTATAATGGCAATATTGATGGTTTAACCGGTCCGCAGACACGACAGGCAATTGAATATTGGAAGCAATTGCAGATTAAAGCAGGTGTTGAGCCGTCGCCCACTCAAGCACCGGATCGGGATATTAATATTATAGCTGTGCCTTCACAAAGGCCTGAAGAGGCAAACCGCAAACTTGTTTCATCTGCTGTGGTTAAGCCTGTTGTTGTGGTGAATGAAGCTGAAGCGGTTCGTATAAAGCCAGATCAAAAAACGAAACTGCCAATGGGTTCTGCTCGCCCATCGACTGAAACGAAGCAAATATCTGCCAATCAAGCACATGAGACGCCAGTCACCTCGCAGGATATAATTCGTGTGCAGGCAGGACTGAAAGCTTTCGGCAATGATAGCATTGTCGTGGATGGTGTCTCGCGTGGTGCAACTGCGAGTGCGATCAAAGAATTTAGAAGGCTGTTTGGCTTGCCCGTCAATGGTAATATTGATGCTGATTTAATGGCTAAAATGCGAGAAATTGGATTGATCAGTTGAGAGTAACAACGGATTTTTTTGTTTCAGCTTTGATTAAACGCGTACAAAGCGGGGGTGGCTTTGCCTATTTGGAGCATAGAGGGGCAAAGGAAGCAGGAGCCGTATTCATTAAAGTGAATTTGCCCATGGGAATGGCATCACTTTATGGTCCTGCACCGCAAATATATTATGAGACCGACAGGCCTGATGAACGTAGTTTCATTCAAATATATGAGGAAGTTGAAGAATTTAAGTGTGCAGAGAAAATTGAAAAAGAGCGTCGATTTGATCCCGATCTCTGGCTGCTTGAACTTGAAAATATAGCTAAACTGGATCAGCTTGTTAAAATTGTAGCTGATCCCTATGCTTAAAATTTATTCGCTCATTAAAGCGCTATTTTTTGCTTTCTGACATCACCATTATTGTCGGTTTCATCAACTTGATTGTGTTGCTCGTCCTGAGCGAGATTACGCAGTTTGTTACGTAATACCGCGGACATATCTTCCGCTTTCCATTGACGAATAACTTGCATTGCACTGTTTCGGTCAATGGAACGATAAATATGCACAAAGTCGCGTAAACTATCACGTGTGCCAGTGATCGTTCCTAAAACTGCAGTTAAAATCATATAGCAATCTTGAGCGGAGAGTCCCAGTGCCATCAAAGCAACTGGGAGCTGCGATGACGGCCATTCACCAATAATATGACGGGCTCTTTCAAAGCTGACACCAAGCGCATCGGCCAGAGCAGTTTGGAAAAAATGAGGATCGATGAGCAGTGCACTGTCTAAAAGCTGGTCTGCCAAGGATAGTTTATTAATATCAGCCAGATGCGCTTTGCCATCCTCTGGCAAGTTGTTCTCAATATTGGTCAGCATAAAGGATAGCTGATCACGTAAAACTCCAACTTGATCAACGATAGTGGTGCTGGTTGATTGTGCTGGTAAATCTGTGGCTGTGGCTTTAACAATCTGATTGCGCAGTGCAATGGCGCGATCAATCGCCGGATCAGCAAAGCTTTGTAACAGGCTGTGTAAAATTGCATCATCGCTAGGGCGCCGTGCAATGGCACGTGCATGATCAATGCCATTTTTTCCAATAATATCAATTAGATCAAGTGGCGTAAGCACATTTGATCGCAGTAATAATGGGCCAGCGATCTCGATTGCTTCATGCGCAAGTGTCAGAACGAGCTTGCGAGGAGCTGTGTTGATTTTCGCGAGATCTCTGGCAGCCTGCTTCATGCCTCTTTCAGTGGCGGAACTCATCAGAGGTAGTGCCAAGTCCTCAAAAAGCTGCATATCATGGCGTGTTGGTCGTGTTATCGAGCTGAAACCAGCAATAGCTGCTGTGAGCAGTTCGTCGGTTTTGTTCTCGGCATTATTGTGGTGAGCTGACCGGCCTTCTAAAGCACGAAACTGGCTGTTTGACACGCGAGATACTCCGCAGAATACGCATACTTACATCTCAACAAAAGCAGGTGGTTTTGCTGATTACTGGCGAGTATTATACGGTGAAAAGGATTATCAACTCATTAACTGATTTGGACTTGATTAATTTAACCTAAAATATCCAAGGGCTGGCATGAGAGATTTTGTATGAAATTGCTAACGCTTCTGCGCCAGCTTTCATCAGGCATATAGGCTTGCAGCATGATTATACCTTCGTTGATGTCTTGCTCCAAGACGATCGTCTGAGATGATACCTGATCAAGCTTGGCTTTGATTAGGGCGCTTGTTTGTGGCTGCGTAATAATGATACTGATATCTTTATTCGGGCTAACGCTATCATTGACAGAAAATAGATTATCCCCTTGCCGATTGTAAATTGATAATGACCAGAAGGGGAGGCCATCTGAAGGGCCGCTAATATGGACGGGTGCGTCTTTCAGATTGAAGCGACAGGCCGTTTTGATGAAGAAGGGATCATTATCAGTTGACGCTAACGAGGAACTATTGATCTGTTGGAAACGATTATCCGTTTTCATTTCGCCCAGGCCTGACCAAGCCGTTTGGTTGGTATAATGGGGAATGAGCAATATGATTGCGATATGTACGATCGCAGCACCAAGCAGCGCTAATATCAGAAAGCGAATAGTTTTAACCACGGCACGCATCCATGCTACTCAATAGCTCAATCGTCGGCATCACTACGTCATATGTTCCTGTTGTGGTTGCCATTGGCGTGTCGTAAAATGTCATTATGAGTTTGTACTCACCTTCACCCCGATTGGTTAGCCAGTTTCCGCCACTTGCTTGCGGGCTGATGATTATTGAAAAGGCTCCATCTTTTTCATAAATTATTTGTGATGAGTGAAAAGCACTTTGAAGCCCATCAGCAATGGGTATTTTTGTATTTTGAGCTGTAACAGCGAACAATGTCCAGAATCTTGCAGGCATTGTTTTGCCGCTCAGCCGGTAGGTGCAGCCGAGTTTTAGCTTGTTGTTTTTGCTGGTTTTTTCAGCATAAAAACGCAATCCTTCAGCAGAGCCTAAACTAAGCATACCTGAACGGGCATTGCGTGCTTTGGCATAAGGATCGGCTGTCTGAGTTCCTGAATTTGGATATGCTGTCCAGTTTTGAAAATTTAAGCGATCAATGCCTTCGGTGCTATTGAGAAACCAGTGAGCACTCCATATTCCGCCACCAAAAGCAGCAATAAGAAGAATAAGTGTATAGGCAGCCCGTTTAAGCATTCAAATATCCAGGGCAAAGACGTTCAGGAAAACTGCAAATTATGTTCACTGTAATGAGGATATCCGAGTTTTATCATTTGATTTTGGAATGGCAGGTGCCTGTTCAAAGCTATTGATCAAATCTTTTAAAATACGCGTTGTATGCGGATTAAGAACTGATGGTGCAGCAATAATGGGCAATGGGTTTGCTTCACTATCAGGTGTTGACGGGTTTTTCATCGTTGGAAAGGGATTTTCAATCCCCGGGATTGGTTTCAATTCAATATTTTGATGCGCATAAAGCATCATTCTTTGCCAAGTCATAGCTGGTACAATTCCGCCGGTTAAATTATCCATCGGGGAAAAGTCATCATTCCCGAACCAGACTGCTGCGGTATAATTACCGGTATAGCCGACAAACCACGCATCGCGGTAGCTTTGTGTTGTGCCTGTTTTCCCTGCAACGCGGGTCATGGGAAGGCTTGCACGTCGTGCTGTGCCCCATTCTGGTATCTGCACCATCATGGAGTTTATATCTGCTGTTGCACTTTCTGACAATGCACGATGCGGTTTGGGGCCATCTCTCTCAAATGCCCATAGAACACGCCCGTCACTATTGCTGATTTGTGTGATGCCATGTCGTGTACCACTTATTCCACCTGCAGCAAAAGTATTAAAACCCGTGGCCTGATCCATTACTGTCATTTCGGAAGTGCCAAGAACTATTGTTTTATGGGTCGAGATTGGGGATTCTACACCCATGGCTTTAGCAAGCTCAACAATGGGTTCTGTTGTCAGATAATCTTTTGCCAAGCGCACGGGAACTGTATTGAGCGACTTTACCAGTGCGGTTGTCAGATTAACCCGTCCGGCATAGTTTCTGCCATAGTTGCGCGGCATCCAATTGCCCCAATTGATGGGGGCATCCGAGACGATCGTGCTTGGTTTTAAACCTTTTTCCATAGCAGCTGCAAAGACATAGGGTTTAAAAGAAGATCCTGATTGACGTAGCGCTTTCGTGGCACGATTAAATTGGCTCGTGCCATAATCGCGACCACCCACCATAGCTCTGACGGCACCGTCATTGCTTAAGACAACAGCAGCTGCTTCGGTAGCTTTATATTGTTTTCCATATTGCAGGAGATGATAATTGATAGATTCTTCCGCTGCATTTTGCAGTCCGGTATCTAAGGTCGTGCGGACGGTTAATGTGTTTTGTGGGCGGCCTTCTGTTATTTTTTTAACTTCTTCAAAAGCCCAGTCCAGAAAGTAATCAGGGCTTTCGCTCTTTGCTCTGTCAATAATATTCGCAGGATT
>CANQXU010000220.1 GCA_947627865.1 uncultured Paenochrobactrum sp. | reverse complement strand
GTGCCTTTAATGAGTGCTGATGGACGATAATGCGCTAATGCCAGGCGCTCTTCACACAGGATGGTGAGCATGTTTTTAACGAAGTTATCGCGGTCTTCACGACTCACTTCGATAGTTGCATCCATGCGATCCCATACTTGAGACGCCATATCAAAACCACCAACAGTAAAGGTATCTTGTGCCTGGGCGCGTGTTGGGATCACCGGCAAACCCCACATAACATTACTGGTAAACGCCTGTGGGCCACCAAAAATATAACGACCGTCTGCATCTTTCATCAGTGCAATAGAGTGCCAGTCTCGCGGGTTGAGGATAATTCCCGAAGCGCTGAACTCAGATTCAGTTACCTGGAAAATGGCATGAGCGATGATATCAGCACGCGTATCACCCGTAGCGCTCAGATCGATATCATAGTCTGTCGCAACATGATTAATGCCCTCCAAATCATCACCGCTGCCATCGCCATTAAGCAGCTGGCGCTCTTCTTCCAGTGCCAGGCCGTAAAGCAGACGATTGTTAACGTAAGACTGCAACATCGGCGCATCATCCATCACCTGACGCGATGCCTGTATCCAGTGTGCAATGGTCTTCACATTGGCTGTTTCTTTGCTGAATTTAATATCTGATTCAGGTTTCAGCGCTTTCTCTTTCACGCTTTTGGCGTTATTTGTGAAAAGCTCTTCACGAACGTATTCCAGGGAATTACTGGAGATACGACCTTGAGCCAGCAGATCACGGATGGTCAGGCGGCGTAGTCCCGGCATAATGATTCCGGGAACCTGCATTGGTTGGATCAGGCTACCAGCAGATGCAGCATCACTGCCCAGCGATTTATTAAAAGTTTTGGCTTCAAAATTACTTTTGCTGCCGTTCCAGGATTTCGTGAGCTCTTCAGCCGCGCGTTCTGAGAAGGATTTTTTCTCGCCCGGATTTTCAGCAGAAGATGCAAACTTTTGCTCGATATCGAAAAGGCGAGAACCTGATTTTTTGAGCTCGTCCTGCACCTTAATCAGATCATCCTGCAACTGCTTGGATACCTGACCAGTAGTTTCAATTTCTTTTTTCTGTGCATCGAAAAGCTGCTGCATATTCTTCTGCGAGTCTTCGATGGCTTTCTGGATTGTGGCTAATTCAGACATATTATTTTCCTAATTTTTGCGGGAAAGATTTGATGCTCTCAAGCAGAGCAGTTAACTCATTTTTGTCTTTGTCTTCTTCGGACTCGCTCCGAATTGCCGACTTAAACCGGGCAATTAACCCAACTGCCTGTGATTTGGTAAGTCCGACTGAATCCCTCAGCCAGTTCTCCACATCACGAATGGTTTCAATACCGTCAACGCTCTTCATGGCAGATACGCCTGCAAGCTCGTTGGCAGGGAAGGTACACACGCTGATTTCACGCAGGGCAGTGATGTTTTTAAAAATGCGTCCACCCGCCCCAATGGAGTAATCATCTTTGCTAACTGAAAACCCAACAGACATACCTTCGACTGTTCCATGTTGCATGGCGGCCTTAAGATCGGCTGCCCCGCTATGTCCGGGTGTTAGCTGCCCGCGAACATAAAGCCCTTTTTCGTCTTCTGCCAGGTTGTCCCATTTACCTACTGGCAGCTCCCACGTTTTGTGGTTAAAAAACATCGCTACCTTTCGGCTTTGGTTGGCTAACGCATTTTTGAATGCACCAGGAAGAATAATGTCGCCGTCAGAGTCGGTGTTATTGAAGACAGAGGCGTAGCCTTCAAAAATCCCCTGCTTACCGTCACCAGTGAACTTGATTTCAGTCTCATCAAACGACAGCGTTTTTACGATCTCAGCCATCACGGCCCCCATAAAAAATTAAACCCCGCTATCGCGAGGCTCTTTGTTGGTTCCTAATTCGGTTATGGGCACATACTGCGCCTGTCGCATGGCAACATCCCCACCCGGTAGCGGTGGGCAGTTATCAAGTCGCCGCATTTCATTAATTGTCCTGAGCCCCGCCTCACCCATTGATTTCATAAAGGCAGCGCGGGATGCTGAATCACCACGAAGGAGGCCATCAAGATTATGCTCGGCGTGAAAACTCCCGACATCTTGAGGCTTAATTAGCCAGCGCTGAATGCTGTTTTCCCATCGTGATATGTAGGGCTGTAGGGTGTATTGAAGAAATCCAAGATTCTGTTGCTCGATACCGGTTCCCCAGCTCGTAGACTTCTCAACATCGCCAACAAGGTGAGGAGGAACCCCAAAAAAGCGTGCCAGTTCACTTACCTGAAACTTTCGCGAGGCCATCATTTCAGCATCTTGAGGAGTCACGCCGATAGCAGAGGTACTAAAGCCTGCTTCAAGTATCCAAAGACGCTTTCTAACCGGTCCACCAGCAATCTCTTTGAAATTCCCTTCTACTTGCGTTCTTTGTTGCTCGGTCAGTACCTTTTCACCCGTTGAAAGGATTTGTGGAGACTTTGCCCCATTAGCGAAAAAGTCCCTCTGCTGGTCTTCCATTGCCACAGCAACTCCTGCTGATTTACAGGCAAAAGCAATGGGTGACAGGCCAACCAAGCCGTTAAAACCAAACCCTTTCAGATGGAAAATATCTTTGTGCGCAAAGTCTGCGTATTCACTGTCACGTTTGTATCGGTACACCAGCTTTTTACCGACCATCTTCACATCCATATTCACAGACTGAAGGGGCAAAAGGCTGATCACATCGCCGGAACCATTACGCTCAATCAGTGCATAAGCATTTCCATAAAAACAGAGCTGCATTGTCATGGCCTCCCTGAACTCCTGGGCAGTCATGTACTGATTAGGTGAATATCGGAGTAGCCGGGAAAGGGGGTTATCCATCCCCGCTTTGCTGCGGTTATCTTTTTTATCTGTTTCAAATACATCGAGTGGGAGACTGGCGGTCAGTGTGGAAATAAGATTTACACAACGCCAGACGGTAGAAATTTGCAGAATTCTCTCATCATTAACGGCTGAATCCCCTAAATGACCATGCGCCGATACAGGGCCAGTCTGCGAACCCTGCTCGGGAGTCACCAGACGCCCGCCAACGAACCATGACTGGAGCTTTGCCCACAATCCATTATTGGTTCGGAGATTAATAGAATATTTATCAGTCATCACATGCTCAGCGGTCTAAAAATGAAATCATCAAAGTCACCACCTTGCTCGGTAACTTCCCCGTTCGCCGCACCAATGCTCATCGTCATTGCAACCATGCCATCAATTCGGCCGGTCGCTTTTGATTTGTCCAATTTACGGTTTCCGGCTGCGTCCTTAACCACTACGGCATTCACTGCACACATGGTCAGCACCGGATGCATTCCATGCCTTACACGCCCGTTCAGCATCAGGGACTCAAGAGTATCAACAGCAGGCCCCATATCTTTAAATCCCTGCCCAAACTCAGTCAGGGGAAGGATAAGGCCAATACCGTCAGCCTCCTTTCTGAACTGCTCAATTCGCCATCGGTCAAATGCCATGGACTCAAGAAGATCGAACTCACCAAGGATCATGGCAATATCTTGAACAACAAACGCGTAATCTACCGATGCGCCTGGTGTTGTGCGCAAAAGCCCCTCCCTGGCCCATACGTCATAAGGTGAGCGGTCTGTTTTGGCTCGCTCAATTAACGTTTTTTCAGGCGTCCAGAAGAACGGGAAAATATCCCAGACACCGTCATCAGCTTCACCAGCAATAACCAAGGCGGTTAAGTCATTTCTGGCTGACAAATCCAGTCCGGCATACCATTTCCGCGGGGTATTTATCGGTGCTTTCCCGCACAGCTCCCAGATATTTCGTGAGATGAACGGTGATACCGTTGAAACTCGCTGATTAAGATTCAGGTTTCGATAGGTGTTCTCGAAGCTGGGCATTCGCCCCGCTTTTTCAGCCTGGCGCGCCATATCCTTTTCTGACCTGAATGTACCTAGCGCAGGATTTGCGGCTAACCATGTTTCTCTCAGGCTGATATCTGCGTCTTTAGCTGCCTCATAGACATGACAGACAATATGTGGGTCTTTTGACTTCACAGCATCATCTATCCAGATACTCAACAGGTCAGCGTCGTTCGCAGCCTGGGTGCTAATGACTATCAGTAGTGGATTTTCGTGTGCGCCCTGAGCGGTGGTGATTGCATCAATAAAATCATCCTGCGACCCACGCACCTGGCCAGTTTCGTCCAGGATGGCAAGAATTGGCGACAGGCCATGTGTTGTTTTTCCTTCAGCGGACAGAGCTTTGTATTCAACATTACAGGGCAAACCAATGAGTTTTTTACCGCTCGGCGTGATGTGAACGATATCCTGTAAGTCAGGGTTTAGATTAACCATCTTCACGGCCAGATTGAATACAATGGATGCCTGTTCTCGACTGAGTGCGCCACTGACAATTTGTGAGTTCTGAACCGCTTCAGGCCCGACTAAGTGCGCGAGAAGAATCCCGGCAATGAGACCTGTTTTACCGTTTTTACGGGCGATACTGAGGATCGCCATATCAGTACCAACGGGGTTGTCATAAATATCCAGAATGAACAACTTCTGAAACGGGTCCAGCCTCATCGAATTCCCGATTAGTTTACCCTCGGGTACTACGCAATAGCGCTCGATGAACGCTATAACACGCTCACCTCGCGTCATATTCTGTTATCCGTGTTTAGGGAAGGCGATCAGATTGTCTGCCTGATTCTGATGCTCAGCTTTAGCATTTCGCGCATCATGATCATTCTTGTTGCGGTTTTTCTGGTCCCGACTTTCGCCATTCGTTGCATGAGAATGAATCTGTAAGTCACGACGCTGCGCCAGAATAGTCCGCTGCAACTCAACAATCTGCTTGCGCAGGTCTTTTATCAGTCCCTCGCTACGTCCCTCACCTCTAACGCGTTCTTCTTTGCGTAAATCCTTGCGTAAAACGGTGATATAAAGCTGATTATTTGCGAGTTCAGCAGCCGCCAGAAGGTCAGCCGGTGTCCAGCTGTCTAGTGCTTTTGATCTGATATTATCGTGCCAGAATGGTTCGGCTTTTTTTTCCAGACCCGCATGAACCGGGGGCTGGATGGTGTCCACGGTTGCATTTTGCATGGCCTGAACTGCCGCCGACGAACTGTCTGAACGGGTTCTTTTTTGTGCCATTTGTCAACACCTTTAAAACTGAAAAAATCGGGTTAGCGTTAAAATGAAAC
>CANQXU010000219.1 GCA_947627865.1 uncultured Paenochrobactrum sp. | reverse complement strand
ACCAGCTCCATCTACAATGACAAAATCATAATCACTTAGATCTTTACGGATGCTATAAACGTCTTTCTCACTGGCGGCGGTGAAAACATCATAATCACAGTTCCCTTCTTTAGACCAGTTAGATAGGCTCATTTGAGGATCTGTATCTACAACTGCTAATGAATAACCTGCTTTCTGCATAGCAGTAGCAACATTTATGACGGTGGTTGTTTTTCCAGAGCCGCCTTTCGGATTTAAAAAAGAAATTACTTTCACTGGAAAACCTCATATGTTTGTTTGTGTTTTTTTCATTATCTAAGGAAGCCAAAAAATAATCAATGTGTATTTGTGTTAATGTGTATTTAAGCAAAAACACATTAAATCATAAGAAAAACATACCTGACCTGTTAAATCAGTTAGTTACACACGCGCTAATGTGTTTATGTGTTTATGTGTTTATATGTTTATGTGTTTAGCCACATTAACACAATCAACAATGTTGATACATTTAAATTAGAGTGCTACTATTAAAACTCGGACGTTGAATTGTAGAGGTGATAAATGGCTCAGGTCACAGTAAAAAAATGGGGCAATAGCCCGTCTGTACGGCTTCCTGTTGCAATCATGCAAAAAGCGGCACTTAGCGTTGATGATACGGTTGAAATAGCGGTAGAAGAAGGTCGTATAATCATTACGCCAGTTAAAGCGGTAGAATACTCATTAGAAAATTTGTTAGCCGGTATCACACCGGAGAATATTCATGAGAAAGTAGACTTCGGAGCTCGAACAGGTAAGGAATTAATTTAATGGTATCTCGATACGTTCCTGATTCTGGCGATTTGATTTGGATTGACTTTGATCCAGTTGAAGGACATGAGCAGGGCGGTCATCGTCCAGCAGTTGTCCTCAGCCCATTTGCATACAATAATAAAGTAGGGCTCCTATTATGCGTACCATGTACAACTAAGGGCAAAGGCTATCCATTTGAATGCGAACTCTCGAACGAAAGAGACAGCTACGCATTAGCGGATCAAGTTACATGTGTTGACTGGAGAGCTCGTAAGGTTACTAAAAAGGGCAAAGTGGAGGCATCAGAACTGGCAGAGATAAAAGCTAAAGCAAAGGCGTTAATAGGTTAGATATAATGCTTATAAGGGTTATGGGATAGAATGGAAAATGAAACACTACACACAGCAACAGGTAATCAAACTCCTTTAGATAATGCTATATCATCATTAAGCTCTATTTTAGATGTTATTTTCACAGTAAATGATTATGTTTTGTTTTTTATAATTTTAATAATGATTTTCGCTAAATCAAAATCAAGACTATTCAAATTGGCATTTGGTTATTCTGGTATATCAGTTGTATTTTTACTCTCTAGCTATTTTATCAGGGATGATTTACTGTTTGATATTAATAATACACCTCGATTCGGATTATTGATGATCAATATAGGCATGATTACAACAGCATTATATCTAATATACTGGCTTATCTATCTATTCAACGAAAGTGGTATGATTGATAGCAAAAAGAGTGAACCATAGCTAACCGAAAAAAGGGTGCTTGTATCACCAACCCATCGTAATCTGTAAAAGAGAAAATGTGGGGGTTTCCCCCCACAAGAGCAACATTACTTATCACAAGATAGCGTTGCTTGAACCACTGTGCCTCCGCTTGTAAAATTGAGTGAACATAAGCGATCACGCATTAACAATGAGAAGCACAGAACTGTGATGCACACAGCAATCAGCCCTATCAGGGCAAATTTGCTCATTTCTCTTGACTCCTTGAGTAAAAGGAGACAGAATCAAATTGCGAAGTTTGTAGACTGCCTCGAATTGAGATTAACATCAAGATTCGGGGCTTTCGTCTTTTTGGCTCTTAGCAATGCTCGAACCAAAATGATTCAAGCACCCAAGACGATATTATCAGATTATTATTAAGAGACATACTATTTATTGGTAATTATAACATTATATTTTAATTATGTTTTTTCATTTTTTTAAGTAATGATTGCATTATCAAAAAAGACTAATAAATGAATATATTCAATATCGTCAAGGCTAAAAGAGCTTAACTTTGAATGTAATAATTCCTTTTTAGTATCATCAGAAAGATGCTCTAATAGCATCCTATCCACTTTTGATAATCGACCTATTTTATCCCTAGCAAGGAAATTAAATTGATCCTCTATATTAATTATCTTTGCTATTATGTCGTAGTCACTTTTAGAGATTTTTATTCTTTCAGTTTTTATTTTCGATTGCTTTTTAATTCCTTTTTTTCATTGTCTTTGAGTTTTAACCAATCTCTTTTATAGAGCCCACCATTCCGGATAACACCGACTCTCCAATCTATTGATTCAAAATCAGAAATACGTTCAAAATCAATTTTATTCAGTTTATTCAATGGAATAAATTTATCACCGATTAAAAATCGAAAGAGTTGTTTAAGCATTAATCCCTCGCTCAGTTCGTACTAGGGGTTCGAGGTTCAATCGTGTAAAAAACCACGTTAAGGCAATAATTCATTGTTTGAATTGAAATTTAATGGCCTCAACTCTCCCTTCAGAATATTTTCCGGCAGCGTGAACGTATAATGTCCCAGCATGTTGATATGACCGTACATCAGTGGCGACAGGCGTGAGATATGCTCGTCTTCCGGGATCTCACCAGCGCTGCGCAAATGTGATAGCGCTTCCTGCATATAAAGCGTGTTCCACAATACAACTGCGTTAGTGACAAGCCCCAGCGCACCCAGTTGATCCTCCTGCCCCTCACGGTAACGTTTTCTAATCTCACCACGTTGGCCGTAACAGATCGCCCTTGCCACGGCGTGACGGCCTTCTCCCCGGTTAAGCTGAGTCAGTATCCTGCGACGATATTCTTCATCATCAATGTAGTTGAGGAGGTACAGCGTCTTGTTGACCCGTCCCACCTCCATAATCGCCTGCGCCAGCCCTGACGGACGGGAACTTTTTAAAAGCGAGCCCACAAGTTCTGAGGCGTGGACTGTACCCAGCTTCAGAGAACCGGAAACCCTCATCATTTCATCCCATTGGGTTTCTATCTTTGACAGTTCAACGCATCCCCGCGCCAGCTCATCCAGTACCCCGTAGTTCGCATTTTTATCTGCACGCCAAAATACCGCCTCACCGGCATCTGCCAGGCGGGGCGAAAACTGGTAGCCCAGCAGCCAGAACAGGCCAAAGATAATGTCGCTGGACCCTCCAGTGTCCGTCATAATCTCCACCGGATTCAGCCCCGTCTGCTGCTCCAGAAGCCCTTCCAGCACAAAGATAGAGTCACGCAACGTACCGGGGATAACGATGCCGTGAAAGCCGGAATACTGGGGGTCGCCTCAGAAAACGGAATCTATGGTCACTCCCGTTTTTGCAACACCGATTTTGACGACAAGTTGGCTTGCTTGAATCTATCCGGCGTCTGAATGGGATTTTATTCCCGCGCCTCGATGAGTTCCGCGCCTGATGAACCTCCAGAAAATATACGGCTTCAATGAGCCTTTCCGTTTTACAGGTTCCTCAACAGGCCGGTGGGCCGTTAGTATCATCAATATCAGTATTCGCAAAACCAGATCAGTGATTCTTTAAACCGGTGTATTTCTGCCGTTATGCTACATAAGTTTGCTGTCGTGCCGTTAGGGCCCAGGCTATTCTGGCCAGCTTGTTTGCCAGAGCACAAGTGACGACAAAGTTGCTTTTCCTACACAGTAGATCCCTGACCCAATCGGCCAATTTGCCAGACTGGTGTTCCAGTTTTTGTATGAATACCCTGGCACATTGAACCAACAAAGTTCGGATCTTTTTGTTACCTCGCTTACTAATTCCCAGCAATGTCGTTCGACCTCCCGTGCTGTACTGTCGAGGCACTAGCCCTGTTGCCGCCGCAAAGTCACGACTGCTGGCGTACTGCTTCCCGTCGCCAATCTCAGTTGAAATAGTACTCGCTGTCAGTGTTCCGACGCAGGGAATGCTCAGCAAGCGCTGTCCAATCTCATCTTCGTCCAACTTTCGTTTCAACTGGGATTCCAAATCTTTAATCTGCTCAACAAGATAGTGATAATGCTGTTGTAATTTCAGCAATAACTGGCTGAGGTATAGAGGCAAACTATTGTCCTCAAGAAGGGTACTCAGTCGGCTAATAACGGCAGCTCCTCGTGGAACGCTGATGCCAAATTCCAGCAGAAAAGCATGCATCTGATTGGTTGTTTTTACCTTATCCTGAACCAAGGATTCACGGACACGATGCAGAGCCCGCATTGCCTGCTGAGATTCAGTTCTGGGCTGTACAAAACGCATAGACGGACGCGATGCAGCTTCACAAATAGCTTCGGCGTCGACAAAGTCGTTTTTGTTACTTTTAACGAATGGACGGACAAATTGTGGTGATATCAGCTTAGGAAAATGCCCCAACTCTTCCAACTTGCGTGCCATAAAGTGAGAGCCACCACAGGCTTCCATTGCGATGGTTGTAGCGGGGCATGTCGCCAAAAATTCGATTAACTTTGGCCGTGTAAATTTTTTACGGTAAACAGCCTTGCCGCGACGATCCTGGCAATGAATATGGAAAGAGTTTTTACCCAGATCGATACCAATGAGCGCAATGTTTTCCATGATAGTTCTCCGAATGAAAGCCTATCCTCAGCATAGTACCGGGAAGGAGGGAGTGACCATCTCATTAATTATCCTACGCTAAGCCTGTTTTTTGTACATATTACTATTCACTGAGCGTAATGCGCGGTATTTACCCTGTCCCAGTTTGAGGTTCGTTCTCCAGACGTAATCCCCGCTCAGGTTGATATGTTCCCATCCCAGTGGTGACAGATGGTAATCAGTTGCTCATTAATCGGGATCCCTTTTCGTCTCAAAGAATCTATCGCTCTTTCTATATATACCGTATTCCACAGTGAGATCGCCGCAGTCAGCAACGTCAGACCGCTGGCTCGATAGCTCTGATTCTCCAGCCCCCGATCTCTGATTTCACCCAGCCGATGCATAAAGACCGCTCGCGCAAGGGCATTGCGAGCCTCACCTTTATTCAGCCCCGCCTGTATTTTAACGAGGAATATACATGCGACGTAATGCACAAAAATGGGTGATGCTGCCAACTTACTGATTTAGTGTATGATGGTGTTTTTGAGGTGCTCCAGTGGCTTCTGTTTCTATCAG
>CANQXU010000218.1 GCA_947627865.1 uncultured Paenochrobactrum sp. | reverse complement strand
GTATTTGTGATTTATGAATCAGCAAAACTGATACGTCGGATAGCCGAACTTTACGGTGCGAGACCAGGCTGGTTCGGTTTTATAAAACTCAGCCGTAAAGTTCTGGCACATCTTGCCGTAACGGGCACCATTGCAATGGGTGATAGTCTCATTCAACAACTTGTCGGGCAAGGCTTAGCCTCTCGGTTGTCAGCCAAATTGGGTGAAGGCGTTATCAATGGACTTATGACTGCCCGAATTGGTTTGTCCGCTCTCGATGTTGTTCGCCCATTCCCGTTTCAAGCAGAAAAAAGACCCAATATCAGCGATATAATTGCAGAATTAACAAAGCTGGGCCGAAATAAAGCTTAAGCCTAATTGTATAACGGAATACCCGCCCTTTTAAAGACGCTATCCAGATATGACTGGATAGCGAAGAATGATGTTAAGATAGGACATTGCGGCTTTAAGCTACGCAGCAGCCGCAATTTTTGCTAATTGTGTCATAATCACCGCTGATCCATTGAGGCGCTTTTCTGGTGTCGCCCAATCTCTAATTAAAACAATAGACTGATCAGGACGAATTTTTGCCATTGATCCCTGCTCGCCAATCATTTTGACTAAACCAGCCGGATTGGTGAAAGTTCCGTTACGGAATGTTACCACGACACCTTTCGGCCCAGCATCCAGTTTCTCAACATTGGCTTTACGACATAGTGCCTTGATATAGACGATTTTCAGCAAATGCTGAACCTCTTCAGGCAAGGATCCGAACCGATCAATCAGCTCTGCGCCAAAGGCATCAATATCCTGTGGCTCTTCCAGCCCGGCAAGACGACGATACAAGCTAAGGCGCAGTTGAAGATCCGGCACATAACTCTCTGGTATCATCACCGCAGTACCAATTGAAATTTGCGGCGACCATTGCGTATCTTCAATCTCATCGCCAGTACCTTTAAGCTGTGAAACAGCCTCTTCGAGCATCTGCTGATAAAGTTCAAAGCCGACTTCCTTAATGTGTCCGGACTGCTCTTGACCAAGCAGATTACCCGCCCCTCGAATATCCATATCGTGGCTTGCAAGTTGGAAACCAGCGCCCAATGTATCAAGCGACTGCAAGACCTTCAGGCGTCGTTCTGCCGTTGTGGTCAGTACTTTTCCGGCCGGTAAAGTAAACAAAGCATAAGCGCGCTGTTTGGATCGCCCAACACGCCCGCGCAACTGATAAAGCTGTGATAATCCAAAAATATCGGCACGATGCACAATCATCGTATTCGCTGAAGGAATATCAAGTCCGGATTCCACAATAGTCGTGGAGAGCAGAACATCATATTGCCCTTCGTAGAATGCATTCATCAGATCATCAAGCATCCCTGGCGCCATCTGGCCATGCGCGACCGCAACTTTGAGCTCAGGCACATGCTCGTCCAAAAACTCTTTCACCTCGGCAAGATCGGCAATTCTTGGACAGACATAAAAACTTTGCCCCCCGCGATAATGTTCGCGCATCAATGTCTCTCTGATCACCAATGGATCAAATGGCGAGATAAATGTGCGGACAGCCATGCGGTCAACAGGTGGCGTGGTAATCAGTGACAATTCTCTGACACCTGTCAGTGCCAGCTGCAATGTACGCGGTATGGGCGTTGCAGATAAGGTTAGTACGTGAATATCTGATTTCAGCTCTTTAAGGCGCTCTTTATGCTTCACCCCAAAATGCTGTTCTTCGTCAATAATGAGAAGTCCAAGATTTTTGAATTTAATGCTGCTGCCCAACAAGGCATGTGTGCCAACAACAATATCGACATGGCCATCGGCAACATCTTTTTTGACCTTGGCAAGTTCTTTCGTGCCGACCAGACGGGATGCTTGCGCAACATTGATGGGCAATCCGCGAAAACGCTCTGAAAATGTCTTGAAATGCTGGCGTGAAAGCAATGTGGTTGGAACAACCACAGCAACTTGATAGCCGCTTAATGCGGCAATGAATGCAGCACGCAATGCAACTTCTGTTTTGCCAAAACCAACATCACCGCAGATCAAACGATCCATTGGCTTGCCCAAAGACAAGTCATCAGCAACAGCATCAATCGCCGTTAATTGATCTTCGGTTTCATCATAAGGGAAACGGGCAGTAAACTCGGCATAAACACCATCCGCGGGTGTCATCACCGGTGCACCACGCATATGACGTTCCGCCGCGATTTGAATGAGATGCCCTGCAATCTCAAGCAAGCGTTTTTTAAGCTTCGCCTTACGGGCCTGCCATGCACCGCCTCCAAGCTTGTCAAGGGATGCATCTGACCCTTCAGAACCAAAACGCGATAGAAGCTCAATATTTTCAACAGGCAAGAACAGCCGGTCATCACCTGCATAGCGTAATTCGAGACAATCATGCGGCGCTCCCGCAGCCGTTATTGTCTTCAAGCCAATAAAGCGACCAATACCATGATCAACATGAACCACGATATCGCCAGCTGACAATATGCTCGCATCCGCAATAAAATCCTGATCTCGCTTGCGGCGTTTAGTACGCCGGACCAAGCGGTCACCAAGAATGTCTTGTTCAGCGATTACAAGCAAGTCAGAGGCTTCAAAGCCATTTTCAATGGAAAGCACACCTGCCGTAATTTTGTCACGTGACAGGGATTTCACCATTGCAAGACGATCAACCGTCTCCAGCTTTTCTAATCCATGCTCATCCAGCACCTGCAAAAGACGATCGAGCGAGCCCTCCGACCAGCCGGCAATGAGGATTTTCTTGCCTTTTGCCCGTTCTTCTCCCAGATATTTGGCAACCGCTTCAAACAGATTAATATCGGTAGCGGCCCGCTCTTCTGAGAAATTTCTCCCTTTTTTTACATTCGCATGAATAATACGGCGATCTTGCGTAAAAGGCACTTCAAAGGGCGTAATATCAACCCGCATCCTGCCATTCGAAGCCAATTCAAGCACTGTCTGGGGACGCAAATAAAGCTGTTCCGGCGCTACCGGCTTATAAGGTACGGCCTCACCTGCTTCTTTACCCTCACTCTGGCGCATACGCGCTTCATAATGGTCAGCAATCATCGCATGGCGTTCGGCCATGGCTTCATTCACCAGGTGGTCAAAGACAACCGGAATATGACCTGCATAGTCAAAAACGCTTTCTAGCTCCTCATAAAAAAGAGGCAGCCAATGCTCCATACCAGCAAAGCGACGCCCTTCGCTAATCGCTTGATATAAAGCATCATCGCGCGAAGGAGCACCAAACATTTTGACATATTGTGAACGAAAACGGCTGATCATCTCAGCACTTAACGTCACTTCACTCATTGGCTGGAGCACAAATTCTTTTAGCGTTGTGCTTGTTCTTTGGGTTGCAGGATCAAATGCCCGAATACTTTCCAGCGTATCACCGAAAAAATCCAACCGGATAGGCTCGTCTGCACCCGGCACAAACAAATCAAGAATACCACCGCGAACAGCAAACTCACCAATATCACGAACCGTCGAAACTCGCTCAAAGCCGTTACGCTCCAACCGTGACGCAAGCTCGTTCATATCAATGCGATTGCCGGGGCGAGCAGAAATCACCTGCTCTGCAATTGCCTGACGCGGTGGTAATTTTTGCAAAACGGCATTAGCAGTAGTAATGATGATTGCCGGATGTGGCTCTTTTTGCAAAGTGCTCAGCGCACCAAGTGCAGCCAATCTGCGAGCCGATGCATCAGCTCCCGGTGATACACGGTCATATGGCAGACAATCCCATGCAGGCAAATGCAATACAGGCAATTCAGGCCTGATAAAATTGATAACCTGTTCTAAATCCGCAAAGCGCTGACCATCGCGCATTACATAAAGGATCGGCCCTTTATTACCTATTTCTTCGACAAGTTTGACTAGGCAGAAGGCTTCATAGCCATCTGCGACGCCGTCAATAATAACATGCTGATCTGGTGAAGGTTTCAAACCAAGTTTCGAAAATACAGGCATAAGGGCTATTGGCTCAATAGTTGAAGGAGAGTTTATTGCGGAAAACAAGAATCTCGCGGAATAGATCAGTGTCATAAGCTTCAGGCGTTTCGCCCTCACCCATTATCCACTTAAATAAATCGCGATCAAGAACTTCAAGTATTTGTTCATATTCATCAAGCTGATCTTCATTCAGCGATGCAATATTTTTATCAGCAAATTGCCCTAAAATATAATCCATCTCACGCATGCCACGATGCCAAGAACGAAATAATAACTTCCTGCGTCTTGGATCAAGATCTGTTCTGAAATCACTATTATCAGACATAGCCACTCACTCACTTAATTTATGAATTCATTAGCCCTATACATGAAGGCGCAATAAATGTGGACTAATTTTAATTATCGCCAAATCAGAACAAAGTGTGTACATATTTATTCATGACTTGCAACCTATCCAGTTCGGGCTAGTATTTTCCTATGCGACCTTCTGTTCTTGATCCTTTTTATGCTTCTGTCAGATCTCTTGCCGGTGTAGGGCCCAAAGTGTCCCTTATGATTGGCAAGGTGCTTGGTAATGACGCAACAGAAGAACCCAGAGTTGGCCAACTAGTACATCTTCTCCCTAATAGCATCATTGATCGTCGGAGCAGACCAGGCATACGCCTCTCCCCTGAAGGCGCAACCGTAACCTTGGATCTCGTTATTGACCACCATCAACCCTCACCACAAGGGAGAAGCAATATCCCTCATCGTGTGATTGCGCATGATGATACCGGTGAAATAACTTTGGTCTTTTTCCGTGCCCAGCAAGCCTATTTGCTTAAAATGCTGCCTGAAGGAGAAAAAGTAACCGTTTCCGGCAAAGTGGAATGGTTTAATGGGCGCGCATCAATGGTTCATCCTGATTACATCGCTTCGCCCGATGATATTGATAGTCTTCCTCTTTTAGAGCCTGTGTATCCTTTAACAGCAGGTCTTTCCCCTAAAACCTTGGCACGCGCAATCAAAGAAGCACTCCCCACTCTTCCGCATCTAGCGGAATGGATTGATCCAACACTCATGCAGCGCGAAAAATTCACATCTTATATTGCTGCACTCAATCATATTCATCACCCTCAAGAACCGGAAGATATCGCACTGGAAGGCGCCAATAGAAGACGCCTTGCTTATGACGAATTTTTGGCCGGACAACTTGCCTTGGCACTCATACGGTCTAAATCACGCAAAATTGCTGGCCGCTCACAACAAGG
>CANQXU010000217.1 GCA_947627865.1 uncultured Paenochrobactrum sp. | reverse complement strand
CTTTGGCCACTATTTGCGATGTGGTTCCTTTGAAGGGGGTAAACAGAGCATTTGTTGTCAAAGGCTTGCTGGTTGCCAGAAGCCAGTCCAATGTCGGCTTGGCGGCGCTTGCTCGAGTGGCACGTATTGGTGAGCCACTTAATAGTTTCCATCTTGGTTATATCATAGGGCCCAGAATTAATGCTGGCGGCCGAATCGGTGATGCGGGCCTTGGCTCGCGTTTATTGACCTTGAATGACCCTGATGAAGCCATGAAAATTGCAGCTGAGCTTGATGTTCTTAATCAGGAACGTCAGGCTATGGAAGCGCAAATGCTGGCCGAGGCCGAAGCGGAGGCTTTGGTTGAAATCTCTGGTGGCGAGGGTGCTTCTGTTATTGTTACAGCCAGTGATAGTTGGCATCCGGGCATTGTCGGGTTGCTTGCGTCACGCCTGAAAGAAAAGGCTCGAAGGCCTGCCTTTGCCATATCATTTAATGTCAATGGTATCGGTTCGGGCTCGGGGCGTTCGATCAATGGTGTCGATCTTGGCCGGTTGGTTCGCGGTGCTTTAGAAAAAGGCATAATTCTAAAGGGTGGCGGGCATGCAATGGCTGCTGGTATTACGGTTGCGCAAGATAAGTTAGGGCTTTTCCGAGACTATATGGAGGAAGCTGCTGGCGAGAGGGTGCGCTATCTTATGGATACGCAATCTCTGTCCGTTGATGGAGCGGTTGCTGCTTCAGGGGTGAGCGTTAATCTTTTCAATGATCTGCAAAAAGCCGGCCCTTACGGTTCGGGGCATTCACAGCCTATGCTGGTATTGCCAAATCATCAGGTTGTTGATGCGCGTGTCGTGGGACGAGATCATTTGAGGGTCACCTTAAAAGGCGCTGATGGAAAACGCGTCAATGCTATAGCATTCAGGGCGGCAGAAGGCCCGTTAGGTCAGTTCTTTCAGCAAAATCTTGGTCAAAATGTACATGTGGCCGGTCATTTGTCACTCAATCATTGGAATGGTTCAGTGACAGCACAAATACAAATCGTGGATGCAGCACAGCCCGTATAAAAACATAATCATCTAATATGCATGTTTTACAGTTTAAGGGGCTGCATTTAGTGGATTAATCACTATATGTTGCACACAGGAATTTACATTTTATGGAGAAATCGATGCTGAAGATTGCATCCAAGCTAGCTTCTGTTACGGCCATTGTAGCGATCGGGATGGCAGCTTCGCTGATTACAATGGACTATGCTGAAGCACGCCGTGGTGGTGGTAGCTTCGGCAGTCGTGGGGTTCGCACGCATCAGGCGCCTGCGCCAACACGCACAGCGCCAAACACTGCGGCTCCTGTTGAGCGCACCATGACACCAAACACTGGAGCGCAGCCGGGCAATCGTGCAGGGCAGACACAATCAGCAGCACCAGCGGCTAATGCTGCCCGTCAGGGCGGGATGTTTGGCGGTTTTGGCCGCTCTATGCTTGGTGGTCTTGTTATGGGTGGCTTGCTTGGCATGCTGCTGGGGCAGGGCTTTGGCGGTATGGCGGGCATGTTTGGCATGCTACTACAGATCGCTATTATTGCGGGTATAGCCATGTTGGCCATGCGCTTCTTTGCAAGTCGTCGTCAAACGGCAACAGCAGGAGCCGGAGCAGCGGCTGGCACAAACAGCTATCGTCAGGCGCAAGATTTTGGTGGTAGCAGCAACCATGATGCGGCATCAAACCGTCCATCAGCTGGTGGTTTTTATCAAGGCAAATCGAATGAAAAAGCCGAGGCTGAAATTGATCAGGGTGAGCCGATTGAAGTTACTCAGGCCGATCTTGATCAGTTTGAACAAATGCTGAAAGATGTTCAAGCTGCCTATGCTAAAGAAGATTATTCTGCATTGCGCGCGCTTTCAACGCCGGAAGCGATGTCTTATCTTGCAGAAGAACTTGGTGAGATTGCTTCTTCAGGTAAGCGGAATGAAGTTTCTGATGTAAAACTTCTTCAAGGTGATATTTCAGAAAGCTGGAGCGAGGGTGCAAAAGAATATGCAACCGTTGCTATGCGCTATGAGAGCATCAATGTCACTTTAGACCGTGCGACTGGTGAGGTGCTTGATGGTGATGCTAATAAGCCAACTGAAGCTATCGAATTGTGGACATTTGTTCGCAATGTTGGTGGTGATTGGCAACTTTCAGCTATTCAGGAAGCCTCATAACTTATTAGTTTTAGTTGCATAATAAACAAAACTTGTCAGGCTCGGTCAGTTGATCGAGCCTGATTTATATAAAATGAGTTAAAAGCTGTTGGCTGTCGGGTTCGTTAGCGTAAACTCTGGACAGATCATGCTACCGCGTTTACAACGCATTTAACAAAAAGCTGTTGCTTGATACAATTTAGCTTATCTGCTTTTCAGCTTGTAAAATTAAATAAATTCGTAGGGCATGAGCCTAAAGGTGGATTATGAGTGGTGTTAACGAGATAAGATCTGCATTTCTCGATTATTTCCGAAAGAATGGACATGAAATTGTGCCGTCGAGCCCGTTGGTTCCGCGCAATGATCCGACCCTCATGTTCACGAATGCGGGTATGGTGCAGTTTAAAAATGTGTTTACCGGACTGGAAAGCCGGCCATATAAAACAGCCAGTACGTCGCAAAAATGTGTGCGCGCTGGTGGCAAGCACAATGATCTGGATAATGTTGGCTATACTGCTCGACATCATACATTTTTTGAAATGTTGGGTAACTTTTCCTTTGGTGATTATTTCAAAGAAGAAGCAATCCACCATGCTTGGAATTTGATAACCAAAGAATTCGGTCTTAATAAAGATAAGCTGCTGGTTACGGTTTATCACGACGATGAAGCTGCTGTGAATTTCTGGAAGAAAATCGCAGGCTTGAGTGATGAAAAAATTATCCGCATCGCTACCAGTGATAATTTCTGGTCAATGGGTGATACCGGTCCATGTGGTCCTTGTTCCGAAATTTTCTATGATCACGGCGATCATATCTGGGGTGGACCTCCAGGATCTGCTGAAGAAGACGGTGATCGCTTTATCGAAATCTGGAATCTGGTTTTCATGCAATATGAGCAGATTTCTAAAGATGAGCGCATTGATCTTCCCAAGCCTTCTATCGACACAGGTATGGGGCTCGAGCGCATCGCGGCTGTGATGCAGGGCGTTCATGATAATTATGATATTGACCTGTTCAAGGCTTTGATCCGTGCATCTGAAGAACTGACAAATGTAAAAGCTGAAGGTGATCACAGGGCTAGCCATCGGGTTATTGCTGATCACTTGCGCTCAGCAAGTTTCCTGATTGCTGATGGTGTTATGCCTTCCAATGAAGGTCGTGGTTATGTGCTGCGCCGTATCATGCGCCGTGCTATGCGCCATGCCCAATTGCTGGGCGCGCGTGATCCGTTGATGTATAAGTTGCTTCCGGTTCTGGTTCGTGAAATGGGGCAGGCTTATCCTGAGCTGGTTCGTGCGGAATCATTGATCTCAGAAACATTGAAGTTGGAAGAAGGCCGTTTCCGTAAAACTTTGGAACGTGGTCTTAATCTTCTTTCTGATGCCACATCAGAGCTGCATGATGGCGATAGCCTTGATGGTGAGACAGCATTTAAACTTTATGACACTTATGGTTTCCCGCTTGATCTGACACAGGACGCATTGCGTCAGCGTGGTATTGGTGTGGACCTGAGCGGTTTTAGTGATGCTATGGAACGCCAAAAGGCAGCAGCTCGCAAAAACTGGTCCGGTTCCGGTGAAGCAGCAACAGAAGCTGTTTGGTTCGCAGTCAAAGATCAGCATGGCGCTACAGAGTTTTTAGGTTACGAAACTGAAACAGCTGAGGGCGTTGTGACGGCGCTTGTGCAGGATGGCAAGCAGGTTACGGCTGTTGATACAGGTGAAGATGTTGCATTGGTGGTCAACCAGACACCATTTTACGGTGAATCGGGTGGGCAGCAGGGTGATCGTGGCATTATCACCGGCGAAGGCTTTGAGATCGAAGTTACCGACGTTCTGAAAAAGGGCGACGGTGTATTTGTCCATCTTGGAAAAGTTGTAAAAGGCAAAGTTGCAGTTGGTGCTGAAGTCGCGCTTAAAGTTGATCATGAGCGTCGTAAGTTAGTTCGTTCCAATCACTCAGCAACGCATTTGTTGCATGAAGCATTGCGTGAAACTTTAGGCGATCATGTAGCACAGAAAGGTTCACTTGTTGCGCCAGAGCGTTTGCGCTTTGACTTCTCGCATCCAAAGCCGATTACAGCTGAAGAGTTGGCTAAAATTGAAGCAATAGCCAATCAGGTTATTTTGCAAAATGCTCCTGTCACGACACGCTTGATGGCTGTTGATGATGCGATTGCAGAAGGTGCAATGGCGTTGTTTGGCGAAAAATATGGCGACGAAGTCCGTGTTGTTTCAATGGGCGAAGCCTTGGCTGATGACGGGACTAGCAAAGCTTATTCTGTTGAACTTTGCGGTGGCACGCATGTTCGTCAAACGGGTGATATCGGCTTGGTCCGTGTGGTTTCAGAAGGTGCTGTTGCGGCCGGTGTGCGCCGCCTTGAAGCGCTGACAGGTGAGGCTGCACGTTGCTACTTAGAAGCGCAGGATGAAAAAGTTAAATCCATCGCTGCTGTTTTAAAGACGACACCTGCCGAGGTTTTGGATCGGGTTACATCGCTTGTTGAAGAGCGTAAAAAGCTTGAAAAAGATTTGACTGAAGCCCGTAAAAAACTTGCCTTAAGTGCTGGTTCGCAGTCTGGCGGTGATGCGGTCGAAACAGTAAACGGTATCAAGTTCCTTGGCAAAATCGTTACTGGCGTTGCGCCTAAAGATTTGAAGCCTCTTGCGGATGAAGGTAAAAAACAACTTGGTTCTGGTGTTGTTTTGTTCATTGGTGTTGATGAGGCAGGTAAAGCCAGCGCTGTTGTTGGTGTAACCGATGATGTGAAAGAGCGCTTTAGTGCTGTAGATCTGGTTCGTATCGCGTCAGCATCACTAGGTGGTGCTGGTGGTGGCGGCAGACCGGATATGGCACAGGCAGGTGGGCCGGATGGTGCAAAGGCGGCCGACGCTATTTCAGCAGTGAAGGCCAAATTGGCTGATTAAAGACCACTAAAAAACCCCGCCCAAGCGGGGTTTTTATTGATTATTTCAATCCCAATTAGGCTGGTTTCCCGATAGTGCTGTATTGGCTTTTTGCAATTCTGTCGGATTGACAT
>CANQXU010000216.1 GCA_947627865.1 uncultured Paenochrobactrum sp. | reverse complement strand
GAATGGGTAGCGTCGGAATCCATACGGTAGGTCTTGCCTGGAATAACGATTCTGATTGGCTCGTCACGGCCTTCTTTTTCACGAATCGCGGCAAATTTCTCCATCGTATGCACCTGAACAGGTGAAGTATGCGTGCGCAACAATTTACGCTCGCCTTTTTCATCCGGATTGAAGAAGAAAGTATCGTGCATCTCACGGGCCGGATGACCTTCAGGAAAGTTTAGCGCTGTGAAATTATAGTAATCAGTTTCAATATCCGGACCTTCAGCGATAGAGAAACCCATATCTGCAAAAATTGCAGTGATTTCATCAATCACTTGGCTGATTGGATGGATACGGCCACGCGATACAGCACCTTCGCGCACCGGCAATGTTACATCCAGTTTTTCACGTTCCAATCGTGCAGCCACAGCTTGCTTGTGCAAAGTGTTTTTACGCTCCGCGAGCAGTTCTGTAACACGGTTTTTTAAGCCGTTGATCACCGGGCCTTGTATTTGCCTTTCTTCAGGCGTCATTGAGCCAAGTGTTTTCAGCTTTTCCGAGATAGATCCTTTTTTGCCGAGAGCAGCCACACGCACAGCCTCAAGTGCCTGTTCATCCGCCGCATTCGCGATTTCTGCAAGGATTTTTACTTCCAATTGTTCAAGGTCGCTCATTCTTTTGCCTTCAGGTGAACCTTTATTAATTCTGTGTGGTCAAATAATTCTTCTGATCATCAATGACTTTATCTGATCAGGACTTCAAGGAGTGATCGAAAAATTCCATAGCTTTCAAGAGACGCTTGCCATCTCCGCCAAGATAAAACCGCTTGAAAAAACGCAGTGGCTTAATTGTAAAACGGAAAAATCTTATAATCTTTTCCAATTCCGGTATAATCTCGGCAGGTGCAATCTTTTGATATGCGTAAAAAGCTTGTTGAGCCGTCTCTGGTTTTAATGCCTGCGCACTGATTTGAAAAAATAATAACCATAGATCGCGTGCCTGCGCAGCGACCAATGGCATAACAGCTTCCGGCTCTTCTTCAAAATCAAGAAAGCCAGGTCGGTCATCTTTTTCAAAAAAATCACGTGGATGTGGCCGTCCATGACAAAGTCCGGCTTTGTGCGCTTTGGCTAAAGCGGTCGCACAGCGGATAAGCAACTCATCATGAGCATCTGGTTGCGTTTTGCGCAACGCATTCAGCATGGTCTGATTGATGGGGGATGCATCTTCCATGACAAGGCAGCGATCATCACTATAAATGATGGTCGGCACTATAAAGCTATATGCTGCGCCCGCCTGATTATCCGCTAGTTTGCCAGCCTGTCTAAATGAAGCGAGTTTACTCTGTTCTCGCTCTGCCATTTGCGTCGGGCTGACAATCTTAGAGCTTTTGAGAAAGCTGAACGGCAGCAATGGTGTGATCAGAGCATGTAGTCTTTTGGCTAATGGAGTTTTTTCAACATCATATCTTTTTATCCAGATTTTTTTATCCAGATATTGAGCGCTGGAAATGCGCTTGCCTTCGCTTTGAAGAAGCAAAGATGCAAGGCTACGCATATCGGCTGCGCTGCCATCACTCATATCTTTGCTTTCAACCTTGCTCATGATGAAATTGAGCCTTTCGTCTGAACATACTTTAAACGTATGTTTTATATAAGAAAACCCGCGCAAGCCACTGCCAGCGCGGGTCCCATAGTTGTATTAAATCGCTTTGGGAAGGCAGCTGGCTTTAGCGGACAGCGCTTTCAAATGCGTTTGGTGTTGTATCTTTAAGATACTCAAGTGCCTTCTTCGCAGAATCAACCAGCGCTACAAATGCTGCAGGCTCGTGAATTGCGATGTCGGACAATACTTTACGGTCGATCTCGATGTTAGCTTTCGCCAAGCCATCGATGAAACGGCCATAGGTCAGGCCATGTTCGCGAACAGCCGCATTGATACGCTGAATCCAAAGAGCGCGGAAAGTGCGCTTACGATTCTTACGATCGCGGTATGCATATTGTTTCGAACGGTCAACCGCCTGCATTGCAATGCGGATGGTGTTCTTGCGACGACCGCGAAAACCTGCAGCCTGAGCGAGAACTTTTTTGTGTTTGGCATGGCCAGTAACACCACGTTTAACGCGTGCCATAGTATGATCTCCTTAAAATGGCTTACGGCTTAGAGGCCGTTAGGCAGGAACTTTTTCACGATTTTTGCATCACATTCGGCGAGAACCATTGTGCCGCGTGCATCGCGAAGAAATTTGTTCGAGCGCTTGATCATGCCATGGCGCTTACCGGCGGCAGCTGCCTTGATTTTACCGGTTGCGGTAATTTTGAACCGCTTTTTAGCGGAAGATTTGGTCTTCATCTTGGGCATTTTGCTACTCCTTCTTTGGCGTGAGCTGAGGATTGAACCCCAGCGCCGTTGGTTCAGAATTTTCAACCAGCCATAATAGTTGGTTTCAATCCCTGATTCGACATTTTCAAGCTGACCAAGCCTGAAAAAGCATAAGAAACCGCCACGGCATGCCCTGCCGGGCGGTTCAACGGGCAACTTATAGGCATTTTTATAAAAAAAGCAACTCTTGATTTGGCAGCTTTTTACCCGATTTTATTGGTCGTTGCGGAGTTTTATGCGCTCACCCACTCACCGCCCCGCATGACAGGTTCTTTGTTGCCATCAGCACTGACGCCATCAACGTCAATTTTATCGGAGCCGATCATCCAGTCTATGTGAATAAGGCTTGAATTACCGCCTTGAGCCTTGATTTGCTCAGGCGTCAAATTCGCTCCGTCAATGAAGCATTTGGAGTAGCATTGTCCCAAAGCAATGTGACTGGCTGCATTTTCATCAAATAATGTATTGTAGAAAAGCAAACCGCTTTGAGAAATTGGCGACGAATGCGGAACCAGCGCAACTTCGCCTAAATGACGCGCACCTTCGTCGGTATCAAGAACTTTGTTCAATACTTCTTCACCGCGGCTGGCTTTGGCTTCAATGATTCTTCCATTCTCAAAGCGGACAGAAATATCATCAATCAAGGTGCCTTGATGCGATAATGGTTTGGTGCTGGAAACATAACCATCAACACGCAATGCATGTGGTGTCGTGAAAACTTCTTCGGTTGGAATGTTTGGATTACAGGTGATGCCGTTTTTCGCAACGGATGCACCGCCATGCCATTCATGTCCATCAGCAAGACCAATGGTCAGGTCTGTGCCAGGTCCTTTGAAATGTAATGCATGATAGGCTTTGCCATTTAAAAATGCAGTGCGCTTTTGTAAGGCTGCATTATGGTCGGCCCATGCTTGAACAGGATCTTCGACATCAACACGCGAAGCTGCAAAAATTGCCTCAGCTAATTTATGTGTTGCTACATCTTGTGGGTCATTAGGGAACATCAATGCCGCCCATGCAGGGTTGGGGTAGGAGATGATATTCCAGTTAATGTCAAAGCCGGCAATTTTTTCAAGTGCAGGCTGATAGGCTTTGGAGACAGCACGATTTGCACGAGAGACTTTTGATGCATCTTGCGTTGAAAGCAACATCGGATTGTCCGCAGCAATGGCAAGACGTGCCGCATTGCCGGAATATGCTTTAGCCATTCCTTCATAAAGCCAATCTGATGCTTTATCAAAACTTGCATCATTGGCATTTTCATAACGCGCCAGGGTTAGCTCATCATCAGCAAAAAATGGTGTAACAATGCCTGCGCCCGCTTTATACGCATGTTTTGCAATCAGGCGAACCAGTGGCAGGGCGGCAATAGGCGCGGTTATTACAAGATCTTGGCCTTCTTGTAATTGTAGCCCAACCTTTATGCTAACCTCTGCTAATCTATCGAGTTTAACGGGATCAATAATTTGATCTGGTGATAAATTTGTCATGGCACACTTCTCTTTGATGATATTTCGCCCAACATAATGCGCTGAGATTATCACCGCCAGCCTTTTATATTTTTAATTTCGTATTGCAAATGGTTTGCACTTGCAGTGTTTGCTTGTTTGTGCTTCTTTAGTTGCAGTTGCAAGTCAATCGCAAGTAGGTCGAGATGTTAAAACGAATTGGGCATGCGTTAATTTTACTGGTATCGGGGGCGGTATTTTTCACGGCATTGCCGTCAGCTGCTTTCGCAAATGATAAGTTTAAAGCCGTAACAACTTTCACGGTCATTGCGGATATTGCAAAAAATGTGGCTGGTGATGCCGCAATTGTGGAATCAATCACCAAGCCTAATGCTGAGATTCATGGATATCAGCCAACACCACGCGATATCTTGCGCGCTCAAGATGCCCAGCTCATCCTTTGGAATGGTTTGGGGCTGGAATTATGGTTTGAAAAATTTTTTGCAAATTTGAAAGATGTGCCAAGCGTTGTTGTGTCGGAAGGTGTCGATCCAATCGGCATTACTGAAGGGCCATATAATGGCAAGCCAAATCCGCATGCGTGGATGTCACCAAAGGCCGGTATCATTTATGTCGATAATATTCGCGATGCTTTCATTAAATATGATCCGGAAAACTCAGAGATCTACAAGCAAAATGCTGAAAATTATAAGCAGCAGTTAAATGCAGTTATCGAGCCTATTCGCGTGAGACTTGATGCTATCCCGCAAGACGAGCGCTGGCTGGTATCGAGTGAAGGCGCATTTTCTTATCTGGCTCGCGACTTTGACTTGAAAGAGCTTTATCTGTGGCCGATCAATGCTGATCAGCAAGGCACACCACAGCAAGTGCGCCGTGTCATCGATGCGGTCAGAGAGCATAATATTGCGGCTGTATTTTCCGAGAGTACGATTTCTCCAGCTCCCGCACAGCAGGTAGCGCGCGAAACTGGCGCAAAATACGGCGGTGTTCTCTATGTTGATTCACTCACAGATGCAGATGGTGCCGTTCCCACATATATTGACTTGTTAAATGTGACGACCAGCACAATTGCTAAGGGGCTGACAGATGAATGATGTTATCCGGTCTGTTCCTTTTGTGATGGCGGCGGAAGAGGGAAAAGGCATAAGGGTAGAAGACGCAACGGTCACTTATCGCAATGGTCATACAGCCTTACATGATGCTAGTTTTACAGTGCCGACAGGGTCGATTACCGCTCTTGTTGGTGTAAACGGCTCCGGCAAATCAACATTATTTAAAGCGATTATGGGTTTTGTCCGATTGGCCAAAGGAGATATCCGCATTCTTGGCTTGCCGGTAGCAAAAGCTTTAAAGCAAAATCTTGTCGCTTATGTACCGCAAAGTGAGGATGTTGACTGGAGCTTTCCTGTTCTGGTCGAAGA
>CANQXU010000215.1 GCA_947627865.1 uncultured Paenochrobactrum sp. | reverse complement strand
CAGAATCGATGTTGTCGAGCCGCCATACATGCCGCCATAATAGATGCCGGCAAACATGATCAATGAACCGCCAGGATCCAGCTGATAGGTGACGGGCAATAATAGGGCAACAGTGAGTGCGGGGCCAATACCCGGCAAGACACCGACTGCAGTGCCCAGCGTCACGCCGATCAGTGCGTAGAGCAAGTTCATCGGCTGAGCCGCGACTACCATTCCTTGCATTAAAAAATCAAAAGTAGACATTGAAAAACGGCCCCTTTAGAAGAATAGGCGTTCGAGCGGCCCTGCTGGCAGTGATAATTTCAAGAGTTTTGAAAAAATAGTCCAGACAACAAAACTCAGCATAATTCCTATTGGTAACGCATACCAAATTTCACGCTTGCCAAAGCCGCGCGCCGTAAATGCGAAGAGAATTCCGGTAGCAATGGAGAAACCCATTACATTGAGGAGCAGCATTTGCAGAACAAGCCCTGCTACGATCCAGAATACCGGCCCCAAGTCTTGTTTTTCGCGCTTTGGAAAGTCATGGCGAAAAGCGGCTATAGCAGTCCAGATTGCCAAGCCGATAAGGCACCATGCAACGGCATGTGGCACAGATGCCGGCCCGATTTTTGAATAACCGCCAAGTTCAGGTAGCTTCGAGACATCCCAGAATATGATACCCGCAATGATCACAAGCGAAGCGGCAATGCATAGCGCCGCCCAATCAGGGCGACGCGTTGCATGTGAAGGGGCAATTCCCTTACTCATTGTACTAGTCCGATTTCCTTGAGAATGCTTTCGGTTGCGGCAATATCAGCATCTAGTTGTTTGTCGAAAGCCTCACCAGAGAGATATGTATCTTGCCATCCTTTGGTTTGTAACACTTCTTGCCAAGCCTCTGATTGAGCCAGTTTTTCAACATCTGCAGAAATGGCGGCTTTTTGCTCGTCGGTGATGCCCGGTGCTGCGGCCAGCATACGCCAATTCTCAACAACCACATCAAGACCGGATTCTTTTAGTGTAGGAGCGTCAATGCCTTCAATTGGTTCGGCGCTGGACATTGCCAGCAAGCGCAATGCGCCGGATTGAACTTGAGATTCAAATTCACCATAGCCGGATATGCCAGCAGTTACCTGACTGCCAAGAATTGCTGCCAAAGCTTCTCCACCACCGGAATAAGCAATATAATTGATCTTGGTCGGATCAACACCTGCTGCTTTGGCGATTAGACCCACTGCAATATGATCCGTACCACCAGCCGAGCCACCTGCCCATGAGACGGCACCTGGGTCTTTCTTGAGTGCTTCAATCAGGTCACCCATGGTTTTGAGCGGTGATGAAGCAGGAACTACAATTGCTTCATACTCACCAGTCAGGCGCGCAATAGGTGTTACATCTTTAAGCGTTACAGGTGATTTATTGGTCAAAATGGCACCCACCATCACATAACCACCAACGATGAGTGCATCGTCTTTACCCTTTTGCTGACTGGCAAACTGAGCAAGACCAATTGTTCCGCCAGCACCTGGTACGTTGACTACCTGCACGTTATTAGAGATGCCTTCCTGTTGCATAACAGATTGAATAGAGCGCGCAGTTTGATCCCACCCGCCGCCAGGCCCTGCTGGTGCAATAATTGTGTAATCTGCAGCGCTGGCAGGAAGCGCAAGTGCTCCTGCAATCATGGTTGCATAGAAAAAATGTTTCATGGTCTCTCCTCCATAAGCGCCTTTGCGCGCGCATGTTGTTTTGCGTGGCACGAGAGACAGCACGGTCTTTAAAAAAGCCGGACCGTTCAATTTGATTGGTATTGTCTCCCATACACAGCCGATGTCCCACCTCCATGGGATAACCGGTTATCAGGCAGCAGATCACACGAAGCTGTCATTAAGCTGTCATTATTTCGTTGATACTAAAAATGCTGCTATTTCCTTATATTCGCATTGAACATTCATTATTGTTGACGCAAAACTTCATTCCAGCGCGTGATCAGCCGTGCGCGTTTCACTTGATCAAGATAGACCATCAACCCCGGACTGACAGGTACAGGGCGCAATTGCCGCCCAAGCAGTTCCTGCATGCTATTAGCGGTATTTTCTCCGGCAACATCAGGGCTCACAGCTGCAATCTGCAGTTCGCGTGCCATGATGCTCTGGCCTTCTTTGGACATTGAATAAGATAGATAGCGCCGTCCGAGTTCTGGATTGGCGGCAGCTTGCGGCACGAGTGCAATACGAGACATGACAACTGTATAATCCTTTGGCAGCATTATGCCGATATCTGGATCATGTGCTGCCCAATCTGCTGCATAGGAGCCAAGAATGTTGTAACCGAGCACAAAGCGGCCATCGGCCACACGCTCCAAAATGGCTTGGCTGGTCGAGTAAAGTTTAACGCCAGCGGTGCCCATGGCTTGGATCACATCCCATATATCATCAAACTGCTCTTGATCTCTGGACATAAAAAGGAAGCCAACGCCCGAACGTTCAATGTCATATGTGCCTATGCGCCCATATACTTCCTCGCCATGGCGTTTTAGATATTGGGAGAGTTCTGCGCGTGTTGCCGGTGGTTTTTCGTCCAGAAATGCAGGCTTGTAATAGGTAAATACGGCAGGTTCAAATGTGAGGGCATATGCTGTATTTCGCCAATTGGCCCAATTGGGCCAGCGGTCACTCATATCTAAATCACTACGCTGTGCATAGCCGTCATTGCTGAGTTTAACCTGCAAATCCATCGCGGAGGAAAAAGCAAAATCGGCGGTTTTGCCGCCATTGTCGGTCTCTGCAACAATGCGATCATAAATTTCACCAGTCAGCATATCTTCATAATGGACTGCAATATCTGGATTAGCCTTTTGAAAGCCAGCAATCATTGGTTTTGCTAAGGCTTGATCAAGTGAGGAATAGATTACAACTTTTGGTGCATCAGATTTACCTGAAAGTGCCGGAAACTCTGTAATTTCTCCAGCAATAGCTTGCTGTGTGCTCTTGAAGGGCACGAGCAGTATGAAAATTAATGCTATAATGCGGTATAAATGCAGAAACTCCAGCTTCATAAAGATTAATACTCCCCCCAGCCCATTGACTACAAAGACCTTTAAATCTGCAGCATCTGGTTGCGTACAGACAATATAGCTTGAGTTTTAATTTTTACGAATACAATTAATTTGTCCTAAGTTTCAGGCTATGGGATACACTCTTCGCAAATGGAGGGGGAAATTGCGAATTTTAGTAGTTGAAGACAATAAAGCATTGTCAGAGGGACTTTGCATGCTGCTGCGCACGAGCGGATATGCCGTTGATCTTGTGGAGGATGGTGCCTCAGCCGAGGCCGCAATTGCTACGCAAAGTTTTGATCTGGTTGTGCTCGATCTGAATTTGCCGGACTTTGACGGTTTGGATGTTCTTCGTTTCATTCGTTCGCGAAAGGATGGTGCCGCAGTGATGATATTGACGGCGCGCGGTGCCGCAGAAGAAAGAGTTCGTGGTTTGGATCTGGGTGCCGATGATTATATGATCAAGCCATTTGATGTATCTGAATTTGAGGCACGAGTACGCGTATTGCTGCGTAGGCATGCAGGTTTGCGCTCATCTCTTATTAGTTTTGGAGTTGTAGATTTTGATCTCAACTCGCGTAGCTTTTCAGCGAATGGACAGACAATTGAGCTTCCTGCACGGGAACTGAGCTTATTGGAAGTCTTGTTTATGCGTGCTGGTAAAGTTGTTGCCAAAGAAGCAATCATGCAATCACTTGCAGCATTTGATGATGATTTGAGTTCCAATGCAATTGAACAATATGTCAGTCGCTTACGTAAGCGGTTGGCACCGCACGGTCTAACTGTACGGACCGCAAGAGGTATTGGCTATTATCTTGATCCGTCAGTGGGTGCATGATGCAAAAAACGGCTTATTCTTTACGTGGCCGTTTATTAGCTTGGTTGCTGGTGGCCACGGCTGTTATTGGCTTTGTGGCGCTGGTCGATACTTATCGTGAAGCCGTACGAACAGCGAATTCTGTTTCTGATCGCGTTTTAGCTGGCTCCGCATTAGCAATCGCTGAACGGGTGGTTGTGGCCGAAGATGGCACGCTCCTCGTGGATATACCCTATGTCGCGCTGGAAATGCTTACCTCAGCTGCACAAGACCGGGTTTTTTATCGTGTAGACGGACCCAATGGAGAGTTTATTACGGGCTATAAGGGGCTGCCCGTGGTTGCACGCAAAGATGAGGGGCTTGCTACCTACGCCGATGGCGCGTTTCGTGGTGATCCTATCAGGCTTGCGGCTCTTGAACGTTCTGCATCAACTGGTATTAGCTCAGTGCCTTTTGTGGTTACTGTAGCCGAAACAACAAGTGCACGACGCCAATTGACGTATACGATCTTGTTGCGTTCTGCTCTGCGTCTTGCGCTGATGATAGCGGGGGCAGGTTTCATTGTATGGATTGCAGTGACTATGTCGCTCAAGCCACTTTATCAGCTTGGTGATGCTATTGCTGCTCGAAGTCCTGATGATTTGCATCCGATCAAGCAAGCGGTACCCAAAGAGGTGGAGGGACTTGTCACAACTGTCAACTCCTTCATGGTTCGCCTTAAATCGGCGCTGGATGCCCAGCGTAACTTTTCAGGAAATGCCAGCCATCAGTTACGTACACCGATGGCAATCGTGCGTACGCAACTGGCATTAGCAACACGTGCAACAACTCTGCATGAGGCCAAAATTGCTGTTCGCAAAGCAGATATAGCTATCGCTCATGCAGAACGTATTCTTGGCCAACTTCTTTTGATGGCGAAAATTGACGCAACTGGCTCCAATCAGGCGACGACACCGCCATTGATCAATTTGTCACAGATTGCACGCAATATGACCGCTGATTATGTTCTCAAAGCAGACGAGGCTGGCATTGATTTAGGTTTTGAGGGGGATGAGCAGGTTTTGATAAATGCGGAACCTTTGCTTATCGGGGAGATCCTCAGCAACCTGATTAGCAATGCTATTGCTTATGCGGGAAAAGACACGGTAGTCACAGTTCGAACTTTCGCGACCAATGGTTGTTCTGTGTTGGAAGTGGAGGATAACGGGGTTGGTATCGCTAAGAATAAACGAGAAATTGTGCGGCAGAGATTTTCCCGCGGTGAAAATAATCAGCAATCTGGGATGGGCTTGGGACTAGCCATTGTTGATGAAATCGCAGCTCTGTTCGCAGGAACAGTAATACTTGCAGATAATAAAAGCGGAAAAGGTTTGAAAGTTGTCGTAATGTTTAATGTATA
>CANQXU010000214.1 GCA_947627865.1 uncultured Paenochrobactrum sp. | reverse complement strand
TTTACAATCAATAATTGGTATAAATCCTATAAGGCCACAGAAATCACCAAGCCAATATTGGTTGGTCAAAAGCCCAATAATAAGATAGCGGAAGACATGTCGGTCTTTACTTGTGAGCAGGATCTTTGTCTCTATAATTTGAGCAGTCATCGGATATTGGCTTATACCGATAAACCTGAATCCGTTGAAATTGCTTGTAATATTGCCGATGTCGTTATTTTAGCCGTGTCTGCCCAATATGCAAAATGTCTGACAAATCCAACCATTTTGTTAACACGGCAAGACTTGGCATTACGCGGGGCGTTGGAGATCAGGTTTTCTCCGAACTGGTTAAGAGAAAAACCTTCTCAAGAGAAAAATTACGCCAATATTAAATCTCGACCAGAGCATGAGAAAAATAAAATATCGGGAAATGAGAGCATTAACGAGGTCGCTAATCTCAAATATGCTGTTGGAGTGCCGCAGCGCCCTTGGCAATTTTATCGGCTTTATTCTCGCGCTGCACGAGGCCTTCCAGATATGTAGCTACTATATGAGAAGAGGGCAACTTCCTTATGGCGTGAAGCACTAAAATGCCTCCGCCATAATGAACAATTACATCAATATAAGGTCCGCCTTAATAACGTCGGATAAGGCCGACCAGTTTGCCTTGAACGCGCACACGATCTGGTCCAAAAATGCGGGTTTCATAAGCTGGGTTGGCTGCTTCAAGCGCAACTGTTGCACCATTACGACGAAAACGTTTTAGCGTTGCTTCCTCTTCATCGACAAGTGCTACAACAATATCACCCGGAATTGCATGGTCGCCGCGTTTGATTAAGACTGTATCGCCATCCAATATGCCCGCTTCAATCATGGAATCCCCCTTTACTTCCAAGGCATAATGTTCGCCATGTCCTAGCATATCCATCGGTACGCTCAGGCTGTGGGTGGGGTTCTGGATTGCAGATATAGGCACGCCGGCAGCGATGCGTCCCATCACTGGTACATCAATATTTTGATTGGCGCTGTCTATATGCGCGGGTGCGTAATTATCGGGTTTACGTTCTTTTTTATCAAGGCTACCTTGAATTACGCTTGGCTTGAATTTTTTGGTCGCGGTAAGTCCGGGAGAAATAGAGTCGGGCAGGCGTATAACTTCTAGAGCGCGTGCGCGATTGGGCAAACGTTTAATAAATCCTCGCTCTTCCAGTGCTGTGATCAGCCTGTGAATGCCTGATTTTGATGCCAATCCAAGTGCATCTTTCATCTCGTCGAATGAGGGAGGGATGCCAGTTTCCTTTAGGCGCTCGTGTATATAAAGCAGAAGATCGTGCTGCTTACGAGTTAACATGACAAAACCCCTTTATCTTTTGAGAATCAAAAAAACAAAACCAGAACAACTCTATCCGTTCCAGTCTTGTTCTGCAAGGTGAACCAGATTATCTTGCATGGGAGAATAGAAAAGGAAAACTGGATAAGCGAAAATATCTGTGTCTTAATACCAGTTCTATGGCAGGTGCTTGATAACGTGGCTTCTTCACTTTAAGACTTGTCAAAATGGATATCTTACGGTGAAGTCGTTGTTTGCCTGAGCTATCAAGAAATTTTGTTTGGAGCAGCAGCTATGGCCGGTAGTGTTAATAAAGTTATTTTAGTAGGTAATCTTGGAGCGGATCCTGAGATTCGTCGTTTGAATTCCGGTGATCCGGTTGTTAACTTACGCATTGCAACTTCAGAAAGCTGGCGTGACCGCCAATCGGGTGAGCGCCGTGAAAAGACTGAATGGCATAGCGTTGTTATATTTAATGACAATTTAGCAAAAGTTGCAGAGCAATATTTGCGTAAAGGCTCAAAAGTTTACATTGAGGGCGCTTTGCAAACACGCAAATGGCAGGATCAGAACGGTAATGATCGTTATACAACGGAAGTTGTTTTGCAAAAATTCCGTGGTGAAATGCAGATGCTGGACAGCCGTGGTGAAGGTGGCGGCCAGAGCCAGCAGCGCAGCTCATTTGAGGGTGGCTCAAGAAATCAAAACCAGATGAGTGATTATTCATCCGGCGGTGATTTTGGTGGTTCTGGTAATAATCAGGGCAATCAGGGTGGAAACTACTCCCGTGATCTGGATGATGAAATTCCGTTTTAATATTATAATTACCAAAATATGCGGCCCCGATCGGGGCCGTTTTCTTATGGTGGTGAATGACTTGGGTTTGATTTGTAAATCATCGTACAGCCACTATATTCCTCAATATGATTGATAAAAATTAGAGCGACAGCTGCAATGGAGAAAAATATGTCCGGCAATAAAGCTTCAGCAGACAACAAGATGCAATATGATTACGATCTTTTTGTCATCGGTGGTGGTTCCGGCGGCGTGCGTGCTGGCCGGCTTGCTGGTGCTATGGGCAAACGCGTTGCGTTGGCGGAAGAGTACCGCATGGGTGGCACTTGCGTAATTCGTGGCTGTGTCCCTAAAAAGCTTTATGTTTATGCTTCTGAATTTCCTGCGCATTTTGAAGATGCCAAAGGCTATGGCTGGACGGTTGGCGAGACAAGTTTTGACTGGAATGCACTGGTTGCGGCAAAGGAAGCCGAAATAACGCGGCTTCAAGGACTGTATACAAAGGGACTGGACGGCTCAAATGTTCAAATCTATGACAGCAGAGCAAAACTTATTGATGCGCATACGATTGAACTGACAAAAACCGGCGAGCGGGTAACGGCTGAATATATTTTGATTGCAACAGGTGGCAGAGCCAACCGCAATGAAAATATGCCGGGTTATGAATATTGCATTACTTCCGATGAAGTCTTCGATCTACCGGAATTGCCGAAATCGATCATGATTGAAGGCGGAGGTTATATTGCGGTAGAATTCGCAAATATCTTCCATCATCTGGGCGTTAAGACAACATTGATATATCGTGGAGCACGTTTGTTATCTCGCTTTGATAAAGATGTCAGTGATCATCTTTATGAGAGCCTTCTGGAAAGCGGTGTTCGGGTTCTTACAAAAAACAGCATTAAAAAAGTTGAAAAAACTCAAGCTGGCTTGAACGTAACTCTTGTCAATGGTGACGTTGAGACTGTTGATCAAGTGATGCTGGCCATTGGTCGGTTGCCTAACTCCGCCGATTTAGGTTTGTCAGATGCAGGCGTTGCTATTGATAAATCGGGTCGCGGCGCCATTCTGGTTGATGAATATTCTCGCACCAATATAGATAATATCTATGCTGTTGGCGATGTTACCGATCGGGTACAACTTACACCAGTAGCAATTCATGAATCCATGTGTTTCCTAGAAACGGTATTTAAGAATAACCCAACAAGTCCGGATCATGAGCTGATACCAACGGCTGTTTTCTCCAATCCGCAGATCGGTACGGTTGGCTTATCTGAAGATGATGCTGCGAGAAAATATAAAAATCTTGAAATTTATCGCGCGATGTTCCGCCCAATGAAAAATACTTTGGCTGGCAGAAGTGATAAGACCTTGATGAAGATTGTCGTCGATGCAGATACGCGCAAAGTCGTTGGTGTACATATTATGGGGCCTGAATCGGGTGAGATGATCCAGCTGGTCGGCATCGCGGTCAAAATGGGTGCCACCAAAGACGATTTTGACCGGACAATGGCGATACATCCAACAGCTGCAGAAGAGCTGGTGACGATGTATAAACCGACTTATTTGGTTCGTGACGGCAAACGTGTCGAGGCCTGAACAGGCTTGGTTTGTATTTGAATGGTGCATTCCCGTGGAGAAATTGCTTAACCCCATTCAAAACGGGAATGAACAATTGCACTGGTATAAAGCGTGCTTATGCTTTATACCGAGCCCGCTGTATGGTGCATTAAGTTGATGCTTGCATGCAGTAGGAGGAACTTTTCGCAAAATTATGAGCGAAAGATTTAAACAGGTGTTGAAATGACTAAGAATTGGACCCCAAATTCCTGGAGAAACATGCCGATTAAGCAAGTGCCATCTTATCCGGATGCACAGGCGCTGGCTGATGTTGAGGGTCGTCTTCGCTCGTATCCACCCTTAGTTTTTGCTGGTGAGGCTCGAAAGCTTAAGCGTCAACTGGCGGAAGTTGCAGAAGGAAAGGCATTCCTTCTACAGGGCGGTGATTGTGCAGAAAGCTTTGCTGAACATGGCGCGGACAATATCCGCGACTTTTTCCGCGTATTTTTGCAAATGGCCGTCGTCCTTACCTTTGGTGCTTCAAAGCCAGTGATTAAAGTCGGGCGAATTGCCGGACAGTTTGCCAAACCACGTTCTTCTGATGTTGAAACGATTGATGGTGTTGAGTTGCCTTCATACCGTGGCGACATCATCAACGGTATTGATTTTGATCCAATATCACGTATTCCAGATCCTCTACGTCAGGAAATGGTTTACCGTCAGTCCGCAGCAACCTTAAATCTGTTGCGTGCTTTTGCGCAGGGTGGTTATGCCAACCTTGAAAATGTGCATCAGTGGATGCTCGGCTTCGTCGGTACCAGCCCGCAAAGTGAGCAATATGAAGCATTGGCAAATCGTATCAGCGAAACCATGAATTTCATGCGCGCTATCGGTATCAATGCAGACAATTATCCTGCATTGCGTGAAACTGATTTTTACACCAGCCATGAAGCACTGCTGCTTGGTTATGAAGAAGCTCTGACACGTATCGATTCCACTTCCGGTGATTGGTACGGAACCTCAGGACATATGATCTGGATTGGCGATCGTACCCGTCAACCAGACCACGCCCATATTGAATATTGCCGCGGCATCGAAAACCCGCTTGGTATGAAATGTGGTCCAAGTCTTGAGCCGGACGAGCTTATCCGCTTGATTGATTTACTCAATCCTGAAAATGAAGCAGGACGTCTTACACTGATTGCACGCTTTGGTTCTGATAAAGTTGGTGATCATCTGCCAAAACTGATCCGTGCAGTGGAGCGTGAAGGTCGCAAAGTTGTTTGGTCCTGTGATCCTATGCATGGTAATACTGTGACAGCTGGCGGATATAAAACTCGTCCGTTTGAGCGTGTATTGAAAGAAGTGGAAACTTTCTTTGATATACACCGTGCAGAGGGTACGCATCCGGGCGGCATCCATATTGAAATGACCGGTAAAAATGTAACAGAATGTACAGGTGGCGCGCGCGCTATCTCTGCAGAAGAGCTTTCGGATCGTTACCACACACATTGCGATCCACGTTTGAATGCTGATCAGTCAATCGAACTGGCATTCTTGTTGGCTGATTTGCTGAAAAAAGAACGCGATTCAGCACCTGC
>CANQXU010000213.1 GCA_947627865.1 uncultured Paenochrobactrum sp. | reverse complement strand
CTGAACTTGCGACGCTTTGACATGAACACTCCTCATGGCCTGTATCGGCCTTCTTGTAAGTGTCCGTGAAATCGGGGTAGAACCCCAGGAATGCGTGGTACGGCTCGATGGGGGCAGGTCAGGATGGCGGAACGCGTGATCCGCACGCTGAAGGAGCAGTGCGTGCACCGGCATCGTTTCGAAAGCCAGGTACACGCTCTGTGCGTGATCGGCGACTGGATTTCTTACTACAACGGCAAACGGCCGCATCAGGGACTGAAGATGATGACCCCGGACGCGGCCCATGCCGTTACATTAACCAAATGACCTGAGAAGAAACCGGCGGGTCATTACAAATATTCGTTAATGTAAGCGGCGCGAAGTTTGAAGCAGCGCGGCAGTCATAAATTCCGCATTACCTGCAACATCACCGAGAAGCGTGGCACTGATCTTTTCAGGCATACGAGCTGCAAGCATATGCAGTGGACTACCATCCTCCACCACAGCCCAGATCTTTCCTTTCGAATTCCCCATGTAATCACTAACTTTGGATGGCAAGTAGGGATTGCACTTTTTCTTGCCTAAAGTCTGCGCATCACATACAACCAAATAGTCATAGCCGCCCGAAAGCTTCAAGAAATCTAGATAACCAACCAGAGGATGCAGCTTCACACAATCTTGCACCTCGACATACACAGGATCAGAAGTCAAAGCAGCTTCCTGCGCTGTATAAATATGGAAAGCAACACGCTTTCGATCATCCTCACTCAACCCTTTCAATGCAACAAGAATATCCTGCACACCCCTACTCTCATAGAATGATCCAAAGTATGCAAAAGATGTCATTCCACAATCAACATCCACTTCAGCATCCGAAAGCTCATAGTAATTAGGCGGCAGAGTTGGGTGAGGGCGTATAGATGCGATAGACCGAACCCTATCTATCACTGATGGGACATCGACAAATGAAAGCATATATTCCATCTGATTTTCATTTGTGAAAACAACCTCGTCAGCCATTAGATAAGGCAGCATCTCACACCAATAGTACATATTCGAATTTATGCGCCCATCAGCCGTCGAATAAAGACCTAAGTCATTAATCCCAAGACCTTCGATCCAACTGAAATCCATATCCGCGACACGCATTTCGGCATTGATATCAATCAAGATAGGATCTGAGAACTCTGCAATCCATCTTACCTCCGGATGACAGGACTTGTACTTTGCTGCCGCAAAATGTGACCCTGGCCACATGGCGCGACTATATATCCTCTCATAACCAACGCCACGCCCCTTAACCTGCATCTCGGCAATATCAACTGCCTCCCCAACATAACGAGAAATAAGAGGCCAATAACAAAAACTAGGCTGACAATCGACTATATCCAGCCTCCCGATATTAGATGCCACTATTTCAAGAAGCCGCTCATCCTTGGCCCTGACCTCACTCATATCATTAGAGATGACATTAACCGGGCGACCAGCCTCATTTATACGCTTGGCCATGACTATGCCAGCCGTATCGATAAATGGAGGAAAACAGTAAGAAAAAACAAGATCCCTGGCCATCCTTTCGTTGGCCCAGCGAACACAATCCATTCCTGCAAGTTTCAAATCCTGAACTCGCTGATTATAGTAAGGCCACTCATCAGGATTCCTCTCAAGATATCGCATGCAGAACTGGATCTGCGAACGCATTGAATTCAGATACATCCTGAAGATATCCCCACGCGAATCAACGACTGCATCACGCTTGGTGGCTGCAATCACCGCCAGACGCTGATCAATTGAAAAATCGCGAGAATCACCCTGCCTAGAAACTGAGCTACCTGTAACTGTCCGAATATAAAAGGCCCCTTTCCAAGAAGGGACAACAATCAAACCTGGATTGAACATTGAAAGTAAAACAACAAAATAATGCACATCCTCGCCACTTCGCAAATCAGGATCAAACGAAACCTGCTTCACCAAGCACGTCGGAATCATCTTGCACGCACTCATCGTGGCCACTCCCGCAAGATTTTGGGCGTCCACATACCCACTTCTCGCAGCCTCATAAACGGCCTCGCTTATGCTACTCGGATGAAGCCTACCTTCAATCAAATCCATTATGTGAGTAAATACGATCCTGCCATTCCCAGAAAGACCATACATCTCATTCAGATAATTATCTGAAATACTGTCGTCATCATCTAAGAATACGACATACTCGCGACCAGCAAGCCTCAAGCCAAGATTTCTCGCAGAACCAGCACCAGCTTTCTCTGTATAAACAGCTTTAACCGTAATATTTGAGTTGATTTCCGAAAAAGCCTGAACCCTATCCAAAGTACTGTCTTGCGGGCCATTAGCAACAACCACAAGTTCAATCTTACTGTGGTCCAGAGTCTGGCGAGCCAAGGAATCCAAAGCTCCCTGAATCTTATCCTCCCCCATGTAACTCGGCATTACGACAGAAACGCCGGGAAAAATCGGCTGGAAATCGACGTGATTGTACAAAACCGAATCTTCAGCACTATTAATAGCGACATCAAAAAAATCACAAGCTAGCGGAACAGGCAATCTAACCAGCAGCCCATCTCTTTCCAGGTTATTTTCATGGGAAATCACCTTCGAAAATACAAACTCATCTCCACCTCTAATATCTGAAGATTCAATACTGGCAAAACCCTTACATCTAATATGAACTGCTCTAGAGACGTGCTTGAAACGCAAGCGCACTAGAAGACTGCTTGCACCATACGTCTTAAGACGAAAAAAAATCGGCGAGCCACTACCGAACGCAACATAAGACTGCCCTCCCGACTCAATCGGTTGGCGCAGGGGCAGCCTTGCATCATCTTTAACCCACCAACAATCCATGCTATCTGAAGTAGCACCTTCCCCAATTGAACTCACACTTACAGTAGAGTCAGCTTTTTTATATAGGGAATTGAGGTCTTCGGATATTTTTGCAAGCACTTTTTCCGCATGCCCTTGCGGAACTACCATCCCGCCTGCACTTCCACTGGAATACTTCCATTCTCTATATACTTGAAAGATAGACCTGGGAAGGCGCAACCAACGCATTGGGTTTTTCATTGCAGCAAGCAGCTCTGCGCCCAACTTATATCTCACACTGGACTCAATTGAGGCTATCTGGAGTTGCAACCGTTCTATTTCATGCGCTTGGAACGACACAGCCGTCATCACAGAATCGACTTCGTCTCCAATCTCTGATAAAGAGGCCTTAATTTCATCCACCACCCTTATCTGTGAAGATATGATATGCGCCTGCTCACGAAAGAAAGCCTTACCACCTTCCTTTAAAAATTCACCCTCATCATCATGCCTTGAAATACCAAAAAGATCATAATCAATAAAATCACTACCTGAAGAATATTCCAAGGGAATTACCTGAGTAGAAAGCGAATTAGCGGCACCAGGGAACCTCGTTAAAAAGCCCACCTGGCCATTCAACATGGAGCGCGCCAATTGATACAATTCGGAATCACTTTCCATGCCATCTCCCTCTGAATGCACCTTGGAATTTACGGTTATGAAAACAGTCCAACTGCGTCGACAATATGCTTACTTTCAGAAATAAGCTCTTTTTCAACGACGAACCCACCATGCTTCACCAAAACTGCGACGACATCCGCTTGCTTGACAGCCTCATCGATGTCGACCAGCTCAGCACCAGATAAGCCTTCAGGCAAACTCACAATATTTTGCTCAACAATCAAAATCCTCCGGCCACCTTCAGCAATCAAACTCTTTGCAATAGAGAAAGCAGGGCTTTCACGGAGATCATCTATATCAGGCTTGAAGGCTATACCCAGTACCGCCACAGTAGGCAATCGCCCCTCTACGATAGGAGCTGCGGCTTCAATTTTCTGAAGTATGTGGGCAGGCTTACCATCATTGATTTTTCGAGCAGTGGAAATCATACGTGCCAAATCTGGAGCTGCATCAACGATGAACCAAGGATCTACAGCAATACAATGACCTCCTACGCCGCAGCCTGGGCTTAAAATATTTACACGCGGGTGTCGATTTGCAAGTGATATCAACTCCCAAACACTAATGTTCAACCTATCGCAGAGCAAAGAAAGCTCATTCGCGAAGGCTATATTTACATCACGGAAAGCATTTTCCGTCAGCTTGCACATTTCGGCAGTTCTGGCGTCGGTAACAACCAACTCTCCTTCGACAAAAACCTTATAAACCTCGCAAGCCTTTTCGGCACATAGCGCAGTGACCCCACCTACAGTTCGATCATTAGAGACAAGCTCTTCCACTACTTTCCCAGGAAGCACCCGCTCCGGACAATATGCGACAAAAACATCTGGAACAAAAGAATCATCTCCAGCAACAGGGAAACGAAGGTCTGGACGTACTGAAGACAACCAATCAATCATCTTTTCAGTAGTGCCGACAGGTGAGGTCGACTCCAGAATAACGACTGACCCTCTTTTCAATACTGGCGCAATAGCCTTTGCTGCAGCCTCTACATATGTCACATCAGGAACGTGGCCATCTTGGAAAGGTGTAGGAACTGCGATAAGAAATGCATCCGACTCCTCTGGAGAGGTGGCTGCACGCAAATACCCTTCCTTTACTGCACCTTGCACTAGAACATCCAGCTCCGGCTCTACTATATGGATCCCTCCAGAGTTCACCGTATCAACAACCGACTGATTGACATCAACGCCAAGCACCTGCGCCTTAGCCGAAGCGAACATCGTCGCAGTGGGGAGGCCAATGTACCCAAGACCTACAACACATATTTTCATAAAAAACTCCAAATTTAAGCAGAAAAACCGGGCTCAACGAGCATTAATCAACGCCGAAACCCTATCCGACCAAGAAAAAGCCAACTCCGGCCAGGAGTAATGAAAAACCTTACTCGATGGCGCTGAACGAGACGAAAGTTCGCCATTTTTCTTCAATTGCAGCAGCTCGTCGAAGAGGTTTTCCAACAGAATTTCATCGGCTTCGCAGCTCCAACCACCTGATGCAGCCGCCAGCAAATCGCTCGTTGCATCTTGCTCTGACGTCCTGATATGAATTATCGGACGCCCTGCACCAAAGTACTCAAAAATCTTTCCCGGTATCTGCACAGGGTCACTGTTGGCAATATTAATCAAGACATCGCTTGATCTTTGAGCAACAAGAGCAACCCTATGCGGGAGAAACCCTACAATACGTATTTGCTCAGGGTCTCTTGCGGCGGCAGCATGCAGATATTCAGGTGCGCTAATAGTTGCAACAGTAAGCCGTATCTCTGGATTTGAGAGGATCGCGCCCAATAGCTTCTCAGCACGCCGGAAGCTGTAGAAGCTCCCGGTGTAGAGCAGCTCCAAGCGCTGCGGGTCGAAATCGAGCCAGCGCTCGTG
>CANQXU010000212.1 GCA_947627865.1 uncultured Paenochrobactrum sp. | reverse complement strand
AAAAAGACAAAATCGTGCAGTCCAAGAACAGACTGCACGAGAAAACCGAGTGCTTTTTGGTCGTACCAAAGCTGAAAAAGAAAAAGCGAAGCTGGAAGAAAAATCTACTGAGCGTTTTTTCGACCAGCACCAGCGCGAAACACCCATATCCTCCAAGAACACATTATCGCCTGTTGCACAAAACACCACAGAAGAGAACTAACAGAGACCGGAGATCATGTTTCCGACGACCAATTACAAATTAAAAAAACATTCGGTCACTATTCGCGGCCATGCCACGAGTTATTCACTCGAAGGCGAATTTTATGAAATATTATTGCACATAGCCGCAAAAAATAATTTACCACTCGCCACATTGATTACAAAAATTGACCAGTCCAAGCCAAGTGACTGCAATTTATCTTCTGCGCTACGCTTACATGTACTGCACTATTTAAAAGAAAATACAGTAATCATTGATGGCAACACAACGCTCTAGACTTAACAATTCAGATAAGCTGCACCTTTTAGTTCAGGTCGCGCAAGAGATCAGAAATAGCATCCGGATTGAAATCTGGTGCTGCTGAAGAAGCCTCATTTGTAATTATTTCATGTTCTTCTTTAGCTTCTGCACGCTGTTTTGCGTCTTCTCTGCGGCGTTTCTCTTCTTCTAAAATACGCTCTTCACGCTCTTTCAAGCGCGATTGATATAGCTCAATTTTGCGTCGCAAAACCTGTTTTTCGATCAAGCTGGCTTGCAGAACCTCGACCCGTTCTTGCTCGCGCTTCAAGGCATACTGCGTCAAATATTGTATAAGAGAATTGTTGTTAAAATGAATTTCCGGAGTAAATAGTACATTACTTATCTGAAATTGAACTAATGGTGCGGATGCATCATTTTCGGTGGCTTTGAATTGAAAACTCCCGCCACCCTGAAGCGATAAATCGCTTAAAGACATTTGCAGCTCTGCTTCCACGTTACCGTTTCGGCTTTCCAATTTTGTTACAGGCAATCGCGCCACACCGCCTGCTATAGTAATCTGCGCATCCTTGAGTTCAGTTCTAAATTCACCATGCCCAATAAGCTTATCGGCAATATCTGAGTAATCCAGCTCGGAGATAAGTTGTGTTGCGGTATTTGTACTTTTCTGATCAGCCAGTTGCTGAATTGCATCCAGCATTACAGGCAAGCTTGCATCATCCAAGCCCTTGATGATCAGTGGATCGACATCCAATTTTGCACCACCAGACATTGAATGCACAAGCTCATCCATAGTCCCGCCGTTTCCACTAAGGCTAAGTCCCAGTTTCATCTGTCCGCCAAGCGGTCTACTTCCATCAGTGACTTGGTAAATTGTGTGAAAATCCGCTCCCAGCCAACTCAGTTCACTGCTGAAAAATGCGTTACCGTCATTATTTCTCAACTTCATTTGACCGGTCAGATCTCCACCCAACCACGAACCCGCTATCTCGCGAATTTCGAGCAAATCATCCTGCTTGGCGATACGAGCAGTCAAAGTGTCGACACGTCCAAAACTGCCTGCATAAGCTTTTGGCGCACTTACTTTGATATCAAATGATAATGGCAATGAAGGCTGCTTTAGAAACGGTGTTTTTGAAAAGCGCTTATCGCCATCCGCAATAGCTGATCCCAGCATCATTTCAGAGAGACTGATAAAATCAAGATCTTCAAGCTTGATTTCACCGCGGATCATCGGCTGAGCAGCCGCATCTTTTTGCAAATCAAGCTTTGCATTGATAGTCTCCAACCCAAAGCGCCCTGATAATTCCGGCAACCTCAAAATACCTTTGGCAAACTGGTAATCACTTTGCAAATCGACGCCCAGACCTGCACCATAACCAGGTAAACTATAACCAGCGGTCACAAGAAAAGGCTCTGCATCTTCAAAAGCAAGATTTACTTTTCCACTTGCGGTAACATCTTCTTCCAGAACACTCACGACGCCGTCAATCGCGACTTTTGAATCCGGCCCCTTTAACGTCAAAGATGAATGCATCCCACTTGCCGGCTCTCCCTGCAAGGAAATATCCGCCGATAAAGGCCCGACCAACCCCAATGGCAAAGACGGCACGCCAAGCAATGCTATTATTTTTTCACCCTCGTCACTTTGCGCACTTCCATTGACCTGCACTTGCAAAACACCACCGGATGAAGAATTTTTCTGAGCAGCACCAGTAAGATCAAGCTGCATCTTACCGCTCTGGCCACTCAAACTAAAAGCAATTTCCGCTTGAGCTGCATTTTTATCTGACGATTTTTCAGTCGATAAACCACCTATATTATCGGCTAAAAGACTAGCATAAATATTAATTTCGCTATCAGAAAACAGTTCCGGATATGAAAGGCTTCGATTTACAAGCGCGCTAAGAATAGGACTATCTGGTGCTTTTTTATTTAAAAAACTGAAAAGCTGTGACAGGTCTTCAGATAAAATAGTCGTATCCATTGTGCCTGAGAATAAATCAGCTTGCTGATGTATCATCCCCGTTGCTGTGATTGTCGTTCCTGCCAGATCACTAATCATCAAGCGATCGATATCAGCTTTCCCTTTGGAGTATCGTACTGCCAAATCAAGCCCGTCAAACTGTATATCCTGGAATTGAACCCGACCTGATTTCAGTGAAAAATTGACTAAGCTATTGTCAATTAATTTGATGTCGCTGAAGCCGTGGCTTGCGAGCCCTTGAAATGGCAACGACCAGAATTGAGCAGCATCTTCATTGATATGATCAGCCGCCAAATTGATGCGGAGAGACGGAATGCCAGTATCTGGTGCTAAACGTTCAAAACCACCCTTTAGAACAGTTTCACCAATAGCAATTTCCAGATCATCAATCTTTTGCTTCCCCTGATGCAACGATATTTTGCCGGAAACACCAAGACCATTTAAGCGCCTGACTGCTTCATCAACCTGTCCGCCCAACCATGTGACCAAACCTGTAGGCTGTCTTGACGCAACAATAATATCACCAGAAAATCCAAAATCAGGTGCTGCACCTAACAAGCCATTGGCCTCAATGCGTGTTCGGCCTGGTAAATCAGCTGAAAACTGCTCTATATCCCATCCATTATCTGCGGGAACAGCCTTAACCATAATATCACGAATTGTGGTATCGCCTGCAATAATGGCTGGCAATTTCAAATCAATGCTTCCGGGTATATTGGGCACCGGAATTTGTGAAATCAAAGTTTCAAATGACTTGATGCGCTCATCCAGAGTGACATTGGTCTTCTTCTCTGGCGTCTCTTGTTGAGCATTCCCCCAAAACAATTGCTGCCCATCAGCAAAGACCTCAAATGATGCAGCCTTTGAGTAATCAAAACGTGCCTTACCATTTACAATATATGGATGGTCAGCAGGCCCCTGCTCCATGCGGAACTCGTCAATGATCAAACTCTCTCTATTTGCTTCAAACTGACCACTAAGATGCAAATCCGCTATCAAAGGCGGTGCTACACTCCCGTCAGAAAGCTTTTCCGACTGAGCGTTCCCGCTGCCACGTTTTGCTGTTTTTGCTATATCCTGACTGCGGATATTAAACCGGCCATTATAGCCGATTTTTCCATCCTCAATGGCAACATCGCCATCCATATCAAAAACAGCTGGAACATTATCTGCCGAGGCTTTCAGTCGTAACCTAATTGCACCATCATCCCTGACCTCTCCCGTTGAGAGTTCAAAATCTGCCCGCTCATTATCGACAGAAAAACGACCGCTTGCCAGCCATGGCCCCTTCAAACTCTTTGCTGATATGACAGCATCAAGATTGCGGATAGAATGCTCTCGAGAAGTTTGCATATCCGTAATATCGATCAAACCATCAGAGATGGTTAGATTTTCAACGCGTACCTGCGCCGGATCAAAAGCTGCTTCTGTGCGCAACGACCAATCAAGACGCCCCTCTTCATCAAAAACCACACGGATTTGTGGTTTTTCAACCTTCATATCAAAAATAAGAATTTGGCCACGCAAAAATGGCATGAGCTCGGCGCCCATATAGAAGCGCTCAATTTTCATCAAGGGGTCATCTGGCCTGTCACCAACAGTTACATCCGTGAATGTGACTGAAGGAAATGGCAGCAATCGCGCATTTGCTATTCCGTTAACATGAACTGGGCGCCCTAAAATACGGCTGGCCTCGCGCTCGAACTGCGCGCGATATCCCGTCCAGTCAACAAACGGAGGAATAATAAGTGCCGCTGTCAATATGAGGACTAGCAAACCACCAATGATGACAAAAATACGCCCCAAGCTAAGGCTCCAAATTACTGCGATGAATCACATTGATATCTTGGTTGTAACATATTGTTTTGCGTGAGCTTACACCAAGTTTTGTTTGTCCTTAACACATAATCAGTGCCTTTTTTTGTCAAAGCAAACAGATACAGCTCGCATTTACACATTTTTATGAGTAAAGAAGGTTATTAGAACATTATAGCAACGGCCATCGCTGGCTTTTCCCACAAGAATGACTAGATTACTAAAATGTCTGACTTTCCTGACGATATGCCTTTTTTTGGTGACGAAGAGCCTGCTGGCCACAACCCAACTGATCTTAACAATCTAAACCACAGCAACGGCCCCTTTGATAACCAAACAGCATCAGCCCCCGCTGGCGGCCTTGCCGCTCGCGCTATGGCTGCCCGCAACCAACAACGCAGTAACGCTGTCTATCTTGAGGGACTAAATCCTGAACAGCGCTTGGCCGTTATGACGACAGAAGGGCCAGTCTTGGTTCTTGCTGGCGCCGGCACAGGTAAAACACGCGTATTAACGACCCGTATTGCACATATTTTATCGCAAGGCCTCGCTTATCCCAGCCAAATTCTTGCCGTCACCTTTACCAACAAGGCTGCACGCGAGATGAAAGAACGCATCGGCTCTCTCGTTGGCGGTGCAGTTGAAGGCATGCCATGGCTTGGTACTTTCCACTCGATTGGGGTGAAAATTCTTCGCCGCCATGCCGAGCTTGCTCATTTAACATCTGACTTTTCCATTCTCGATACGGATGATGTCCTGCGTTTGATAAAGCAACTTATCCAAGCCGAAGGACTGGATGATAAACGCTGGCCGGCACGCTCATTCGCCAATATGATTGATGGCTGGAAAAACAAAGGGCTTGGTCCTTCAGAAATTGCTGAGGGCGATGCGCGCTCATTTGGCAATGGCCGTGGCCGCGAATTATATCAAGCCTATCAAGATCGTTTACGAACCCTCAATGCGTGCGACTTTGGTGATTTATTGCTGCACCCGATCCGCATTTTCCGCATGCATCCGGATATTTTGCGCGAATATCATCAGCGTTTCCGCTACATTCTCGTAGACGAATACCAAGACACCAACACCGCTCAATATATGTGGCTGCGCCTTCTTG
>CANQXU010000211.1 GCA_947627865.1 uncultured Paenochrobactrum sp. | reverse complement strand
GGCTTCAAATTCTGAAAAATAGTGCTGCAGGTCTTCTCGCGGCAAGCATGCTGCTGATCACGCCGCAAAGCATGATTTTGGCACAAGCACAGGATGCGGCATCTGTTGCTGCAGCACAAAATATTGCTGATCATTTTTCATCGGTGAAAACTATAACAGGTGAATTTGTTCAGTTTGGTCCGAAAGGTGATCAGACTGGTGGCACATTTTATATTGAGCGCCCTGGTAAAATCCGTTTTAATTATGAAAACTCTCCGGTTCGCGTAATTGCGGATGGTGAATCTGTTGTGATCAATAACCGCAAGCTTGACACTTGGGATTTGTACTCACTCTCGAAAACGCCACTTAATCTTCTGCTTGCTGATAAAATTGATTTAAGCAGTGGCCGCTTGCAAGGCATTCGGCAGGAGCCTGATGCGACAACAATTATACTAGGCGATAAATCCATCTTCGGTGATTCAAAAATCACGATGATGTTTGATCCGGCGACCTATGAGTTGAAGCAGTGGACGATTACGGATGCGCAAAAACTCGATACCACAGTCATGGTTTTTAATATTCGTACAGGCGTTCGTTATACGGATGATATGTTCAAAATTGATTATCAGCGCATCGCTATGAAGGGCAAATCCCGCTAATCTGGTTCAAATAAGAGAAGGGTTTGAGCAATCAGCTCTTCTCTTTTGCTGTCAAATGGGGCAATAAAGGCACCAAGCCTATGGTGCTTTTTTATTTGGTTCCGTCTAATTTGAGAAAAAGCATCTTTAATGAACATTTCTAATTCTTTTAGCGAGTGATTTTCATGTCTTTTTCTGTTGCGACCTGGAACATTAATTCAGTGCGTCTTCGCATGCCTTTGGTCGAGCAGTTTTTAAAAGATTATGAGCCGGATGTTTTATGTTTGCAGGAAACCAAATGTCCTGACGAGCATTTTCCTCTTAAGGAATTTCATAAGCTTGGTTATGAGCATATCGCGATCAGCGGTCAAAAAGGCTATCATGGCGTTGCCACGATTTCGCGTCGTCCGATCAGTCACATTGATGTTGTTGAATTTTGTGAAATGGGTGATTGCCGTCACCTGAGTGTGGCGGTAGAAGCAGGTGAAAAACAGCTGCGGATACATAATTTTTATGTTCCGGCGGGTGGTGATGAACCAAATCCGCTTACCAATCCCAAATTTGATCATAAGTTGAAATTTTTGGAAGAAATGCGCGCCATGACAGCCGATGCCGGCGATGGCTTTTCATCGCTTTTGGTTGGTGATCTAAACATTGCCCCACTAGAAAATGATGTCTGGTCACATAAGCAAATGCTGAAAGTGGTTAGCCACACGCCAATCGAGACAGAAACTCTTGAGGATTTGCGCATCAAGGGTGGTTGGAGCGATCTGATGCGGTTTAATATTTCTGCTGATGAGAAGCTTTATACTTGGTGGAGCTACCGTTCAAAAGACTGGGCTGCCTCTAATCGCGGGCGCCGTCTTGATCATGTTTGGGGGTCAAAAGATCTTGAAGCACATTTGATTGATATGCAAATTTTGCGTGATGCACGTGGTTGGGAACGTCCTTCTGACCATGTACCAGTTATTGCCAAGTTTGATCTGATATAATCAACGCGTGGCCCCCCAAATTATATCAAGTTAGATTGTGCTTCGGGGGCCTTTTTGGAGAAATGCCAGATTGGAATGCCATTATCTGGCTGTCATCCAGTGATGATATTAATCTTGTTCATCGAGTTGTGGCGCTATTTTTTCCAGCTCGCTCACAAGTTTGATAAGCCCTTCGCTGACATATTGATGAAGGGCTACTGCAATTTCAGGATATTCTTCCAAAATTCTTCGGAAAACTGAACGGTTGAGGCGTAAGACCTCTGACTCGGTTTCAGCACGCGCCCTGTTGGAACGTTGGGTCTCTGTAATGAGCGCAAACTCTCCGATGATAGAGCCGGATTTTGCTGTATAAAGATGATTTGAGCCTTTTGTATTTTGTTCAAACAGGCTTATTTCACCTGAAACGACAACATAGGCACAATCCGCAATCTGATCTTCTCTGAAAAGCTCCCTGCCGGCACGCAAAGTCAAACGCTCAGCCCCGAAAGCAAGCAGCCTTAGCTGCTCAGCTGTCAGTGGTTCGAACAGGTCAACTTTACCGAGAATGCGGATGTCATCATCTAATGCCATTGGTACTCAATACACCCGTAAGAAGCTATTATCCATCATGGAACCAGCCGGTATCCCCCGCTTTCTGTCACTAAAAGCGTTGCTTTGGAAGGTTGCTTCTCAATTTTCTGACGCAAACGGTACACATGCGTTTCCAATGTGTGTGTTGTCACGCCTGAATTGTAGCCCCAGACCTCTTCAAGCAAGATATCACGCCCGACGACTTTATCGCCTGCGCGATAGAGAAAGCGGATAATTGAAGCCTCTTTTTCGGTCAGGCGAATTTTATCGCCTTTATCATCAATCAGAACTTTTTGCCCGGGTTTGAATGTATAAGGTCCGATGGAAAAGGTTGCGTCTTCACTTTGCTCATGCTGACGAAGTTGCGCACGGATGCGTGCCAGCAGAATTGCGAATTTGAATGGTTTCGTCACATAGTCATTGGCGCCAGACTCAAGCCCGAGAATAGTGTCAGCCTCGGTATCGTGACCCGTCAGCATGATGATCGGTGGTTTAAAATCATCTTTACGCAAGATTTTAACCGCCTCGCGTCCATCCATATCTGGAAGTCCGACATCCATAATCAGAAGATCAACATGCTCTTTTCGTGCAGTTTGAATACCCTTAGCGGCACTGTCTTCCTGCAGAAGAGTAAACTCTTCAGTAAGCTCTAATTGTTCGACCAAAATCGAACGAAGATCCTCATCATCATCTACAATCAATATGGTGCGGCTGGTCATGAGGTCCTCACATAATATAATCTGTCTGTATTTATGACATGTATTTTTTGTAATTTGAAGTGCTGATAAAAATCATATGCAGTATCAGTCACTCAATCTTAATCACGATTTATAAGAGATTAGATTAGTAGAATTAAGGCATAAGTCCATGTAAACGCAAATAAACTATATGTTAGTAGTGGCTAAGTTTAAAGGCTGACAACTGTCTGTCATATATTTGGTCATTAACCTTATGAAGATTTTTGATTAATTATTTGCGTTAAATAGCTGGTGAGTTGTTTATTGTTGGATTGTGTAGCGTTAAAGCGCAGATATGAACGATAAACATCGTTCTGACTAAACAACTCGCCGGGCGCCAATATTATATTCTCATCCAACGCAGACAGGCTAAGCGCTGAGGCATCCATATTGTTTGGTAATTGTGCCCATATGAACAAATCTGCGTTTTGCTCATTGTGTATGATCAATCCAGTTTTCTTCAATGCGCTACGTGCTTGTTCAGAGGCTTTTTTGAGCTTGGCTTGTATGGCAGCAATATTTTGTGCGTAGGCATCACTTCGTATAATTGAATCAACCACTTGTAATGTAAGTTTGTTGGTTGACAGGATTGTCGACAATTTTAGGTTTGTGAGATCTTGGATTGTGGCGTCCTTGGTGGCGATATAACCAGCACGAAGCGACGGAGATAGGGCTTTTGAAAATCCACTGATCCGGATTGTCCGGTTTAATCCATCAAGTTCTGTAAGAGATGGAATTTCCGAGGGGCTCAACTCGGCATAACTGTGGTCTTCAATTATAATTATATTATGCTGCTCAGCAATGGTGAGCAAACGATGTGCATGGACTGGTGTAATACTGGCACCGGTGGGATTTTGAAAACCTGAATTTGTTATATAGAGGCGCGGGCGGTGAGTAGCAGCTGCGTTTGCAAAATAATCCAAATCCGGACCGTGGGTGGTAAATGGTATAGCAATTGCTTTGACACGGTGGGCCTGCAAAATATTAAGGAAAATAAATGGGCAGGGATCGTCGATCAGGACTGTATCGCCAGCCTGCAAATAATATCGACAGACAAGATCCAGAGCCTGTGTTGCTGAATCTGTTAATAGCAGATTGTCAGGTGTTATATTTATTGCAGGGTTTTTAAGCCTTTTGGATAAAGACGAGCGTAGAGGTGCAAAACCTTGAGGATCATCATACAATCCAAAGCAGTTGGAATTATCTTGTACGACATCGCGCAGTGAAGTTTCCAATTGCTGCTGTGGCAACCAGTCGATGGGCAATAGTCCTGCGCCCGCAGCAATCATACTCGCAGGCGGATTTAACAACTTGGCTATATGTTTGAATTTGTTGAAACGAATGTCGTTGTTTTGAGATTTTGTCTCGATGACCAACTTGAACTGAGATCGTGATGAGACAAAAAAACCGGAGCCGCGACGCGCTTGGATAATGCCTTGTTGCTCAAGCCTGTCATAGGCATCAACAATTGTAGACTTTGAAACTTCCATAGTCACGGCAAGCCTGCGAATGGATGGAAGCCTTGTTCCCGGTGCCAGATTGAATGCAGTTATACGATCTTTCATAATCAACATAACTTTTTCAACCAGTGGCATTGTCTCACCAGTTGGCTTTTCATCAAGCTTAAGCGGGTTGTTAATTTTAATTTCAGCGGAAAGTTCTAATGGTTTTAGTTGCTGCGGCGTGTCTGATTTTACCTGAGCAGTTACAATATTGGTGTTGTTGTTGGTAGTTTTTTGCTCGCTGAAATTAGGTTCAGAATTGGGTGAAATATTTGTTTCTTCACCCTTGGTCATTTCAGCTTCATCCGTGCTGATATGCAATTGGCTGACTAATTTTTGGAGTTGAGCGAGCATTTCATTTTGGCGCTCCTCAAATTCCTGAATGTCATTTAAATGATTAGTCAAAGCCTGCGATACCTTTTTTGAATGAAAGACAAAGTCAAAAGTGTATTTTTATAAAATAGACGATACACGGATAATTTAGATGACTGTTTGGTTGTTACTGTACAGTTCCAATGGGGTGGTGAAGGATACAGTCATGGCTTCATGGATAGATCAGTTTAAGCATGGTTGTTTGAATTGTATGAAACGGTACAGTTCATGAATTGGTCTTTTTAGAACTCATAAATTGTCTCTGGTTGTTCTGCATAGATAGCGGATAAATTTAATTATCATCATAAAATTCAAAGGCTTGTATACTGGTTCATTTAAAATCTTTTGATTTTACCACTTTATAACTGCTTTATCTGTAATGCAAACTGTATTGGACAGTTTTATGGCCGCCTATGTCACATATGCATAAAAAGCATGGGTAAAAAAACACCGCTGGCATGTTGAGCCGAGCGGTGTTTAAAAAATTAAGACTAAAATTAGAAAAGCCGATAAGGGCTATTGGATGCAGGCGGGTAATCACCGTCCTTATCTTGGCGAACGCCCGGGTCGTCAACGACCTGTAATGGTAGCTCTTCGACAATCGCTGGTTTGG
>CANQXU010000210.1 GCA_947627865.1 uncultured Paenochrobactrum sp. | reverse complement strand
CGGGTAGGCGATCAGGAAATTCCTTTCAATGACCTTGTCAAGCAAGCCTATATCGCGCGTGTTCAACTTTCAGCGGCTGGATTTTATAAAACACCAAAAATTCATTGGGATCGTGCAGCAGGGAAGGGGCATGCCTTCTATTATTTTGCCTATGGTGCTGCATGTTCGGAAGTCTCCATCGACTTGCTGACAGGCGAATATGTGGTCGAACGGGCTGATATTTTACACGATGTAGGTCGCTCCTTAAATGAAGCTATTGATATCGGGCAGGTTGAAGGTGCATTCGTGCAGGGCATGGGATGGCTGACAACGGAAGAGCTTGTCTGGGATGATAGTGGCCGGTTGCGTACGCATGCACCATCAACTTATAAAATACCGCTTGCTTCTGATCGTCCACGCATTTTCAATGTGAATCTGGTGGGTTGGGCCAAAGCGCATGAGCCTACAATCTTTGGCTCAAAAGCAGTTGGTGAGCCGCCATTGCCACATGGTATGTCGGTTTTTTATGCGCTATCAGATGCTATAGCCAGCATTGCAGAGCATAAAGTCTGCCCAAATCTGGATGCCCCAGCGACACCTGAAAGGGTTTTGATGGCGGTTCAGAAAATGCATGCAGTGGCTCGGGCAGATGCTTGATTGGAAATGAAATGACTATGCACAAAGACGATTTACGAGCTTTTTTTCGGAACAGGCCGGATGTTGTTCTTGTCGAGGTCACTAATGTTAAAGGTTCAACCCCGCGCAATGAGGGCGCGTGGATGCTTGTAGCTCCAGATGGCATTTACCGGACAATCGGTGGCGGCCAGCTGGAGTTTATGGCAATTGAACGCGCGCGTGAAACATTCAATGCAGTTATGAGAGGGGCGTCTGCTTGTAAAAGTGAAGCCTCTGATCTTACGCAAATGGATATACCGCTCGGGCCGGAAATCGGACAGTGTTGTGGTGGTCGTGTCCATCTTAATTTCAAGTTGGTCAATCCGGCTTTGCGGGCTTCACTCATTGCCAGATATGATATTGAACTGTCGACACGACCCAATGTTTATATTTTTGGTGCTGGTCATATTGGCGAAGAGTTAGCGCTGATCTTATCCCACGCGCCTGTGCATGTGGTGCTTGTTGATTCTCGTGAAAATGAATTGGCGAATATTTGCGCCAGTGGAATTGAAACCTGTCTGACCCCTTTGCCCGAAGAGGTTGTGCGTTCAGCAACTGCGGGCAGTGCTTTTGTGATTTTAACCCATACACATGCATTGGACTTCTTAATTGCAAAAGAAGCCTTGATGCGAGATGATTTTTCCTATGTCGGAATGATCGGCTCCAAAACAAAATTAGCAACCTTCAAAAGTTGGCTGGCACAAGAAACCGGCAAGAAGGATATGTGTGAAAAGCTGGTTTGCCCGATAGGCGGAACCATGGTGAAGGATAAGCGGCCCGCCGTTATTGCCACATTGGTTGCAGCAGAAATATTAACGGCAGTGCTGAACTATAAGCCTAGCCCCAGTAGCTTGCCGCTCACTTAGCAACAATCTGCTGGGGCAAAGCGGATCAATTTAATCTTTCAGCATATTTGAGATTAGCCTCTGGCAACGCTCAGCCATGAAATCAATGATGAGCCGGACTTTGGGGTCAACGAAGCGCTTGTGTGGATAAACCGCTGCAAGCTGAATTGGCATTGGGGGCGTGTCATGCAAAATCTGAACCAACTGCCCGCTTTTTAGATATTCTTTGACCTCGAATAGTGGCTTGTTGATGATGCCTCTGCCTTGCAGTGCCCACTGCGTCAGGACATCGCCGTCGTCCGAATCATAGGGGCCGAACACATCATATTTGCGCATCCCTTCGGGCGTTTGCAGCGTCCAGTAAAACTCTCTTGAACCTGGATAGCGTAAGAGCAGGCAGGAATGCTTGTCTTTTATCAGCTCGTCAGGACTTGTGGGGGTGCCATGTTTTTCCAAATATTGTGGTGCAGCACAAATGATGCGCTCACAATTCATGATGCCGCGCATGCGCAGATTGGAGTTTTCCAAAATTCCGAGTTTGAAGGCGACATCAACCCCTTCGCTCATAATATCAATATCATGATCGGACAGGCGCAAGCGCACTTCGACATCAGGATAAAGATCGTGAAACTCCGGTATGCCCGAAGCGATCATCCGCCGTCCAAACCCAAGCGGTGCAGTAACACGGATTGAGCCACGCGGATTTTCAAGCAGTTCACCAACGGCAGCTTCCGCTTCTTCAACGGCTTCCAGTATTTTTAAAGAACCTGCATAAAATATATGACCGTGTTCAGTGGGGGTCAGTTTACGTGTTGTACGATTGAATAATCTTACACCCAGATGTTTTTCCAGCTCTTTGATTCGATTGCTGGCCACTGCTGGTGATACACGCTGATCTCTTCCTGCTGCTGAGAGGTTGCCCAACTCAACGACACGGACAAAGACCCTTAAGTTCCCCAGATATGACATTGCACCTCGCTATTATTTAGTTTTTTTTGAAAGTGATAGGCATTTTCCACTGATTTGTGAATATCAGTCCTTAGCACATAATGCAGCATCAAAATTTGGGAGAGGCGAATGTTCGATTTTGCCATAGGCTGGGACTGGATGTCCTTTGCTGTGCGCTGGTTACATGTCATTACCGCGATCGCTTGGATCGGGTCATCATTTTATTTCGTAGCGCTGGATCTTGGTTTGCGCAAAAGGCCGGATCTGCCGGAAGGCGCGCATGGCGAGGAATGGCAGGTGCATGGCGGTGGTTTTTACCACATCCAAAAATATCTGGTAGCGCCCGCCAATCTGCCGGATCATTTGATCTGGTTTAAGTGGGAATCATATGCGACCTGGTTATCAGGTTTCGCGCTGCTTGCGATTGTCTATTATGCCGGAGCAGAGCTTTATCTGATCGATCCGGAAGTTCTGGACGTGTCAGCACCTGTAGCTATCGCCATTTCTATTGCCTCGCTCGCTTTTGGCTGGCTGATCTATGACACGATTTGTCGTCTCGCCGTTGGCAAGAGCGATACACTTCTCATGGTATTGCTTTATTTTGTCCTTGTTGTCATGGCATGGGGATATACGCATCTCTTCACAGGTCGCGCTGCCTTTATCCATCTGGGCGCATTCACCGCGACTATCATGTCCGCAAATGTGTTCATGATAATCATCCCCAACCAAAAAAAGGTTGTTGCGGATCTCATTGCTGGTAAAAAACCAGATCCGATCTATGGCGTGATTGCCAAACAGCGCTCGACGCATAATAACTATCTAACCCTGCCTGTCGTTTTCTTGATGTTGTCCAATCATTACCCATTGGCATTCGCAACAGAATATAATTGGGTTATTGCGTCATTGGTGTTTTTGATGGGCGTAACCATTCGCCATTATTTCAATACGCGCCATGCCGGCGCGGGCAATCCGGTCTGGACCTGGTTTGCGACGGCCGCATTGTTCATCATCATTGCATGGTTGTCGACATTTACTGGTACTAAAACGAGCGAAATCGAGGATATCAAGCTCTCTTCATTGCAGAGCAGCTTTATGGCAGACAGCCATTTTGAAGATGTGCGTGATACAGTGATCGGCCATTGCTCTATGTGCCATGCAAAAGAACCCGCATGGGAAGGAATGGTTGTTCCTCCAAAGGGCGTGTCTTTGGAAAATGATCGCGAGATTGCAGCCCATGCACGGGAAATATACTTGCAGGCCGGACGTACACATGCCATGCCTCCGGCCAATATCACTTCAGTGAGTGATGAACAGCGTCAGTTGCTTGTCGCTTGGTATCAATCCGTAACATCAGGTGGCAAAACGCAATGACAGAATTGCTTGTTCGTGGACGTGTGCTGACTTTCACAGACGAACCCCAAAATGCGCAGGATACACAATCTTATAAATATCTTGAAGATGGGGCAGTGCTGATCAAAGATGGGAAAATCACCAAGCTTGGTGATTACTCTGCTGTAAGTTTGGTCGCTAGTGAAGATGTCAGGATTGTTGACCACCGACCAAATCTGATATTGCCCGGATTTATCGACACACATATTCATTATCCGCAGACGCAGATTATGGCCTCCTACGCAGGAAATCTGCTGGATTGGCTGAACACGCATACTTTCGTGGCGGAACAGAAGTTTCGTGACGAACAGCATGCCCAGTCTATTGCCGATCGCTTTTTGGATGAGCTCATTGATAATGGCACAACGACTGCCGTTGCTTATTGTTCAGTCCATCCGCAAAGCGCAGATGCCTATTTTCGGGCATCACAGGCACGAAATATGCGGATGATTGGCGGCAAAGTGATGATGGATCGCAATGCGCCGGAAGCTCTGCGTGACACCGCGCAGACCGGATATGATGAGACAAAAGACCTGATCCAGCGCTGGCATGGTGTGGACAGGCTTGCCTATGCGATATCACCACGCTTTGCAATTACGTCCACACCCGAGCAACTGGAGCTGAGTGGTGCTCTGGTGCGCGAATATCCTGAATGTTATGTCCAGACCCATCTTTCAGAAAATCGCGATGAAATAGAGTTCACCAAATCGCTTTATTCTGAGATGCCGGACTATCTTGGAATTTACGAGCATTATGGCTTGCTTGGCTATAAAACATTGCTCGGCCATTCCATCCATTTGGAAGATCGTGAATTGGGGATCATGGCCGAAACACGCTCCGTTGCTGTTTTTTGTCCCACATCCAATTTATTTTTAGGCTCGGGCTTGTTCGATCGTGATCGCGTCGAAGCTGCAGGTGTGCGGGTGAGTGTCGCAACAGATGTTGGTGCAGGCACAAGCTTTTCTATGCTGCGAACAATGGATGAAGCTTACAAAATCATGCAATTGCAGCAGCAAAGGCTCAACCCGTTGCAGTCATTTTATATGATGACATTAGGCAATGCGCGAGCGTTGTCTTTGGAAGATAAAATCGGAACCTTGGAAGAAGGCACAGAGGCAGATTTAGTCGTGCTAGATAGTGCAGCAACCTCTTCGGCACGCCTTCGCACACGTGATGATTTTGATCTTGAGCAGGAACTGTTTCTTCTCCAGACTTTGGGCGATGACCGTTTTGTCGTACAAACATATATTGCCGGAAAAGCCATGAAAGATAAATAAAGACAGTGCTTGGCTTTAATATTTAAAATCAGCGGTTGCCAGATCGGCAGCCGCTGATATCTTTTATACGGGCGTTCATCATTCGGTCGCTCACCCTTATGGACGAAAATTATTAAATACTGGCAGTGTGTTGATAATGAGTATTGTAAAAGATCGCCGTGAATTTCTGACATCTGTTTTTAATGCCGCCGTTAAAGCTGCAGATCCGGCTCATATCATACATCAATACCTGCCGGACCGCCCTAAGGGCCGTACTATTGTCATTGGCGCTGGCAAGGGATCGGCACAAATGGCTCTCGCTTTTGAGAAACTGTGGGACGCGCCCATAGAGGGTGTTGTCGTCACCCGATATGG
>CANQXU010000209.1 GCA_947627865.1 uncultured Paenochrobactrum sp. | reverse complement strand
TAGCTTGATATTGCAGTCATGGCATTGCTTTCCATATTCAAATGGTCGTTACTGGTATAAGTTTGAGGATCGAACTGGCCGGACTGATAGAGAGAAAGCAGATTTTTGCAGCTAAAACGAATATTGATGCGACCTTATTTCTTGCTGTTTATAGCATGGCTTGCTGGCAGTTTGCTGTTTGTCGGGTTCACTGCGCTCAATTCTATTGAACGTGCAAAAACTGAAGTGCAGGCAACCGGTGCCATGCTGCATCGGGTGCTCTCTCAGCGCGTAGCACAACATGATGCGCATCTTACCAGTCTTAATGCTTTAATTTTGGCAGCAAGCCCGCCACCAGTGGATGTGTTACGGCAGGTAGCACGCAATATTATCCGTTTTTATCCTCGTATTGCGGGTATTGACGTGATGCTGATTAATCAAGTGGGCGCTGATTCTTCTACACAAACATTATTGTCGGTTGATGAACATTTGGATGCTTCCGAAAGGGGGGAGTTTGAGCGAAAAATCGCGGCTCAAAGACCGGGTATTGTGCAGAGTTACCTCAACCAGAATGTGCCTGATCGATATTTTTTAGGTAAAAAGTCAGACAATTCTAATCCCGGTTATGCCATTTTGATGGAGATTAATCCGGCATTGATGATTGAGCCTGATGAACGGCCGGATTGGGCTGATCTGACATTGCAAATTGACGGACAGACAATATTGGCCGAGCATTCGGCTTCTGACATTAAGGCTTCTGCTTATCTTCAACAGCCAGTATTCACACAATTTATTGACAGTCAAAATCAGCCAATTTTACTCACTTTGACCAGGCCAATGGATTTAGCGGAGGTGGTTGCTCCTTTAAAAACGCTGCTTTTTGCTGTCTTTTCATTGCTGTTTTTGATTGCAGCTTATAGTCTATGGCGCTTTATCCAGTCTGCTAGACGGGCTGAAGAGAGAGCGCAACTACTTGAGCATGAAACAAGGCTTGCACATGCGGCGCGGGTCAACTCCATGGGAGAACTTGCCTCCGGCATTGCCCATGAACTGACCCAACCGCTCACAGCATTGTTAAGTCAAAGTCAGGCTGCATTGCGCCTCAGTGCATCTGGGGGTCAAAAGCAAATGCTGGAGCAGGCATTAAACGCGAATATACGGCAGGCCACACGGGCTGGCGAGATTTTACAGCGGATGCGAAACTATATGAGCAATCAACAGCCTATACGAAAATCGATTAAGCTTAACCAGATTATCCGTGATGTCAGTGAGTTATTGAAAATAGATTTGGCGCAATGCCAGATCACTTTAAAAACAGAGATGTTCAAACCTTCTCCCGTCATTATTGCGGATACTGTGGAGGTGGAACAGGTATTATATAATTTGATCCGCAATGCTGCCGATAGTCTGGATGATTGCGAGGGGGATGAAAAAATAATCACTGTCAGTTCTGCTGTGCGGGATGGGAAGGTTCTACTTCGTGTTGCCGATAATGGGCGCGGTATTCCTGAAGATGTTTTACCTCATTTATTCGAGCCATTTTTCACGACACGGAAAAATGGTACGGGATTAGGTTTGGCTTTGTGCGCTACGTTAGTTGAGCGTGTTGATGGTGAAATTTCCGCTCAAAACCGCCCGGAGGGAGGAGCGGAGTTTACCATTGTTATTCCAGAAGCAAATTATCCTCATTAAAGGCATTGGCATGAGTAAGATGAATATTTATCTGATTGATGATGATGAGGCTGTTCGTGAAGCTCTGTCTTTACTGCTCTATACTTATGGTATGCAGGTTGAGGCCTTTAGTGATCCTGCAAGTTTTTTAGCGCATGTTAATCCTGAGCGACCAGGTTGCCTGATACTTGATTTGCGGATGCCAATGATTAGCGGTTTGCAATTGCAGCAAAAACTGCACGAGCGTGGGATAAACTGGCCTGCAATTATGATTACGGGGCATGGGGATATCAATGCCTGCCGCCGTGCGTTTAAGGCGGGTATTCTGGATTTCCTGTCTAAGCCTGTCGATGAGCAAATCTTATTGGAAGCACTTGAAACTGCATCTGTTGAGCTAGATAAGATGCAGGAAAAATCTGAAGCGCAAATGCTGCTGAAAAGACTGACGTTACGCGAATATGAGATATTTGATCTGATTTGTCGTGGTTTCGGAAGTAAAGATATTGCCAATGCACTTCATATATCGGTGCGTACCATTGATGCTCACAGGGCCAATATTGCAGAGAAACTTGAAACGGGTTCAGTAGCGGATTTTGTGCGCATGCAGTTACTTAGCCAAGACGGACAGCATCCGTAATATTACCTATATGCTTCAGCGCTATCGCGGATTCAGTTCAGGCCATTGTTTTGTTAGATTGATCTTACAAACAAAATGGAGATGAATATGAAACGCATTTTACTTGCTGGTGCTGCTGCCATCGTTTTGACTTCTGCCGCTTCTGCACAGATTTTGCAGGAAAAAAATATGCCGCTTGATCTCGCAGTTAATATTGCCAGCGAAACGATTGCGGCATGCTCGGCAGATGGATATAATGTAACTGTTGCCGTTGTTGATCGTGCGGGCGTATTACGCTCATTAATGCGCGCAGATAATGCTGGTACACATACCGCAGAAGCTGCAAAAGCCAAGGCATTTACCTCAGCCTCTTCGCGCACGCCAACTGGTGTTATGGCTGAAAATATTCAGAAAAATCCAGCCGCCGCCGAGCTTGCGAATATTCCAGGCTTTCTTGTGCTAGGTGGTGGCGTGCCTGTTAAAGTGGGCGACGAGACAATTGGTGCGGTTGGTGTTGCCGGAGCACCAGGCGGGCATCTAGATGAAGCATGTGCTCTTGTCGCGCTTGATAAGGTCAAAGACCAGTTAAAATAAAAAATTGCCGCTCTGTTCCCCCTCCGCATATACAGAGCGGCAGTATCATCTATGGTATGTTTTATAAGGAGTGAGCGATGAGTTATCCTTTTTCTATGCCCAAGTATTTAAGAGGCATGATGTTTCTTATTACGCTTATAATGATGACGACAGGAGTTGCCATGTCTGCACAAACAAGCAGTGAACGGGAATTATTGGATGCTGCAGCGCGTGGAGATGTCGCCACCATTCAAAGCTTGATCAAGCAAGGCATAAATATTGATGCACGTAATGAGCACAGGCAAACGGCTCTTCTTGTGGCGACACATAATAACCAAGTTGATTCTGCTAAGACGTTAATTGAAGCTGGTGCAGATGTGAATGCCAAGGATATGATACATGATAGTCCATATCTTTACGCTGGTGCGCGTGGCCATCTTGAGATTTTAAAAATGACTTTATCAAATGGTGCTGATCTAAAAAGCACCAACCGATTTGGTGGCACAGCGCTTATTCCGGCTGCTGAGCGCGGCCATGTGGAAACAGTGCGCACCTTAATCAAGGCTGGCGTTGATATCGATCATATCAACAATCTTGGCTGGACCGCATTAATTGAGGCTGTGATTTTGAGTGATGGTGGCCCTGCACATGTGCAGATCATCCGGCTTCTCAAAGATGCTGGTGCGGATATGAGCATTGGGGATCATGAAGGTGTGACTGCGCTGCAACATGCTAAAAAACGCGGTTTTTCGGAGATTGTCACAGTGCTTGCAAAATAGCGCCTTGCTTACATTGGAATAAGAGTAGTTCTTTCCCGCAGTACTGGTTAAATAAAAATTACATTAATACAGCAATAAAAAATGACTACGTTTATCTATTGTAAAATGGCCCAATATATATAATGCTTCCATAATATTAGCGATAACATATATTGGGAGATATGGCCAATGGAAGATTTCAGCATTTGCAAGTTAAACCAATCTCTTACGCTGAAATTAGCTCTTGGCGCATTTAGTTTTTCAATATATGCTTTTTTAGCCTCTTCTGATGTAGCTGCTGCGGATTGGACTGGCGCACTCTCCAGTGATTGGAACACAGCTCAAAATTGGAGCACTGGTATAGTACCAGTTAATGGCTCATTAATAAATATTAATGGCGTTGCATCAAACAAAGCTATTGCGGATAATGTTCAATATACTGGTACCACACTGAATGTCGGCACGGGGTTTAATAGTGAAGGTGCTTTAGAGCTGACAGGTGGCACAAATTTTAATGTTAATAGTGTTTATGTTGGGAGTCATGGTACCGGGTTTCTTACCATTATAGACTCTTCACTTGATGCAGCGGGCGGTGTTGCAATTGGTTCATCCAGTTATGGAAAAATTACTATCTCTGGAGAGAATGCAAATCTTTCCGTATTAGGCTCGAGCTCTAATCTTAATATTGGCAGTCAAGGAAATGGTGATGGCCATATTGAGATTCTCAAAGGAGCAAAAGTCAATGTGAACAATGTCAGTCTCGGTAATTTAAATGGCTCTGGCTCAATCACAGTTGATGGTGCCGGTTCACTGCTGAATATTAATGGGCGCGACTTGTCAGCCGCTGGTCTAACTGGTGATACGTCCATAATGGTTACAAATGGTGGTCGCATCAATATTGTAAGCTCCCAAAATCCGGAGAGCTATGGCTTGCTTCAACTGGGGAGCAACGGACAAAAAACGCATTTGTTAATCAGTGGCGCAGGGTCTGAGATTAGCTCAACCGGTAATGCACTGATCGCTGAATTTGGTGTTGTGAGAGCAAGAGTTGATAATCAAGCAAAACTGACCACTAATAATCATTTGATTATTGGTGACGGAAGAAAGTTTTTAGGCCCAGATGGCGAGCTCATCATTGACAATGATGCACAGGTAACAGTTGCAAATGATACAGTCATCGGTGTTGGTACTGGTACAGGTGTTTTAACTTTGAGTGGCAATAGCAGCCTAGCGACAGCAGGTGTATATATTGCCCATGGAGCTACAACGTCAGGCACTTTAAATATTGGCGGAGCTGCAACTGAAACCGCAAAAGCCGCTGGTGTTTTAAACACCGATAAGATCATATTCGGAAATGGTACGGGAAAACTAATCTTCAACCATACTGCCTCAGCAAATATGGGGCCCTATGCGTTTAGTCAAAAGCTAACAGGCAAGGGAAATATTGAGCATTATGCGGGTTTTACGCATTTTACTGAGCCAGACAACACTTCTTTCAGCGGTAATACTGCGATCTTTGGCGGCACGATGCGTATTGATGGCAAACTTGGTGGTTCTTTAGAAATTGAACAGCAAGGAAGATTGCAAGGTGTTGGTCGTGTTGGAAACACAGTCAATCGAGGTACTATAGCACCAGGGAATTCATTTGGCACCTTGACAGTCAATGGTGATTATACTGGTGAAAATGGAAGGCTGGAGATTGAGACTGCGCTTGGGGGTGATAATTCTCAAACTGATTTATTAGTTGTAACCAATAATACTTATGGTCAAACTTTCGTTAATGTCATCAATGTCGGTGGTACTGGCGCACAAACTGTGAATGGCATCAAAGTAATTGAAGTACAGGGAACATCGGACGGTGTTTTCGAATTGGAAAGCAATGATGTTTATG
>CANQXU010000208.1 GCA_947627865.1 uncultured Paenochrobactrum sp. | reverse complement strand
GAAAGAACAATAATCGGTAAATGTGTTATGATAACACTTAAATTGAGCGACAGGCCGACCGCGACAAAAAACAGACCTAAAAAGATACCACGGAACGGTTCAATATCCGCTTCCAATTCATGGCGATAGGATGATTCTGCTAGTAGCACGCCAGCGATAAATGCGCCCATAGCCATAGAAAGTCCGGCAAATTGTAAGAGCATTGCAGAGCCAAGCACAATAAAAAGTGCTGCAGCCACCATAACTTCACGCGCTCCGGTACTCGCTATAATCCTGAACATCGGGTTGATCAGGTAACGTCCGGCCAACACCAGTGCCGCAATGCATAGAATGGCGGTGACCAAATGAAATGACGCATTTGTACTTGTTGTTACAACGGGGGAAAGAACTGGAATGATGGCCAGAATTGGGACGATTGCCAAATCCTGAAAAAGCAGGATTGAAAAGGAGCGTTGTCCGTATTTCTGGTTGGTACCGCCCTTATCTTCGAGAATTTGCATGGCAAAAGCCGTTGATGAAAGAGCCAGACCACAACCAATAATAATGGCGACTGACTCATCCAGCCCGATCACATAGATCCCCAAATAAGTAATCACAGCCGCCGTTATCACGACTTGGGCGCAGCCAAGCCCGAAGATCGCTTGCCTTAATGCCCATAACCTTGATGGTTTCAGCTCCAGTCCGATGATGAAGAGCAGAAAAACAACACCCAGCTCTGAAAAATGTAGCAGTTCTTCACCGCCGCTGATCAGGCTGGCTATAGGGCCGATAATAATACCAGCGGCAAGATAGCCGAGAACAGTTCCAAGACCTAGTTTTTTGAATAAAGGTGCAGCAATGATTGCACCGCCGAGGAGCATGAGTGCCTGTATGTAAAGACTACCGCCTGAACCGCTCATAATAAACCTTAGCTATTGGCTGTATTGAAAAGCTTCAAGTTATGATCCCTTGAAGCGCCGTTATTTGCGTCCTATAGAAATAAGATATGACTGAAATCAGTCTCTATTGAAATAAAACTGTGATTATTAATTTAGTCATTACATTTTATGAATAATCGGGTGAAGCACAATGAATGCACAAAATCAGGCCGGAAAATTGCTGGAGCACGCATCATCGCTGGTTGAGGCGGCTCGCAAAGCGGGGGCTGATGCAGCTGATGCGGTTGTTGTATCTGCGCGATCCACCAGTGTGAGCGTTCGCCTGGGCAAGGTAGAAGGCAATGAGTCGTCCGAGAGTGATGAATTCTCACTGCGTGTTTTTGTAGGTAAACGCATTGCCAGCGTCGCTGCCAATATCGGTGCTGATCCTAAAACACTGGTAGAACGCGCTGTTGCGATGGCTAAAGTCTCGCCCGAAGATCCATTTGAAGGCTTGGCTGATCCTGCGCTGTTGGCAAAGAATATTAAAGATCTTGACCAATATGATGATACTATCATCGATACTGAGCGCTTGCGCCTTGATGCATTGGAAGCGGAAGAGGCTGCTTTGGCCGTAAAAGGTGTAACCAACTCATCAGGAGCGGGCGCATCTTTTGGTATGGGCGGCATGGTGCTGGTTACCTCCGGCGGCTTTGCAGGCTCCTATGCCGCGACACGGTTTGGCCGCTCCGTCAGCGCAATCGCTGGTGAGGGTACTGCGATGGAGCGTGATTACGATTATACATCACGTCTGCATTTTTCAGACCTTCTGTCTTCGGCAGAAATTGGTGAAAGTGCAGGTGAAAGAGCTGTGCGTCGGTTGAATAGCCGTAAAATGCGAACCGGTCCTGTCAATGTGATTTTTGATCCGCGTGTTGCGCGCGGTATAGCCGGACATCTGGCCGCTGCCATTAATGGTGGCTCGGTAGCCCGTAAAACCAGTTTTTTGCGCAACTCGATGGGTGAACAGATTTTGGCCAAAGGGATAAGGGTAACAGACGATCCTTTGCGCATACGTGGTTCTTCTTCCCGCCCATTTGATGCCGAAGGTATTGAGGGGCAGCCGCTGGATATGGTTGAGGATGGCGTGCTTCAGCATTGGTCATTGTCGGGGCCGGTTGCGCGCGAGCTGGGCCTGAAAAGCAATGGCCGCGGTGTTCGCTCCGGCTCGACGATTGGCTGTGCGTCAACCAACTTCGCGATTGAGCCTGGCAGTGTAAGTCCGCAAGATTTGATTGCATCATTGGGTGATGGTTTCTATGTAACGGAAGTATTCGGTCAGGGCGTCAATATGATCACGGGTGAATATAGCCGTGGAGCATCTGGTTTCTGGATCGAGAAGGGTAAAATCAGCTTCCCTGTTTCAGAGGTGACAATTGCCGGAAATCTGAAGGATATGTTTAAGCAGATGATACCAGCCAATGATATTGAGCGTCATTATGGTGTTGCTGCTCCGACATTGCTAATAGAAGGAATGACACTTGCCGGAAACTGATAAAAAAGACGCAAATAGTCCTGTCTCTTCCTCGCCTTCGAGGCCAAGTGCTAAATTGGCAGACGAATTAAGCCTGCTCTGCGATGTTGCAACGCAAGCAGGGCAGATTGCAATGCAATATTTTGGTCAGAATCCGCAAATCTGGTTAAAAGAGGGCAACTCACCCGTCAGTGAAGCTGATCTGGCGGTGGATGCTTTCTTGAAGCGCGAGCTATTAACTGCGCGCCCCGACTATGGCTGGGTCTCAGAAGAAACACGTGATGATCGCGAGCAAAAGTCTCGCTTGCGTTCCTTCGTGGTCGATCCGATTGATGGGACGCGTTCTTTCATCAATGGCAAAGATCAGTGGTGCGTGAGCATCGCAATTGTTGAAAATAATCGTCCGGTAGCAGGTGTGATTGATGTTCCGGTTCGAGGTGAGGTTTTTGCGGCAAGGCTTGATAGTGCTGCTTTGTTCAATGGCCAAAAGCTTAAGGTTCCATCACCAAAATCCGATGAAATATTGCCTATTGCTTTATCGCGCTCCACGATGAACGAGCTGCCGAGCGGCTTCAGCAGCCGTGTGAAGCCGCATCCTTATATATCTTCATTGGCTTATCGCATTGCTATGGTGGCGCGCGGTGATATATACGCAACCTTTGTACGTCCCAATTCACACGATTGGGATCTGGCAGCCGCAGACTTGATTTTACAGCAGGCCGGAGGTTCGTTATTAGATAGCTACGGACAAAAGTTGCATTATGGCCTTAAAGATTATAGCCACGGTGCATTGGTCGCTGGTAGCGGCGCTTTGCTTGAGGAAATGTTGGCTGTTGTCCAGCCTTAAATATTGCGCTAATCATGACCGCTATTGCCTAACCATTATTTCATAACCATCAGGAATGAACAAAATGACCGTCGATGCTGAAAACAAACAACTTTTACATTTGGTTTTTGGGGGCGAATTAAAAACGCTGGATTCTGTTGAGTTCCGCAATCTGGAAGAGTTGGATATTGTCGGCGTTTATCCAAACTATGAAACAGCACTTGTTGCATGGCGTGCCAAAGCTCAGGCAACTGTAGATAACGCTCATATGCGCTATTTTATCGTCCATATGCATCGCTTGCTTGATCCAACAAGTGTTGCGGATGCTGTAGCCAAAGGCAATATAGGTTAAGCGCAGTTGTTGCGCAGATTTCATGAGTAATGAACCGCATAAAGAACAGGGTAATTCCCGACCTAGGCGCTTTGGTTTTCTAAAGCGCCTTTGGCGAAAAATACGAGTGCCGATTGCACGCTCGCAAATCACCAAAATAGTTTTGGTAGAACTCATCACAGCCTATATGCGGTTTGTATATCTGACCAATAAACGGTTGGATGATGCTGAAACAACTTTTCAAACCGCGTTTAAAGATGCACCCTATATTCTCACCTTTTGGCATGGTCAGCATATTATGGGGCCATTTCTCAATCGGCACGGCATGCAACTTGTTGCAATGTTTTCCAAAAGTGCCGATGCGGAGCTCAACGCTAAAGTTGCAGAGCGTTTAGGTGTCATAACGGTTCGCGGTTCTGGCGGCAGGTCGGGGAAAACGCGCGTTGGAAAAGGTGGCGCGAGAGCACTATTAGCTTTGCGCAATGCATTAAAAGAAGATAAATGTGTAGGGATGATCGCTGATATTGCGCATGGTACTGCCCGTGAAGCGGGTGAAGGTATAATTTTACTTGCAAAAATATCCGGACGGCCGATCATGCCAGCAGCTTATTGCTTTTCTCGGCAATATATATTGCAGAAAAGTTGGGATAAAACCGCAATACCATTGCCGTTTGGTCGTTCTGTAGCTTGTTTGGGTGAACCTGTCAGCGTTCCTGCTGATGCTGATGAGGAAGTTCTTGAGCAGAAGCGTCAGGAACTGACCGCAAGTTTAAATGCTGCTATGGCGAGAGCCACAGCTTTATTGGAGAAAACAGCATGAATGAACGCATGGCCCGCATGATGTTGAGCGCCTATAAGGTTTTCGGCTGCGCAGCCTATCCGTTTGTCGGCACTTATGTGCGTATCCGTACCTCCAAAGGAAAAGAAATCCGTGAGCGTCGCAATGAGCGCTATGGGAAAACAAATATTGCCCGCCCAGATGGCCCGCTGATCTGGCTTCATGCTGCAAGCGTTGGCGAAACCGCAGCTATCACCACTCTTGTCGAGCGGCTGGCTAGCCTCGGTATCAATATTCTTCTTACTACTGGTACGGTGACATCTGCAAAATTTGTCTCTGACCATTTGTCGTCAAAGGTCATTCATCAATTCGCTCCATTGGATTTAGCACCGGCGGTTAATCGTTTTTTGAACCATTGGCGTCCGGATCTTGCTATGTCTTGCGAGTCTGAGATATGGCCGGCAACAATCGATATTTTGAAAGATCGCCGTATACCACATGTTTTAGTGAATGGCCGTCTGTCAGACCGCAGCTTTGCTTCTTGGCAAAAGCATCCGGTTTTGGCTGAGGCCATCTTTGAGAGTTTTGCACATATTGTGGCGCAGTCTGAATTGGATGGCGAGCGCTTTCGTGCATTGGGAGCACGCGCTGTTTCTGTCTCGGGTAATCTTAAAGTCGATACAACTCCGCCGCCAGTTGACGTTGAATTGCTGGAGCTGGTGAAGAGCGAATGCTGTAATCGTCATCGTTGGGCTGCAATTTCGACCCATGAAGGTGAAGAAGTTATCGCCGCCGAAGTGCACCAGATGTTGCAGACACGCCATCCTGATCTTCTGACTATTATTGTGCCGCGCCATCCGGAGCGATGCGATGCGGTGGAAGCGATGCTCTTGCAGAAGGGATTGAAGGTCGCTCGCCGTAGCCGTAATGATGTGATCGAGAGAGATACAGATATTTATTTAGGCGATACAATCGGTGAGATGGGACTTTATTTGCGTCTGACTGACATCGCATTTGTTGGTAAATCATTGGTAGGCGAAGGTGGGCACAATCCTCTTGAACCGGCGATGCTACAAACAGCCGTTTTCTCAGGTAATAATGTACAGAGTTTTCGCGATGCGTATCAGCGCCTGATTAAAAATGGTGGTGCGCGTATCGTTAAAGATCGGGATATGTTGGCAGGCGCTGTCAATTTCCT
>CANQXU010000207.1 GCA_947627865.1 uncultured Paenochrobactrum sp. | reverse complement strand
CTTATGATTGCCAATGCAATCAGAGCTGAGGTCGTGCGCATCAAGGCCCGGTTGTTGTAATATTTTAATGGTCTGACATGGGAGTGTTCATAAGAGCCAGACATAGCTGTGCGTGCGGCATTTTCCAGATTTTGAATTTCTTTATAGAGCATGTCCATCCTCCATGATGGTGCAGCTTCGCACCAGTAACTGACACGACGGGAAATTCTTAAGCTTATGTAATGGAACGCTATATTCTTAAAAAATGCAAGCAAAATCATGTAAAATCTTTATGACACGCTATGTGGTATTAACATTTTCAAAAGCGAAAATTTCGCATGAATTTAAATATGACTTGAAATGTCATGTTAATAATGTTTAACCGTCTATTGCGCCCTGACACATAGATTGGCAGTGTTCTTGAAACTACCGATGGATTGCCAAACTCATTGTCAGGAAAGTGATGACAGGTCAGGTGACGATATGCTCGCAAAAACTAAAATTATAACAGCTGTGCTCATGGGCGGGCTATTTATATCTCCTATTGTTCATGCTCAGACGGGCATGCAGGATGCACAGCAAAATAATTCAGCGACGCAAACGGACACAGTGCCAATAAGCAATAGCCAATCAACAGCACCGCAATCGAATTTACCGGCTACGACCTCCGACGCTCAGGCATTGAATGCAGCGCCTTCATCAAGTGAAAATACTGCAGCATCTAATAATCCGCTTTCTTCGAACACAGACACTGTCGCTAGTGAGCCGCAAATTACTGAGTTGACTAGTGAGCGCGATGATAAGTTGCCACATGACTTGTCACCGCTGGGAATGTTTATGGCAGCGGATTGGGTTGTTAAAGCTGTTATGATCGGTCTTGCATTAGCGTCATTGCTAACCTGGACAGTTTGGATTGCTAAGTCATTTGAACTGGCAGCTGCAAAGCGCAGGCTTAAGCGTGTTAACAAAATTGTTGGCCATTCCAGAAGTCTTGATGATGCCGTGTCGTCTTTGACTGGTGAAAAGGGATATGCGGCTGTTTTGGTGCGGGCTGCGTCGGATGAAGTGGAGATGACACGTCCGGCATTGGAAGTTGCAGGTAGTGAAGGTCTTAAAGATCGGGTTGCCTCACGCTTAAGTCGCATTGAAGCTGCAGCAGGACGCAAACTGTCTCGCGGCACGGGCGCATTGGCAACTATTGGCTCGGTCGCGCCATTTGTCGGGTTGTTTGGTACAGTCTGGGGAATTATGAACTCTTTTATCAGTATATCTGAATCGCAAACAACTAATTTGGCTGTTGTTGCACCAGGTATTGCTGAAGCCTTGCTGGCAACTGCCATTGGTCTTGTTGCCGCAATTCCTGCGGTAATGATTTACAATATGTTTGCACGTTCAATTACTGGCTATCGTCAGTCTTTAGCAGATGTTTCGGCAGGGGTTGAGCGTCTTATCAGCCGCGATGATGATTTTCAACGCGCTGGTTTGCAAGGCAGAACGGCAAGCAGCTTGAAAGCGGCGGAGTAGAATTATGGCTCGGCGCACACGTAATGAAACATCTGATGATCTTGAGCTTAACCATGAGATCAACGTCACACCTTTTATTGATGTCATGCTCGTTTTGCTCATTATCTTTATGGTTGCGGCACCCTTGGCAACAGTGGATGTTAATGTTGATTTGCCAGCTTCGAGTGCTACAGCCCAGCCGCGCCCTGACAAACCGATTTACGTAACGCTGCAGGAAAATAAAACGATCAATATTGGCAATGAAGCTGTTGCAAAAGATTTGTTGCAGATCCATTTGGATCAGCTTTCTGAAAATAATAAAGATGCCCGCATTTTCCTGAGAGCGGATAAAAATGTTGATTATGGCTCATTGATGAACTTGATGAATGACCTTCGGAAAGCGGGTTATTTGAAGATTGCGCTTGTCGGTCTTGAGTTGGTTGGTGAGGCACCAATACAGCAGCAAGATCAGCAAAGCAGTGGCACAACACCAGCAGCTAAAAACCCAAATGTTCAGGATGGAGATCAGTAATGGCTCCTCTAAAGTGTGAACATAAATGTAGCAGATGTGAAAAGTCCGAGCATCATTATAGTTTGCGCAAAGATATTCTTTTGTGGGGTACTGCGGCAGCTTTCGTGCTGATTGCACATGCTGCGGGCGCATATGTTCTGGCAAATATCAAAGCCGATAATGAAATGGATGGCACGCCTCCTGCAGCCATTATGGTTGAGTTTGCTGAATTGGCAATTGCACCAGATGCTGAAAATGAAGCAGCGGAAATGGTGGAAGAAACGACAACTGAGATCAATGAAGCTGAAGAGCAGGTTGAGCCTGAACCTGAGCTAGTACCCCAGCCTGAACCTGAGCCCGAGCCGGAAGTTGTGCCTGAACCAGTATTAGAACCGGAACCTGTTGAAGAGCCAGTCGAAGAGTTGCCCGACGAACAAGTCGTTGAAGAGGTTGTGGCTGAAAATTCGGAGGTGGTGATACCGCTGCCAATGAAAAGGCCAGTGGTTGAGGAAAAGCCACAGCAAGTGGCGGAGGTTCAAAAAAAAGAACCACCTAAACAAAAGAAGCCTGAATTTAAGCCAGTGCCCAAAAAAACAGTAGCCAAAGACAAGAAAAATCAGCGCTCTTCGGCCCCTGCTGTAGCAGCAGAAAGTGGTAAAACCTTTGCTGCCAGCCGTAGCGGGGCAACTGCGGGTAATCCTGGTATGAGCTCTGCCAAATGGAGCGCGAAAGTTCAGGCGCATCTGGAGCGTCAGAAGCGTTTCTTGCAACGTAAATCAGGAGCGAGAGGGCGCGGCGTTGCACAATTGAACTTTGTCATCGATGCCGGCGGTAATGTGCTGTCGGCAAGAATAATTACCTCAACAGGAAATGCGCAACTTGATCAGCTGACATTGGATATGGCGCATCGTGCTTCTCCTGTGCCGGCACCGCCTCCCGCTATAGCAAAAGCGCGCATTCCTATCACTGTGCCAATTCAGTTCAAGTGATTCAATTTCTATAAGTTTCATGAGAACAACTCCGGAACATAGATGCTCCGGAGTTGTTTTTATTCTGCAGATAATGCAACTGCCGGCATTAATTTCGATGCTTTGCGTGCTGGTAAAAAGCCGAAAATCAGGCCGGTCGCGAAGGAACAGGCAAAGGCAAGTATGATCGGTCCAGTACTGAAGACAACTGATATGCCTGCCCACTGAGCTAAACCTGCCAAGGATAAACCAAATACAACACCGATTAAGCCCCCAAGAGATGAGACCACCAAGGCTTCTGTGATGAATTGCAGCATGATGTCTTTTCGTCTGGCACCTGTCGCCATACGCACACCTATTTCACGGGTGCGCTCAGTCACACTGACAAGCATGATATTCATGACGCCAATGCCGCCGACGAGCAATGAAATGGCGGCAATAGAGCCTAAAAATAATTTGAGCGAGTTGGTTGTTTCATTCACCGCCTCACGGATTGATGCCATATTGGTAATCATTGTATCCTGCCGCTTATGGCGTTGGTTGAGCAATGATTGGATGTCATCTTGTGTTGCATTAATCAGCGCGTCATTTTTAACCTGAACCGTTATGGTGCGAACATATTTTTGTCCAAACAGCCTGAGATTACCGGTGGTAAGCGGAACAATAACAACATCATCTTGATCCGATCCACCCATGCCGCCGCCTTTTTCTTGTAAAACGCCAATGATCTGAAACGGAATTTTGTTGATGAGGAGATATTTACCAACCGGATCTTCGTTATTCACAAACATGGTTTTGGCAACGGTGCTGCCGATTACGGCAACAGGAGCATAGGTTTTAAGATCATTATCATTGATGAAATCGCCTTCACTGAGTGGCCATGATTTGGCAATTTCGAAGGTGGGAACAGTCGCATTGGCTGTTGTTTGATAGTCGATATTTCCGTAGCGCAAGGTTACCGACCCGGTGACTTCCGGCACAGCCGTCTTTACATTGGGTAACTCTTCAATTGCTGTAGCATCCTCTGGTATCAGTGTTGCAATGGAACCAGTACCGCGAAAATTTGCCATTGCGGGTCTTACCAGCAGCAAGTCGGATCCCATGGAACTGAATTGATCCAGAATGTTTTTTTGTGCGCCAGTGCCGATGGCCAGTAGAGTGACAACAGAACTGACACCGATGATGATGCCGAGCAATGTCAGCGCTGTTCGAAACAAATTGGCGCGCAATGCCCGGAAAGCCATTTTAACGGCTTCACCCATATCAGCCAGCGAAGAAGCAAGAGCCGATGTTTCAGGCATGTCCATGGCTGCTATTTCGGACGTTGTTTTGAGTTGGTCTCGCAGAGGTGTTTTTCTGATGTCCGATAAAATTGAGCCATCGCGTATTTCAATCAGACGGTCTGCTTGCTCCGCCACTTCACGCGAGTGGGTGATGACTATGATTGTGTGGCCTTGTGCATGCATATCACGCAAAAGATGCATGACGTCTTCGCCACTTTGACTATCTAATGCGCCGGTTGGTTCATCCGCGAGAATGACCTTTCCGCCATTCATCAATGCACGCGCAATAGATACACGCTGTTGTTGGCCACCAGAGAGCTGGTTTGGTTTGTGATCGAGACGATCGCCGAGCCGCAAAGTCTTCAATAGTTCCTCAGCCCGTTCTCGTCGGTATTGTGCGGGCATGCCTGCATAAATGGAAGGAACTTCGACATTATCCAATGCTGTTGATGTTGGTATCAGATTGTAATTCTGAAACACAAAACCAAAAGTTTTTTGGCGTAAATATGCCAGATCATCGGCATCAAGATGGGAAATATCCTGACCATTCAATAGGTAGCTGCCATGTGTTGGGTTATCCAGACAACCTAGAATATTCATCAGGGTTGATTTGCCAGAGCCGGATGCGCCGATAATGGCTACAAAATCGCCCTCTTGAATATCAAGTGAGATATTGTGCAGAACCTCAACCGCGAGATCACCATTATAAAATGTCTTGGTTATGTCTTTAAGCTGGATAAGGGGTGCCATTGTCCCCTCCTAAAACATGCCGCGCGGACGACGCGATGCACTTGATGAGGCCCCCGCACCAGAACTTTGCTTCAAGACAACCTCGTCGCCATCCTTTAAGCCATCGGCAACTTGGGTTTGTACGCGGTTGCTAATGCCGATGGTTATAGTGCGCTCTTGTTCCTTGCCTGCATTATCAACAATGGTGACAGTTCTTTGATCCTTTCCTTTGGCGGGCGATAAAGCTGCAGAAGGTACGAGCAATGTATCTGTTGCTGAATCAATGACAAAATAGACTTGTGCACTCATATCCAGCATCAAATCACCGTCAGAATTGGGAACATCGAATAGTGCATAATACAGAACCACATTATTGGTGGTTTCTGGCTTTGGCTTGATTGTACGCAGCTTGCCCTCATAGCGCTTGTCGGGTTGACCAAGCAGCGTGAAATATGCGGGCATACCAATCCTTAGCTTGCTGATATCTGCTTCCGACACCTGAGCTTCAACCGTCATGACACTTAAATCAGCAACGGTAACAATTGTAGGTGCAGACTGGACAGCATTGAGGGTTTC
>CANQXU010000206.1 GCA_947627865.1 uncultured Paenochrobactrum sp. | reverse complement strand
AAAGCGGGATTGCTACAGCCCCATGGCATTTGGTCAATGACCGTGACAGCCTCATTGCTGGTCTGGCAGCACTAAATTGTAAGGGTATTTTGAAAACCAGACGATTTGGTTATGACGGTAAAGGACAGGTACGTTTATCCTCCGCCGATGCTGAAACAGTGGATAACGCGCTGGACGCGATAAAGCATGCACCAGCCATATTAGAGGGATTCGTTCCCTTTTCTCGCGAGGTTTCAGTTATCGCGGCACGCGCACGTGATGGCTCTGTCGCTCTATACGACATTTCCGAAAATGTTCACAAAAATGGCATCCTTGATACATCGACTGTGCCGGCATCTATTGACGCTGAAACAGTTGCTGCTGCACAAAAAGCGGCAAGTCAGCTTTTGCATGCACTAGATTATGTGGGTGTGTTGGGAATGGAATTCTTCGTTATGGAAGATGGTTCATTGCTGACCAACGAGTTTGCACCAAGGGTTCATAATTCGGGGCATTGGACTGAGGCTGCATGCGCCATTTCTCAATTTGAGCAGCATATACGCGCTGTTGCGGACATGCCACTTGGTGATCCAAAGCGGCATAGCAATTGTGTTATGCATAATTTAATCGGCGATGACATTATGCAGGTACCGTCGATTCTGTGCGAATCTGATGCAGTGCTGCATCTTTATGGCAAAGCAGAAGCACGTGAAGGCCGTAAGATGGGGCATGTAACACGCATTAGTCCGCTGACCAGCCGATAAATTCGACAAAAATGGGTCTCCTGTCAGGAATTTTCCCGACAGGAGTTGACATTTTGGGCCGAATTTGTGTATCTCGGCTCAACCTAAAAGGCAGGTTTACTTGCCTTGAGTAGTTAGCACTTAATTGTGCTTGTAATTGTGAAGCCCGGTAACGGGCCATAACCCGACCGGTGATGGACATGAAAATCAAGAATTCGCTTAAGGCGCTTAAGGCTCGTCATCGCGACTGCAAACTTATTCGTCGCAAGGGCCGCGTGTATATCATTAACAAGACAGCTCCTCGCTTTAAAGCGCGTCAGGGCTAATCTGTTAGTGCTGAGACTGACAACTGTCTTAAAACTGATTATAAAAGAGAGCATTTTCAAATCGAAAGTGCTCTCTTTTTGTATTTGATAACCACTTTTAAAATCTATTTGAGCATAAAGAATTTTATCGCGTTTATTGTGTTTCCTTTGCATATTGTTTTATTCATATCGCTGCTGATAATGCATGCGTGATCTTTTGAGTTTGAGAAATCAGGAGAGGATTTTGCTAGGCTTGTTTCAGCGATTTAAGAACGGATCGTTTTCGGTCACTGTTTATGCAGCGCGTATATCTATTGTTTTATGTGCTTTCGCGGGGGCGACAGTTGCTGTGGCTCAGCCAAAAACTTTGACGGCACCGATCATTCCTGTTTTGGACACACGCCAAGAGCAGACAAGATTGGAGCAGGAAAAGCAGAGCGAAGCTCGTGCGAATGAAACCAGCGAACAGCGCTTGGAGCGATTGTTTTTGCAATTGCGCAAGACATCCAATGAAGCTGCTGCAAAGCGCGTTGCTGGGCAAATTCAGACGATCTGGAACCGTTCGGGCAGTGCAACAGTTGATCTCTTAATGCAGTGGTCAAACGGAGCTATGCTGGAAAAGAAATATGATGTTGCAATCGACTTTCTTGATGAAGTGCTGGCCTTGAAACCTGATTATGCAGAAGTGTGGAGCAGACGCGCTATGCTACATATGATGAAAGAGCAACCAAACCGTGCGCTCTATGATATTCATAAAGCACTTGAGCTGGAGCCGCGTCATTTCTCTTCTTTGATTATTTTAGGGACCTTAATGGAAGGTCGCGGGTTAAAAGAGCGCGCAATGCAGGCCTATGGTCAGGCGCTGGAACTTTATCCAATGATGCGTGATATTCAGAGCAGCTATGTCCGGTTGGCGGATGAACTGTCCGATATACGCACATAAAAAAACTCCCGCTTATCGCGGGAGTTTTTGTTTAGATTCCAGATTTTCCATCCGGAGCAATATAGGCCAATCTTAGCATATTGGTTGCTCCAGGCGTACCAAAAGGTATACCAGCCGTCATAATGATACGGTCGCCTGCCTGCCCAAAGTCTTCTTTGAATGCAATTTGGCAGGCTCTATCAACCATCTCTTGTTCAGAATAAACATCTTCGGTCACTACGCAATGCAAGCCCCATACAAGAGACAGGCGGCGCGCGGTTTGCGGAATTGGCGACAATGCGATAATCGGCGTTTGCGGACGCTCGCGCGCTGCACGAAGGCCAGTTGTGCCTGATGCTGTATATGTGACAATCGCTGACAGGCGCAGTGTTTCCGCAATTTGTCGTGCAGCCAGTGATATCGCATCTGCACCGGTTGGCTCAGGCTCAGAGCGCTGGGCATTGATGATGCTTGGATAGGTCGGATCTTGTTCGACCTGCTCTGCAATGCGGTTCATCGTGGCCACTGCCTCTACAGGATAGTTGCCTGATGCTGATTCTGCTGAAAGCATAACCGCATCCGCACCTTCAAATACAGCGGTCGCGACATCAGACACTTCAGCGCGTGTTGGCACAGGTGCTGATATCATTGACTCAAGCATTTGGGTTGCAACAACAACCGGCTTGCCAGCGCGGCGTGCTTTACGTGTCATTTGCTTTTGCAAACCAGGAACGCTTTCCAGCGGCATTTCCACGCCGAGATCACCACGCGCAACCATCAATGCATCTGATAGCTCAATAATCTCTTCAAGTCTGGTAATTGCTTGCGGTTTTTCAATTTTTGACATGATGCCGACACGGCCGCCTGCAATTTTACGAACCTCAGCGATATCTTCAGGACGTTGGATGAAAGACAGGGCAATCCAGTCAATTTCTTCTTGCAGAACAGCATCAAGATCCTTGCGGTCCTTGTCCGTCAAAGCTCCGACGCCGAGTGTGCTATCCGGTAAGCTGACGCCTTTTCTGTCAGAAATATGCGTACCTGATACCACTTTGCATTTGATCGATTTTCCGTCAGTTTCTTCTGCGATCAAGGTCAGGCGGCCATCATCAACAAGCAGACGATGACCAGGTTTAACGGCTTGCATGATTTCAGGATGCGGCAGATAAACACGAGTGGTATCCCCAGGCTTATTATCACTGTCTAAAGTAAACTCTTGCCCTGGGCTCAGCTCAACTTTTGTCTCGTCAAAGTTGCCGACGCGAAGCTTGGGGCCTTGTAAGTCAGCCAAAATCGCGATGGGGTGGCCGATTTTCTTTTCTACATTACGGATACGCTTCACCAATACACGCATCAAATCATGGCTGGCATGACTCATATTGATACGGAATACATCAGCTCCAGCCTTGAAGAGTTGCTCGATTGTTGCTTCTTCACTGGAAGCAGGGCCAAGCGTTGCGAGAATCTTGACCTTACGGTTGCGCTTCATTGATTTTAATTTCCTGTTACCGAGGGTGAGGAGGACGGAACATTGTCAGTCAGCTGAACCATCCAGCTGGTCTGCTCACCTGTGTCATATTCTTGAAAACCTGCGCGCTGGTAGCCTCTTGCGAGGCAATCCTGTACGCCATCAACGCGGAATTCTTTTTCCGCAATGCACATATTAACTTTGCCTTCCCAGCGGCCACCACCTTCTGCATCTTCTGCGTAAACATAGTAGTAGCGGGATGCCAGCGGACCTTCGATCAATGTTTTGCAGCTTGATGCATCAACATGCCACCAACCTTCAGTAACCCAGCCGGCTTTAGCGCGGTAGCCAATGGCAACACCAACGAGGTTTTGTGTTGAGTTGCACACCCGAAAATCTGCTTTTGCCTCGATACTGCCCATAAAGGTCGCAGTCAGGCCTGTGCCAATCAGGAGCGCTAAAGTGTATGGAAGTCTCATTCGCCTGAGCCTTTCAGCGGGTCAGCATATAATCTATGCCGGATGCATAGGGAATTGTCGGTTATTGTCATAAAATACTTCATATGTATTGTTTCAGCAGTTTTGTCATTGTTGTCAACGCCAAGCCTAAACAAGCATGTAAAATTTCTCTCATGAATATCTTATCAGAATGTGAATGAAAATAAGGCATTATTACGCATTTAATCAATGCTTTATTCGTAAAGAATGCCGCATAAGTGAAAAGCAGTGGTTTCTGATTGGTATTATATGGATGTGTCAAAAATATAAATAATGCAACGGGGGCTAATGTGGCCTATCTATAAGGCATAATATTTTACGTGCAGTGGAATGCTAAAGCGGCAGGAGAAAAAATATGCAGAAAATAAATGAAAAAGACCAGATTGAGCTTGAAGCCGCCGCCTTTCGTGCGCTGGTTGCGCATTTGCGTGAACGCCATGATGTCCAAAATATCGATATGATGAATCTTGCAGGATTTTGCCGCAATTGCTTGTCAAACTGGTATCAGGAGGCTGCGGCAGAAAAGGATATTATGCTTAGCAAAGACGAAGCACGTGAAATTATATACGGTATGCCTTTTGCTGACTGGAAAGCGAAATATCAGGTTGAGGCGAGTGCAGAGCAGCTGAAGTCCTTTGAAGAAAATAAACCGCAACACTGATTGTTGATATATTTTGCTACGCTCAAGCCGATGCTTCAAATTTATTCTTAATATCAAATAGAGCTACTGTTTGAGGGGAAGAATCGGCTATGAAGCACATTCTGGTTCAGGTCGGGGCATTGAGTGCCCCGTATGCCTGACGAAAAGAATGATGAATTTCTAAATTTCTATGCATTATGCCAATAATCAGGAGTTATCTTGACTAAAATTTTACCCGGCTTGCTCATAGTGCTAATGATCATGCATATCATTAAGCCAATCGGCTTGCCTGGATTACGGCGGCGGGCAGATTTTTGGAAAATCGCATTTGTTGCCTTGGCAGCAATGGCAGTCATTATGCTATGGCAAATGCCCGGCACTGCTTGATTGGGTTTGATCTGGTATAATTGCTCAAGAAGCCAGATGAAAGCTCTGATAAGTGGTATGAAATTCATAGCGAGCTGATGAAACGAGTTACGGGCTTTAAAAGTCTGATATTGGTTGTTTTATAACAGAGCCATTTTATAGCCGGCGTGTTGAGCGCCATATGTCTAACTAATTATAAAATTATGACAGCGGAGAAACCCGTGGACGATATTACAACTGAAAGCGCACAAACCATTGCTGTTGGTCAGTTACGTGCATTTATTGAACGCATTGAGCGCCTTGAAGAAGAAAAGAAAACTATCGGCGACGATATCAAGGAAGTTTATGCAGAATTGAAAGGTACAGGCTTTGATAGCAAGGCTGTACGGACAATTATCAGACTGCGTAAAAAAGAAGAACATGAGCGTCATGAAGAAGAAGCTATGATTCAGCTTTATAAGGATGCTTTAGGTATGCCGTAAGTCACGGATTATACATTCAATAATGCAGAAGTTTTCTGCATTTAAAAAGGGGGCAATGCCCCCTTTTATTTGATCTCAATCTCAAAACAATTTTGATGCTACTATATTAGCCTTCAATCTCTTCACGCAGCATTTCCAGTTCCAGCCACTCTTCTTCAAG
>CANQXU010000205.1 GCA_947627865.1 uncultured Paenochrobactrum sp. | reverse complement strand
ACAAGGCGCGGGGCGAAATAACAGCCAGCGACAAAGCCCGCCGCCCATGTTGTTCCAATCATGCCAAGTGAAGTGACAGAGAAACCTTCAGCCCCGCCGCGTAGCGGCAACAATAGCCCATGCATGCCTGAGCCGGTCAATAAAAATGCAGTACCAAAAAGTAATGCAACAACCTGAACATAAATAGCCAAAATGTGCCTTCCGATATGCAGTCTTCATTAAAATTTATAATTATAGAAAATCACATATATATTATGATCATTTCAACAGGCAGTACTAGTCTGCACCCTGTTTATTCGGGCACAGACTATAATTTTGTGATCGATACGGCATAAAGAATCAAATCGCTCGAAATAATGCTTCAGCTGCTGCGCGACTATCTCCCTTGCCGGACAACTCTTGTTGCGATCTTTTCATTTCATCTTCACATAACTGAATACGTTCATGCAGTTCATCTGCGCTAAGATCTGACAAATCCTGACCAATCAACAAATATGAACCATGCAGATTTGTATCATCATCATTAAACAACATATTCACGCCTCCATATGATACGTCGTATTTACCAATCCATTCGCCAACACCGCTGAAAAACCAGCTGATATATCTTTGCAGCAAATTTAATTATGACAATAGGCCAACATGATTTTATTTTTTATTCTTCGCATGCTGGCCTTCTCTTTCTCCAGCCCCATATAAAGCCCATATAAAAAATGATAATTATTAAGCTTGATAAGCGACTTGAGGAGTAGGTTGATGACCGGTAAAATTCCACTTTCAATGAATGCTGTTGAAATCGTCAAACCTGGTGGGCCAGAAGAGTTGCAATTGGTGCAGCGCAACGTTCCAAATCCCAAAGCCAATGAACTGCTGATTAAAATACGAGCTGCCGGAGTGAACAGACCTGATGTCGTCCAACGGCAAGGTCACTATCCTGCACCTGAAGGCGCATCCGATATTCCCGGCCTAGAAATTGCCGGTGATGTTGTTGCCATCGGTGATCAGGTTGAGAACTTTCATATTGGCGATCAGGTTGTCGCGCTTCTGCCAGGTGGCGGCTATGCAGAATACGCTGTGGTTCATGCAAGCAATGCTTTGCCGTTGCCGTCAAACTTCAGTTATGTTGAGGCGGCAGCAATTCCCGAAACTTTTTTCACCGTTTGGCACAATGTGTTCCAGCTCGGTCTGTTAAAAGCGGGGCAGGTTTTTCTGGTGCATGGTGGCTCTTCGGGTATCGGCACAACCGCTATTCAATTGGCAAAAGCCTTTGGAGCCACTGTCATTACAACAGCCGGCAGCCAAGCGAAATGTGATGCCTGTATTGAGCTGGGTGCTGATCACGCTATTCCCTATCGGGAGCAGGACTTTGTAGCGGCGGTGAAAGAACTGACGAATGGCAGAGGTGCCGATGTCATTTTAGACATGGTTGGTGGCGACTATACCAATCGTAACTATCAAGCCGCGGCTATTAACGGACGAATCGTGCAGATTGCATTTCTCAATGGTGCGAAAGCCGAGATCAATTTATCATATCTGATGATGAAAAGATTGACCCATACAGGATCGACCCTTCGGGCACGGCCTGTGGATTTCAAAGCGGATTTGGCAACAGAGTTGAAAAAACATGTCTGGCCACTTCTAGAAAAACGAACAATAGCACCAGTTATTGATATGATTTTCCCACTCAAAGATGCTTGGCGCGCCCATAAGCGCATGGAAGAAAGCAATCATATTGGCAAAATCATATTGGATATAGCCTGATTTTATAAACCCATAATTATCCCTGCATATAAAATCAGCAGATATGCAGGGATTTCTTGCCGTTAAGATCAAATGGGGTTATATAGTAGGGGAATTTCCGGAAATTGTGGTTTTATTCCACGTCCCGCACCACCGGAGCGGGCGAACAAGAGGATTGTATCTTATGGCCACCCAGCTCCTAATGCCGAAAGCAACGGCCGTCTGGCTCGTAGATAATACTGCGCTTAGCTTTGACCAGATCGCTGCATTTTGCAAACTGCACCCGCTGGAAGTTAAAGCGATTGCGGATGGTGATGCTTCACAAGGCATCAAAGGTCTTGACCCGATCAATACCGGTCAGCTATCGCGTGAAGAAATTGCCAAGGGTGAAAAAGACATTAACCATCGCTTGAAGCTGTCAGAGCCAAAAGTGCGCGTGCCTGAAGCCAAGCGCAAAGGCCCACGCTATACACCATTGTCAAAACGTCAGGATCGTCCCAATGCCATTTTATGGATGGTGCGCAATCATCCTGAGCTGAAGGATGCGCAGATTTCACGTCTGGTTGGCACCACCAAGGCGACGATCGAACAGATTCGCAATCGCACGCATTGGAACTCTGCGAATCTGCAACCAATGGACCCAGTGACGCTTGGCTTATGTACCCAAATTGATCTGGATATTGAAGTAGATCGTGCAGCACGCAACCGTCCGGCAACGCCTGCTATCGATGAAACATTGATTCCTGCCTCTGCAACTGAGAATATTGATTACCAGTCAGAGCTGAGCAAAGATGATGAAGAGCTGGATGCTGAGAAGGTATTTGCCAAGCTTTCATCTTTGAAGAGCAACCATGCTGACGAAGAAGAAGAAGATAACTTCTAAATCTAAAAACGCCTCTGGATGTGCAAAGTCATCATGACTCTGATAAAATGCACCCAAAAAAGCTAGACCGTTAAACTTCATAGATCATAAACAAAAAGCCCGGTTTTGACCGGGCTTTTTGTTCAATAAAACTGTAAAAACAATGGGCAGTTATTATGCTGCTTCTGTTTCTTCTTCTTCGCCTTCGGCTTTGGTTGTGCGCTTCGGGCTCTTTGCAAGATTAACTTCGATCAAGCGTACTGCTTCAGTATCAGATAGCTTGTTAACGGCAGCAATCTCACGCGCCATGCGATCAAGAGCTGCTTCAAAAAGCAAACGCTCTGAATAGGACTGCTCAGGCTGGTTCTCAGCACGGTGCAAATCACGAACAACTTCTGCAATCGAAATCAGATCGCCTGAGTTGATCTTTGCATCATATTCCTGCGCACGACGTGACCACATGGTACGACGAATGCGTGCACGACCCTGAACAACTTTCAGTGCGCGCTCTACATAATCCGTTTCGGATAATTTACGCATACCGATTGAAAGCGCTTTTGCTACCGGCACTTTGAGGCGCATTTTATCTTTTTCAAAATCAATAACAAACAACTCTAGCTTCATACCAGCAACTTCCTGCTCTTCGATGGTCACAATCTGACCAACGCCGTGAGCGGGATAAACAATCGATTCGCCGGTTTTAAAACCCTGACGAGCTGGCGACTTCTTTACTTGGGATGACATACGCTTCCATACTCCCTGTAGTGCCGGCTCAACCGCCGGTTCACACGTGATGCATAGTCGACCGCGGACACGGACGAAACTAAATCGTTACGATGTATAGACGACGTAAACTGGCAATAAAAAACCTTTTCCGGCAACTCACAGAGGCATTATGCTAACAGCAATATTATACCCCGATTATAAGTACCGGTAAAATCAATCAATCCTAACAGAGATTAAGGCAATTTAGCCACGTGTTGACGTCCAGCCACCGACATTGTTAACGCAACTTAACACAATCCGGAGTGAAAATCAACAAATGGCCAAAGAAGAGCGACTGCGGCACAAACCCTGAGAGTATGCCCCATACAAAGTTTGTGCAACAGCTTGATAAAATTTTATAAAAATTAATATTAGTCGCCTTGGCCTGGCTCGGCAGAGAAAAACTGCTCCAGCTTATTGGCAACGCCATCCATTTCATCGGCTTCTGGAAGGGCATCTTTTTTGGCGGTGATATTTGGCCATTTCGTAGAATATTCAGTGTTTATTTCTAACCACTTTTCCAACCCTGGCTCTGTATCCGGACTAATAGCCTCAGCCGGACATTCTGGTTCGCACACACCACAATCAATGCACTCGTCAGGATTGATGACGAGCATATTTTCACCTTCGTAGAAGCAATCGACCGGGCACACCTCGACGCAGTCCGTATATTTACAACGGATGCAATTGTCGGTGACGACATAGGTCATTATAAGGCTCCTAATACGACTGTTCTCTTGGATTGTTTGTGAGGTAGCGACTTTACACCCTAATGACAAGTGCCGTCTGCACTATTTTAAAGCTTCTTTTAATTATAGGCCACATAAAGGCTGCCAGATTTGTTTTTTTGATCAGAAAGCGACAATCTTTGACCATTAATCATCTTTAAAAGAAGGACATTGTCTGATCTGTACATTATAATGCCCCCTAATGATCAAATCAGTATATATGATCACAACCCTGACAACCAATTAAGGCGTTTAAGTAGTCTGCACTATGTCATCCGCAATCAATAACTATTTTTCGAATCCGTTTCCTCGCCGCAAATCCGTAGGCGTTCATGTTGGTGATGTTTTAGTCGGCGGCGGCGCGCCAGTTGTGGTCCAGTCAATGACGAACACCGACACGGCAGATGTGGACAAGACAGTAGCACAGGTTGCTGCACTCCATCATGCCGGTTCGGAGATTGTGCGTATCACTGTTGATCGCGATGAATCCGCGGCTGCCGTTCCAAAAATCCGCGAACGTCTGGATCGTCTGGGGCTCAACGTTCCTCTTGTTGGCGACTTTCATTATATCGGGCATAAATTACTGACCGATCACCCTGCCTGCGCGCAATCACTAGCCAAATACCGAATAAATCCGGGCAATGTTGGCTTTAAAGATAAAAAAGACAAGCAATTTGCCGATATTGTTGAAATAGCCATACGCTATAACAAACCTGTTCGCATTGGCGTTAATTGGGGATCGCTGGATCAGGAACTGCTAACGCGGCTTATGGATGAGAATCAAAATATCGGAGCACCGTTGAGCGCGCAAGAAGTTATGCGCGAGACAATTGTTCAATCTGCGCTTCTCTCTGCCGAACTTGCTGAAGAAATCGGCCTTTCGCGTGATAAAATTATATTATCAGCAAAAGTCAGTCAGGTGCAGGATCTGATAGCGGTTTACACCATGTTGGCCAGTCGCTCCGATCACGCATTGCATCTGGGACTAACTGAGGCGGGCATGGGATCTAAGGGCATTGTTGCCTCATCAGCCTCTATGGGAATTTTATTGCAGCAAGGTATCGGTGATACAATCCGTATATCTTTAACACCGGAGCCAGGCGGAGACAGAACACGCGAAGTACAAGTCTCACAAGAACTTTTGCAAACAATGGGCTTCCGTCAATTTGTACCAATTGTAGCTGCATGCCCAGGCTGTGGCCGGACAACTTCCACGGTCTTTCAGGAACTGGCACAGACAATTCAGGAAGATATCCGCCGCAACATGCCTGTTTGGAAAGATAAATACCCTGGCGTCGAGGCTCTTACTGTTGCTGTCATGGGCTGTATTGTGAACGGGCCGGGCGAATCAAAGCACGCCAATATTGGTATTTCATTGCCAGGCACTGGCGAAGCGCCATCAGCGCCTGTTTTCGTTGACGGTAAAAAAGTAGCCACACTACGCGGCACAAATATTGCCGCGGATTTTCAGG
>CANQXU010000204.1 GCA_947627865.1 uncultured Paenochrobactrum sp. | reverse complement strand
AATACGGGAGACTACAGCATGAAAGGCGAACCAAAGGTAATCGAGCGGCTTAATGAGGCACTTTTTCTTGAGCTTGGGGCAGTCAATCAATACTGGCTGCACTATCGCTTATTAGAGGATTGGGGCTTTAAGCGTCTGGCCAAAAAAGAACGCGCCGAATCCATAGAGGAAATGCACCATGCTGATCGTTTAATTGATCGCATCATCTTCCTTGAAGGGCACCCGAACCTACAATCCGTAGCGCCACTACGTATTGGCCAAAATGTCAAAGAAGTTTTGGAGGCTGACCTTCAAGGAGAGTATGACGCGCGCGCATCCTACAAAGAGTCACGCGAGATTTGTGACCAGCTAGGCGACTATGTGTCCAAACAACTTTTCGACGAGCTTCTCAAAGATGAAGAAGGCCACATTGATTTTCTCGAAACGCAACTGGATCTGCTGAGTTCCATAGGCGAAGAGCGCTATGGCATGCTCAATGCATCTGCGGCTGATGAAGCTGAATAACAGACTATAACAGCAATAAGCCCTTAGCTTGTTTAAGGGCTTATTTTAAATATTGCATCACAACTTCAGCAGCAATCTCACCTGCTGGCTTTTCAGTCTTCATCAAGTCTTTGACCTTATTAAAACCATCCAATTGGGCTTGCCTTGCCGGTCCAGGAAATAAAAGCCGCTGCAAATGACGTGTTAAAGCACCTGGGCGCATATAAAAATCAAAATATTCTGGCAAGATTGGTTCATCGGCAATGATATTAGGCAGCGATGCGCTCCAGATTGTTATATGCTTGGCCAAGAACTGTCGGGCGAACCAATCCGTTTTATAAGCAATAACGCTAGGAATTTGGCAAAGCGCTAGCTCAAGTGCCACAGTGCCTGATGCAGCCAGTGCAATATCCCCTTTGGCAAAAGCCTGCCATTTGTCCTGCTCGCCCACTACAATCTGTGGCTTGACCACCCAGTCACGGCACATTTCTCGAACAAGCGGCTCTTGGTGCGGCAGTGTTGGCAATATCACTTCAAGATTACCAAGTCTTGCCGCCAACTCCTCTACGCTCTGGCCAAAAACAGGCATCAAACTGAGAATTTCTGAGCGCCTTGAACCTGGTAACACCAAAAGCGTTGATTTTTCGTTGTCTGGTCGTAATACTTCCGCGTTTATTTGGGCATCACGTATTTTTATAACCGAAGGCAAACTCGTAAGACGATGCCCGACATAAGTGGCTGCTGGCCCGTTTAAATCCTTTAAGACTTCAACTTCAAAAGGCAAAACAGTCAGAACATGATCGACATAAGCCTTCATTGACTTAGCCCGTTGTGGTCGCCACGCCCAAACAGTTGGTGCAATATATTTAATGATAGGAATAGTCGGATCAACCGCTCTCACGCGCTTAGCCACACGATGAGTAAAGTCAGGGCTATCGATAATCAACAAAACATCCGGCTTGGCTTCAATAATTGCTTTGGCAGTTTGTCTGATCCGCAAAATAAGCTTGGGCAAATTTTTTAAGACAGCCCCTAGCCCCATAAGGGCAATTTCATCAGGATTAAAAAGACTTTTCAGGCCTCTATCCTGCAAATGTTTGCCACCAACACCAACAAGATCAATCAATCGATCTGTTTTTGCGCGCAATGCATCAATAAGGTCAGCCCCCAGCAGATCACCAGACTCTTCACCCGCTACAACAGCAATCTTCAAAGGGCGCAATTTTGTGCCATCACTTGGCTTCAAAACACTGTCCTCTTTAATTTTTGGCGCTTTTGACATCCATAATCCTGTCATTCGGGCAGATTGGTCCGAAGCTTAGCTTTCCGGAGTGATTGTTTGGATAAAGATACCACGTCGATTAGCTTCTGTAATGGTTTCTTCAAATCCAAGGATAAAAACGCGTCCAGCTTCGATAGCAATGCCTGCCATTCCTGCATCTGCAACATTCTCAACAGTGGTAATGCCAATGGCGGGCAGATCAGCACGCTCCTCCTGCTGAGGCTTCGCACATTTTACCAATACACCACCTTTGGGAGGAATACGACCGCTAGCGCGCAGCTCAGCAACGCGAAGCAACATTAAATCAGTTCCCTCGACGCCTTCCATTGCAACCACACGACCACCAACAGCAACCCCACCCTGCCCGATATCGAGTTCACCGAGCTTTATTGCGGCTTGAACGCCGAGCTTAATATTTTTAAGCTCCTTATCATCCGCAATAGCTTGCGTCAGAGTGATCACTTTTTTAGGCGCAAGCAAATCGGGAACAACCTCATGCGAGCCCACGACTGTAAAGCCATTGACCTCAAGCAAACGAATAAAAGCACGCAATAAAGCATCATCGCCTTTGCCCAATGCAGGCAAAAGGATAGGAAGCGCGCGAAAAGTTGGCCAATCGAGTTTGATATCTGACCATAACGGGCGCTTTTGAACCCCTCCGGCCAAGATAACTTTCTTAATATCAGCTTTTCTTAATGCGCGGATTAAGGCGCTAAAAGAAACGACTGAAATTTCATGATGTTCATATTGGTACAGACACGGATCCGCCTCACCTTTTAGCGGAAAGACCAAAGGCGGTTGACCTTGCTTGGCAAGAGCTTCCGCTACCTTAATTGGTAGCAGCCCATTACCGGCAATAATAGCCACCCGCCCATGATTATCTTTACCGGCAACACCTTCAATAAGTTTAGATGCCACCTTTATCCTCTTCTGTATTCGCTTTATGTCGATGCAGAGGTGTACAAAATGCACGCTTTGCATCAGCTTTAACAAAAGCGATTAAATCCGCAACAGCTAAAGAGTTCGGATAAGCAATTAAGACATCATCAGCACGTTGCTGAACTGGCTTTGTACGATCAAACAACATGCGTGATGCATGCCGCATTGCGTGTATTTCTTTACGCTCGATACCAGAGCGTTTCATGCCAACAATATTCAATCCGCCAAGATGCGCATGAACGCCAACCACCATGCCAAATGGTATAACGTCATGAGCAACCGCGGCCAAACCACCAACAAAAGCATGATGACCAATGCGAGCAAACTGATGCACCGCGGCACCACCACCCAAAATAGCATGATGACCAATAACACTGTGGCCACCAATCATCACATTGTTAGAAAATGTAACATGATCTTGGATTTCGCAGTCATGTGCAACATGCGAATAAGCAAGAAAATTACAATTATTCCCTACAATCGTGCGCCCTGTGCTGGTATCAGAGCCACGATGCATAGTAACGCCCTCGCGCATGGTGCAATTATCACCAATTTCAAGTGTCGTCCTGCTACCGCTATGACGAACGGTCTGCGGATCACCGCCGAGAACTGCATGCGAGTAAATTTTTGCATTATTGCCAATCGAAGTTACTCCGGAGATAACGACATGGCTCATAATACGGGCATTGTCACCAATCTTCGCACCAGCTTCAATATGGCAAAAGGGGCCAATCTGCACCCCTTTACCTAATTCAACGCCATTCTCAACTATTGAAGTTGGATGAATGATGGTTTCAGCGGATATCATTTCCAAGTTTTTCTCAATCTTCACGTACATGTGTCATTGCGGAAACTTCAGCTTCGGCAACTTTAACGCCATCCACTTCAGCCACACATTGATAGCGGAATATATTTCCGCGCTGTTTTAATTTGGTTACGTTGAGATGGAGCTGATCACCAGGCACCACCGGACGGCGGAACTTGGCGTTATCAATCGTCATAAAGTAGACCAAACCTGGTTTAGATTCTTTACCATTCAATAAAACAATCGCACCAGCAGTCTGCGCCATGGCTTCAATAATCAGAACACCCGGCATAACCGGCTTTTCCGGGAAATGACCAGTAAAATGTGGCTCATTCATGGTCACATTCTTAACACCAGTCGCAGACTGATCGCCGTCGATATTGATAATCTTGTCGATCAGGAGGAAGGGGTATCGGTGCGGTAACACACGAAGAATTTCGCTAATATCAACTGCTTCCAGCTTTTTATCGACGGCTTCACTCATTACTGCATTAATCCTTTTTAGGCAGTCCAAAACTACGAAGGGTGGCGACTTCACGAAACCATTGTTTGATCGGTCTGGCAGGCAAACCACCCCATTTCTCACCATCGGGTATATCATTCATCACGCCACTTCTTGCAGCGATTTGCACCCGAGAACCAATTGTTAAGTGATCAGCCAGTCCGACAGCACCACCCAACATTGTCATATCACCAATTGTAACACTGCCCGCGATGCCGCATTGTGCAGCAATCACACAATACCGGCCGATGCGGACATTATGAGCAATCTGTACCTGATTATCAATTTTAGTACCCTCACCGATAATCGTATCATCAAGCGCGCCGCGATCAATTGTTGTATTTGACCCAATCTCAACGTCGTCCTGAATGATGACACGCCCAAGCTGCGGTACTTTTTCGAGCCCTGCTGGTCCAGGTAGAAAGCCAAAACCATCCTGACCAACGCAGACACCTGGATGCAAATAAACCCGATTACCCAACAAGGTATTTTTTAGCGACACATTAGGGCCAATATAACTTTGGCGACCAACTGTGCAGTTGGCTGCTATTACCGCATTAGCGCTAATAAGTGTGCCCGAACCAATACTAACGCCCTGCCCGATTGCAGCCCCCGCTTCCACGGTAACATTATCTTCTAATTGAGCAGTTGGGTGAATATATGCACTGGCTGATATTCCACCTTCACCAGACCAGCTATCCGGCTTAACAGCATCAGGATATAAATGACGTGCTAATAACGCAAAGTCACGATGCGGGTTTTTCGTAATAAAAACAGCGATATGCGAAGATACACGTGATGCCAGTTCTTGCGGGCAGAAAATCCCGGCGGCTTTCAGATTTGAAAGCCGGTCAACATATTTTTTATTTTCAATAAATGTAACATCACCCTCTCCGGCATTGTCGAGTGCGGAGAGTTTATCAAAAAGATTTGATGCAAGCTGCGGATCACGCAAGCTTGCACCTGTAATTTCAGCAATATCGCCCAATGTCATACGACAAGCGGGTTTAAAAAACATAGGATCTGCCATATTTGTGCTTTCTCTCCCGAAGCTGGCTTCGGGAGAAGGCAAATCGATCAGAACTTGCTCGATACACCAAAGTTAAAGTTCTGAACGCGGTCAGTCGAAGCTTTCGACATCGGCACTGCATAGTCAAAGCGCAATGGACCAAATGGTGACGCCCACATCAAACTTACACCAGCCGATGAACGGATTTTCTTGTCATTACCCAAGACTTCTACAGGATTATCATTGCTACCCATATATGTCTTAGGACCACCATAGAATAGAGCCGCATCGGCAAATACCGCACCACGAATACCTAAGCTTTCAGGAATTACAGGGATCGGGAACTGCACTTCTGCTGAAGCATTGAAATATGTCGTGCTACCGACAAAATACTTCTCACCCGTTGGTGACAACTGATAGCGGCCTAGACCATTATATTTAAAGCCGCGGATGATATCGCTGTTGTTCTTGAACATATCGAACATACGAACGCCATCATCACCGAACTCATGAATATAGCCACCGCCACCAGAAATCATACCAACGAT
>CANQXU010000203.1 GCA_947627865.1 uncultured Paenochrobactrum sp. | reverse complement strand
ATCCCGCCCCTTATCCACGGCCCCAACCCACAAAATGGGGATAACAAAGCCTTCAAACATCAAAATCCAACCCAAACACCGACACGGAATCACCTAAATCGCACCGACATTCCCCAAGCCCTGCCCTAAAGCAGTGAGTCTGAACACAACAGACAGATTAATAGCTGTAAGCGTAATCTGAATAAGATAAGCTAAATACGTTCCGGTAAAATCGAACCAAGACTATCAATAAAAGACTGGACGCGATCGGGCAGCTGACGGTCTGCCATTGTGATTGCTATAATACTGCGATCCATAGACTTATCTTCCTCGAACGGAACGGCTTTCAGGAAACCATCGCGTACCCATGTCAGTCCTGAAATGAGGGCACAGAATGTAATGCCGCCATTAAGCCGCGTAAAATGCATCAAGCCACCAGCATGTGATGAAGTCATCGCAATATTAAGAACCACACCCTCTGCCGCACAGCGCATATCGATGATTTTTCTCAAAGATGTTGATGAATCCATAATCGCAACAGGATGCGGCTCAATATCTTTCATGGTCAGACTATCATGAGAAGCAAGCGCGTGCTCCGGATGCATAAGAACAACTGTCTGTGTATTAAAGCGTTTAATAATGTGAACAGGAGGCATTTTCGCCAGCCCGAAAAATATCCCGACATCCACCTCCCCCTCACGAACCATTCGTGCAACCTCCAGGGGAGCCACCACAATCACCTCGAATTCAACAGCTGTATTGTGTTGACGATATAGATAAATAGCCTCGGACAAGAGAACATTAGCAAGCCCATCACTCGCAGCGACACTTATCCGACCATGATAGTCCGGACGCATATCATTAAGCTGACCAATCACCTCATCAGCATCCAGAATCGCCCGATGAGCATAGTCCGCCAGTTTTTGTCCCGCATTTGTCAAAACCATACCGGTTGAGCAACGCTCAAAAAGTTGCACATTCAGCTTGGCTTCCAATGCGCTAATTTGGCGACTAATCGCAGAGCTTGCCACATGCAGGCGTTCTGATGCGCCATTCACCGACCCAGTTTTGGCAACTTGCAAGAAATATTTCAGGCTTGTTGGTAGCATGCACTCTCCCGTTGCTATTTCGGCAATGCAATATTCTAACAATTGTTATTGCAGCATTACACAAGCTACCACATGATCACACGGTTAATGATATAAATAAAGCAGAGCAATAAGCTCCAATAATAATAATCAACTCGGAGGGGAATATGAAAACAGGTTTTTTAAAAGCTGGCGTTGCCGCAGCAAGCATGATCATTGCAGCCGCAGCCCTAAATAGTCCGGCACTCGCTGGAAAATCAGACAACACTATACGCTTTGCCTATGATCAGGCGCCAGAAAGTCTGGATCCTTATTTCAATAATGTGCGCATTGGCGTCATTGTTGGCCAGCATGTCTGGGATACGCTTGTTTACCGCGATCCTGATACGGGTGAATATAAAGGCCAACTTGCGGAAGATTGGAAGCAGATTGACGATAAAACAATTGAGTTTAAGCTTCGTGAGGGCATCAAATTCCATAATGGAGAAGAGTTTGATGCAGATGACGTTGTCTATACGCTCAATTTCGTATCCAAGCCAGAAAATGGTGTGATTACTCAGCAAAATGTGGCCTGGATTGACCACGCGGAGAAAGTCGATAAATACACTGTCCGCGTCGTAACAAAGGAGGTATTTCCCGCAGCGATTGAATATCTCTCCGGCCCTGTTGTTATGCACCCTAACGAATATTACGCCGAAGTCGGTCCTAAAGGAATGAATGAGAAGCCTGTCGGAACGGGACCTTTTAAAGTTACCAGCTACGACATGGGCAAGTCCGTTGTTTTAGAAAAAAATCCGGATTACTTCGCTCAGTCACCCAAAAAACAAGGGCCGATTGAAAAAGTCGAAATAAGGTTCATCCCAGATCGTCAGACACAGTCGGCTGAAGTTCTTTCCGAGGGTGTCGACTTTATTATGCACGTACCTAAAGATCAGGCAGAGCAAATGGAAGCCGTGCCGCATCTTCAGGTCCTCTCCGGCGAAACAATGCGCATTGCATTTATGCAAATGAACTCTCGCGATACTACGCCGAACAAGGCTTTGCAGGATATTCGTGTACGTCAGGCGATCAGCCATGCGATTGACCGTAAAACCATGACTGAGCAGATTGTTGGTGAGGGTGCCCGTGTTTTAAACACCTTCTGCTTCCCTTCACAATTTGGTTGCACCGATGTTGGGGCAGTCACTTATGATTATGATCCGGAAAAATCGAAAGCCCTGCTGGCAGAAGCCGGCTATGGTGACGGTCTTGATCTGGAAATCGTCGCATATCGCGAACGCGATCAGACTGAGGCGATGATCAACTATCTCAAAGCGGTTGGCATCAATGCTAATCTGAATTTCCTGCAATATGCTGCAATGCGTGAACTCGTTCGCGGCGACAAAGCAGGTCTTACACATCAAACTTGGGGCTCATTCTCGGTCAATGATGTTTCGGCTTCGACACCGGTTTACTTTGCATTTGAAGGGGACGACATCACACGCGACCCTGAAGTGCGCGACCTTTTGAAAAAAGGTGATTCCACCGTTGATCCCGAAGAAAGAAAAGCAGTTTATCAAGAAGCTCTGAAAATGATTTCGGAAAAAGCCTTGGTTTTACCGCTTTACTCGCTACCAGTTTACTATGTCACGACTGCTGATCTGGATTTTAAAGCCTATCCAGATGAAATGCCGCGTTTTTGGGAAATGGCCTGGAAATAACTTCAGCATTTTAACGGCATTTTACATTTCAACCCAACAATCGTCTGGGCTTCCGCAACATGCGGAAGCTCTTCCAGACTTGAGAGGTCAGGATGGCGCTTTTCATTTTAAAGCGACTGGGGCTAGCTGTGCTTGTGGCACTGGCTGTGTCCGCTATCGCTTTTATATTACTACGTGTTTCTGGAGATCCGGCTATTGCAATTGCGGGCGAAGGAGCACGGGATATTGATATTGAAGCTGCTCGTATACGTCACGGTCTCGATCAGCCATTATTAGTGCAATATTTCATTTGGCTGTCACAGATACTTCAAGGCAATTTTGGGCAATCAGTCTTTTATAAAACGGATGTTCTGCCACTTATAATAGCCAAGATGCCAATTACTTTGCGCCTCGGTCTATTTTCTATTCTATTTGCCTTACTGGTCTCCTTGCCGCTTGGTGTGTTGGCAGCTGTTTACTCCAATACCTGGATTGACCGTCTTTGCCTATCAATCGCGGTAATTGGTCAAGCTCTTCCCAATTTTTTCTTTGCTCTGATCCTTGTAATGATTTTTTCAATCAGTTTGCGCTGGCTTCCAGTTTCCGGCAGCTCCAGCTGGGTGAATTACATTATGCCAACCATCGCGCTTGGCTATTATGTAACACCAGCATTTATGCGCTTGATCCGCGCTGGCATGATTGAAGTTTTATCATCCGATTATATCCGCACAGCACGCGCTAAAGGCCTGTCCTCCATATCAGTTATTTTCAAACATGCTTTACGTAACGCCTTGATGCCGGTTGTTGCTTTAACGGCTGTTCAACTTGGTTATTTGCTGGGTGGTTCTGTCGTTATAGAAACAATTTTTGCGCTTGATGGCTTGGGCTTCCTTGCTTATCAGGGCATTATTCACAAAGACTTTCCAGTTATTCAGTCCGTTGTGATGATTTTATCCGTCATCTATGTCCTGCTGACTTTATTGTCAGATATTGCCAATGCGTGGCTTAATCCACGATTGAGAGGGCTATGATCATGACACTCAGCCCTGATGCAACAATGCAAACTCCCACAGAACTAAGCTCTGGAGCCCGCCTGCGGAAACGTATTTTTGGACAAAGTAGCTTATTGATCGGGGGCGGAACACTCCTTCTGCTTATTCTCGTTGCTATTTTCGCTCCCCTGCTGGCAACCCATGATCCATATGTGCAGGATTTAACACAACGTAGTCTTCCTCCGGTATGGTTTCCAAAAGGCTCGATTGAGCACTTGCTGGGTACAGACAATCTTGGCCGCGACTATTTTTCCCGCCTGATCTACGGCTCGCGCATATCATTATTGATCGGCTTGTCAGTCATGGTCATTTCAGGTGTCATTGGCTCGACACTCGGCTTATTGGCTGGTTATTTTGGCGGACGGACAGACCTAGTCGTCACATTTATCATAACAACACGCCTTGCAATGCCGGTCATGCTGGTTGCTCTTGCCGTTGTTGCTCTTTTTGGCGGTTCGCTCATCATCATTATTTTAGTATTGGGCTTACTCAAATGGGACCGGTTTGCTGTTGTCATGCGTAGCGCCACACAACAAGCACGCGCAATGGATTATGTCACCGCGGCACAAGCAATTGGTGCCAAAACACCGCGCATCATTCTTGGTGAAGTGCTGCCCAATGTATTGCCGCATCTCATTGTTGTAGCAACACTTGAAGCAGCCAGTGCAATTTTGCTGGAAGCATCCCTGTCCTTTCTCGGACTTGGTATTCAGCCACCAATTCCATCTTGGGGCTTGATGATTTCTGAAGCTAAAAACTACATGTTTTTCGCGTTCTGGATGATTGCCCTTCCTGGAACATTACTTGGCATATTGGTTTTAGCGATCAATCTGACAGGTGACGGATTGCGCGATATCTTTGCTCCGGAGGATCGCTGATATGACTAATAATTTGCTCACCGTTCGCAATCTCAGCGTTGATATTAAAACATCATCCGGTACCTTGCATGCCGTCCGCGATATTACGTTTGATGTAAAACGTGGTGAAACGTTATGCATCGTTGGTGAATCCGGCTGTGGCAAGTCGATGACATCTCTCGCCATCATGGATCTGCTTCCCAAAGCAGCCCGCAGGACAGCGAGTGAAATTCGGTTTGACAATATAGAGCTGCATAATAAAAAAAGAAGCATTGCTTCTTTACGCGGCGATCGCATGTCAATGATTTTTCAGGAACCAATGACTGCACTTAACCCCGCTTATACAATTGGTGACCAGTTAACAGAAGGCTATAAACGGCACCGTAAAAGTGGACAAAAAGAGGCGCAAGAGCGCGCAGAATATCTGCTCCATAAAGTCGGCATTGCATCAGCAGGTGAACGTTTATCTCAATATCCCCATCAACTATCCGGTGGTTTGCGACAGCGTGTCATGATTGCAATGGCATTAATGTGCGGGCCGGAGCTTTTAATCGCGGATGAACCAACAACAGCGCTTGATGTTACAATTCAGGCTCAAATCCTTTTATTGCTTAGCGAGCTACGTGAGGAATTCGGCATTTCTCTCATACTTATCACGCATGATTTGGGTGTTGTTGCGCGCATTGCCGACCGTGTTGCGGTGATGTATGCGGGACAGATTATTGAGGAAGGCTCCGCAAAAGATATTTTCAACAATCCTCGCCACCCATATACCAGCGGTCTTCTCGAATGTATTCCGCTGCCGGGCAAAACCGCACCGGGTGGGAAATTAGGCGTTATTCCTGGTGTTGTTCCATCATTAATCGGAGACATATCAGGTTGTGCATTTCGTGATCGCTGCCGCTATGCGCAACTAGAATGCAGCCAGACCCCACCCATAAACCAGCATGGAAATCATAGCTGGCGTTGTATTTATAAGGAGGCTGCACATG
>CANQXU010000202.1 GCA_947627865.1 uncultured Paenochrobactrum sp. | reverse complement strand
TTGGAACTTTCCTTGTCCGATCGGGCGTATTGACATCAGTGCATAGCTTCGCAACGGATCCGGGACGTGGTCTTTTCATTCTTGCTATTTTGTCAATATTCATTGGCGGGTCGCTGGCACTGTTTGCAGCGCGCGTTCATAGCTTGACCGCTGGTGGTTTATTCCAGCCAATCTCGCGTGAAGGCTCACTGGTCTTTAATAATTTATTCCTGACCACCGCGACAGCAACTGTTCTCATCGGGACACTATATCCGCTGCTTCTGGAATCCTTAACTGGCGATAAAATCTCCGTTGGCGAGCCATTTTTTAATATGACATTTGGCCCCTTGATGATCCCCTTGCTGATGGCAATTCCTTTTGGACCTTTGCTTGCATGGAAGCGCGGTGATCTTTATGCGGCTGCGCAACGCCTGATGTTTGCTTTTGCAATGTCATTGATTGTGATCGCCATTGTTATCTGGATGACAACAGGACAATCTGTGCTGGCAGCCTTTGGTATCGGACTGGCTGTATGGGTTATGCTTGGCAGCTTGACTGATCTTTATTTGAAATCAGGATTTGGAAAAGTCACAGCAAAAGTTGCATTTCTTAGATTAAAAGGCTTGCCGCGCTCCGTATTTGGCACTGCATTGGCCCATTTTGGCGTTGGAGTAACGCTATTAGGCATCATCTTTGTGACCACTTTTGGTTCAGAGCGTGTGCTGACAATGAAGCCCGGTGATGTCACCAATATTGCCTCCTATAGTATTCGTTTTGAAGGCCTTGAGGAAATCAAAGGCTCGAACTTTACCGAGACGCAAGGACATTTTACTATCTTCAATGATAGTGAAAAGGAAGTCGGTATCGCAAGCCCTGGAAAGCGCTTTTATCCAGCACGTCAAATGCCAACCACTGAATCTGGCATTGTTACACGCGGATTTGACCAGATCTACCTAGCATTAGGTGACGAAAGTGCTGCTGGTGAGATTGTTGTTCGTGTTTGGTGGAAGCCGATGGTTACCTTGATTTGGCTTGGTACAGTTTTGATGATCTTGGGTGGTCTTGTTTCCTTAAGCGATCGTCGATTGAGAGTTGGTGCACCTGTTAAACATAAAAAGCCACTTAAGCCGATTGCAGGTGAAGCATGATGTTATTGCGTTCTAGCTTGCATTTAATAGCAATGTGCTTTTTGCTCCTATTCGCGGCTGGTCCGTCTTATGCGGTTAATCCGGATGAGATATTGAGTGATAAAGCTCTTGAGGAGCGTGCCAGAAATTTGTCGTCAGGCTTGCGCTGTCTTGTTTGTCAAAATGAATCGATTGATGATTCCAATGCAGACTTGGCCCGTGATTTGCGCATATTAGTGCGCGAAAGATTAGTCTCTGGTGACACTGATCAGGAAGTGTTGGATTTTGTTGTCAGCCGCTACGGTGAATTCGTTCTCCTGAAGCCGCGTTTCACTACGAGAACATTGATCCTGTGGTCTACACCTGTTGTGCTACTTATAATTGGTGCTTTTGCTTTGCTTGTTTTGTATCGCAAGCGAACAATTGTAGCTCCCTCAGAGCAGCCACTGAGTGAAGAAGAACAAAATAATTTGAACAAAATCATGAAAGGGAACTGAGTTTCAATTCCTTTTCTGTTAGTAATTTAAAAGCGTTTCGAACTTATTTCGAAACGCTTTTTTTAAAAGATGATAAGCTTTTCTCCTGATAGATTGTAACCTTACTAAAATTTCATGTTTTGGAAATTGCACGGTAAGGTTGGCAGCACTATCTGTTAGTCAAGAACAAAGCGCTGGAAGTTTTAGAGCGCATGAATTGATTGATTAGTTATAAATTCTCAGGAGAGAAATATGTCTGTTAAAAGCGCAACATCTTATCGTAAAACTATTGCTGCTTTGGCTATTACTGCTGCCATGGCTGGCACAGTTCTTTCCACAGCTCCGTTTAATTTTACAGCACCAGCTAATGCTGAAGCGGTGAATGTAACAGGCGTCGAGCAGAAAGGATTTGCTGATCTGGTAGAGCAGGTTCGTCCTGCTGTTGTAAGTGTGCGCGTGAAAAGCGAAGCACGACAGGCAGATAGCAGAGGCTCGCAGCTATTTGATGCGCCAGGTTTTGACAGTCTACCAGACGGACATCCTTTAAAGCGGTTCTTCCGTGACTTCGGAATGGGCCCTAAAGGCCATGGCGATGACAATAGTGGTAAACAAAGACAGTGGAAACGCGGTGAAAGCCGTCCGTCACAGGCACGCCCTGTTTCACAAGGTTCGGGCTTCTTCATCTCTGAAGACGGTTATGTTGTTACCAACCACCATGTCGTTTCCTCAGGTGATGTTTTTTCCATCGTGTCAGATGACGGTAAAGAATATGATGCTAAACTGATTGGTACTGACCCGCGAACAGACCTTGCTGTACTTAAGGTTGATGGCGAAAAAGACAAGTTTACTTACGTAGCTTTTGGCGACGATGACAAAGTGCGCGTAGGTGATTGGGTTGTCGCGGTTGGTAATCCATTTGGTCTTGGCGGTACTGTGACATCAGGTATTGTATCGGCGCGCGGTCGTGACATTGGTGCAGGCCCATATGATGACTTTATCCAGATTGATGCTGCCGTAAATAAAGGTAACTCCGGTGGACCAGCCTTTAATCTTAAAGGTGAAGTGATAGGCATTAATACTGCAATTTTCTCACCGTCTGGTGGTAGTGTTGGTATTGCATTTGCTATTCCTTCAGCAACCGCCAAGCAAGTCGTTGAGCAGTTGATTGAAAAGGGAAGTGTTGATCGCGGATTTATCGGCGTTCAGATCCAGCCTGTGAGCAAGGAGATTGCTGATTCTCTCGGACTAGGTGAAGCTAAGGGTGCCTTGGTTGTTTCTCCGCAAGAAGATGGTCCGGCTGCAAAAGCTGGCATTAAAGCGGGCGATGTGATCACAGCTGTGAATGGTGAAACCATTCAGGATGCACGTGAGCTGTCCAAGAAAATTGCCAATATTGTTCCTGGTGAGAAAGTTGATCTGACTGTTTGGTCTGATGGCAAAGCCAATGAAGTATCGATGACAATCGGTGCGTTGCCTGAAGAAGAAAAATCAGCTGACACCAAAGATCGTGGATCAGAGGTGGAAAAAGGTGAAAACCTTGAAGAATATGGCCTGTTTGTAACACCAAATGATGATAAAACTGGCTTGACGATCACTGATATTGATCCTGAAAGTGTTGCAGCAGAACGTGGTATCCGTCGTGGCGATGCTGTTGTTAGTGTCAATAATCAGCCAGTGAAATCGCTTGATGATGTTAAAGATGCTATTGAAGCAGCTAAAAAAGATGGCCGCAAAGCAGTGTTGTTCCAGCTTAAGAGCAATGATCAAAATCGTTTTGTAGCATTGCCGATTGAGCAGTAATAATCTGGTTAAGTTCAAGGTGGCGGATAACCCGCCACCTTGCTTTATGCACTAACTGTTGAATATGATTGATTAAATTGCCGTGCATCATAAGAGGCATCTGGCAGCTTAAACTATAAGCGGGAGTTGAAGTTGAAGGTATTGATCATAGAAGACGATAAAGATGCGGCCCGCTATCTGCAAAAATCATTCTCTGAAGTCGGCTATGTCGCAGATATAGCGTCGGATGGTGAAACAGGGTTCAATATGGCCGAGCATGGCCAGTATGATTTGTGGATTGTCGACCGCATGTTGCCATTGCGCGATGGTTTGTCAGTGATTGCAGGATTGCGCAATAAGGGTCTGAAAACACCAGCATTAATCTTGTCCGCATTGGGTGAAGTGGATGACCGTGTCACCGGTTTGCGAGCTGGTGGGGACGACTATTTGACTAAGCCTTATGCTTTTTCGGAGCTGCTGGCACGGGCGGAGGTTTTGCAACGCCGTGGTAATCATGCTGAGGTGCAGACGACTTATCGTGTTGCTGATCTCATACTGGACAGATTAACGCATACCGCTAAACGCAATGGCGTAGAAATTATGCTGCAACCGCGTGAGTTTCGCTTACTTGAATATTTAATGCGCCATGCAGGGCAGGTTGTGACACGCACCATGCTTCTTGAAAATGTCTGGGAGTATCACTTTGATCCGCAGACCAATGTGATTGACGTGCATATTTCCAGATTGCGTTCCAAGATTGAGAAAGGCTTTGATACGCCATTGCTGCATACAATCCGTGGTACCGGTTATATGCTAAAAGCAGCAACCGATATCGCAGATCAAGCATAATTAGCTATATTAAATGAATAGTTTTTCCATCATAACCCGCACGACAGCTTTCAGGCTTTCGGCACTCTATCTGTTGCTCTTCCTCGTTGGCTCGGTGGCCATTGTTTTGTATATGACCAACTTGTCTGCTTCATTATTATATGGGCAGACACAGCAGGCATTAAGCGAGGAAGTTGCGAGTATAGGGAAAAGCTATTCGCGTGGAGGTGTTCCGGCACTTGTGCGTAGTATTGATTACCGCTCACGCCAACCTGGCGCTTATTTATACTTACTGACTGATCACTCAGGACGAGTTCTGGCTGGAAATATCGAAGCCACTGAGCCAGGTGTCTTAGATCATGATGAATTCACAACAGAGCCATTTAGCTATAAACGTCTTGGCGAACAGCAAGAAATAACTGAGCATAAAGCCATAGCAGTTATCATTTCACTCCCAAATGGTATGCGGCTTATGGTGGGCAGAGACCTTAATGAGCCCGAACATTTTCGTGCTGTTATCAAGCGCTCACTAACAATTGCACTGAGCATTATGGGTATTGGCGCTTTGCTAATATGGTTATTTGTCGGGCGACGTGCGCTGAAGCGTATCAATGGTCTGACAATCGCTTCTACACGCATTATGCAAGGTGATCTGAATGGACGCTTACCAGTCAATGGTTCTGGTGATGAATTTGACCGTCTTGCTTTAAACTTGAATGCTATGTTGAGCCGTATTCAGGAACTAAATGATGGAATGAAAGCGGTCTCGGATAATATTGCTCATGATTTAAAGACACCACTGACGCGATTGCGCAATCGTGCAGATGAAGCATTGACGGGTGCGAGATCAGAAGATGAATTTAAAAATGCGCTATTATCCATCATAGATGAATCAGATCAATTAATCCGTACATTTTCTGCTATTTTAATGATTTCACGTCTTGAATCGGGCTATTCTGCCGAGAGTTTCGAGCTGCTTTCTGTTGCGCCAATTTTACAAGATGTGGTTGAAATGTATGAGCCTGTAGCTGAAGATGCTGGTGGCGAATTGAAATTGGAGCACTTGGATGAAACGCCATTGCGTATTAATCGTGAGCTCGTTGGGCAGGTGGTTTCAAATCTGATTGATAATGCAATTAAATATGCAAATAGTGATAATGGCGGGATGAAAGTATCTGTTTCAATGCTGAAAACGGATAGCAATCTAGACGTTATTATTGATGATAATGGTTCTGGTATTCCAGCAGAGGCGCGTGAGTATGCGACTGAGCGTTTTGTAAGGCTTGAAAAAAGCCGCTCGCAACCTGGTTCTGGTCTTGGCTTGAGTTTGGCTAAGGCTGTCATGAAATTGCATGGTGGCAAAATCATGCTTCAGGATAATCCGGCAGGAAATGGCTTGAGAGTTGTACTCGAGTTTCCTTTGCCGTAATTTATAGCAAGTTCAGGATATTAAGCGGTGGATGAAGTAAACAAGCAATTATTCTTCCAGCGTCCATT